>NZ_LT629772.1:4284581-4590623 GCF_900105385.1 Microlunatus soli | reverse complement strand
CACGTTCGGCGCCGGCCCGCATTCCTGCCTCGGACAGATGCTGGCTCGTACCGAGTTGCAGACCGTGCTGGAGGTCATGGTGCGGCGATTGCCGAGCCTGGAGTTGGCGGTGCCGACCGATCAGCTGCAACCGATCACGGGCCTGATCGTCGGAGGGCTGCAGACGGTCCCGGTCCGGTGGTGACCGTGACACCCGGCGTGCGGTCCCGCGGCAAGCAGTCGCAGGAGCGTGCCCGGGACACTCAGGAAAGCATCCTGATCACCGCCGAGCGGCTGTTCGCCGAGCGTGGCGTCTGGGCGGTGTCCAACCGGCAGATCAGTGATGCCGCCGGGCAAGGCAACAATGCTGCCGTCGGATATCACTTCGGCACCAAGCACGACCTGATTCGCGCGATTCTGCGTCGGCACGCCGCAGAGATCGAGACCATCCGCCGAGAGATGGTCGCCGCTGTCGACGACCGCACTGACGTACGGCAGTGGGCCGAGTGCCTGGTGCTGCCGCAGGCCCGCCATCTTGCGGCAATGGGCGGTCCCACCTGGTTCGCGCGGTTCGCCGCGCAACTGATGACCGATCCCGGACTGCGTCCGATGATCGTCGAGGACTCCCTGGATTCGCCGGTGCTGCAGGAGATCCTGATCAACCTGGGTCGGGCGTTGGGACCGTTGCCGGCGGCCGTCCGGATCGAACGGGCGGACATGACCCGGCAGCTGATGGTGCACATGTTCGCCGAACGCGAGCGGGCGGTGGCCGACGGCGACCCGACCGCGCGACCCGACTGGGAGGCTGCCGCGACCGGTCTGGTCGACGGCCTGGTCGGTGTCTGGACCGCGCCGGTGACACCGGTCCGCCGTTCGGGCCGGCGACCACGGAGGCTCTCGGGAGGCGATCGATGATCTTGACCGGAGCGACCGTGTTGATCATCGGAGCGGGTGCCGCCGGATTCGGCACGGCCGAAGCACTGCGGCGATCCGGTCACACCGGGCGGATCATCGTGCTGGGTGCGGAGCGGCACGCCCCCTATGATCGGCCGCCGCTGTCCAAGCAGGTGTTGTCCGGCGCCTGGGAGCCCGAACGGGCCCGGCTGCGCACGGCCGAGCAGTTGCGTCAGCTGGATGCGGAGCTGCTGCTGGATGACGCGGCAGCCGGCCTGGACAGCGAGCGGCATCGGGTGACGACCACCGCCGGGCGCCGGCTGTCCGGCGATGCGGTCGTGATCGCGACCGGTGTCAGCCCCCGCGAGTTGCCAGGACTGACCGGGATCGACGGCGTGCAAGGTTTCCGATCCCTCGACGATGCACTGGTGCTACGCGACAACCTCCAGGACGCACGACATCTGGTCGTGCTCGGCGACGGGGTGCTCGGTGCCGAGATCGCTGCCTCGGCCCGTTCGCAGGGCGCCGACGTCACGCTGGTCGGTCCGCAGACCGCACCGTTGTCCTGGCAACTCGGCCCACTGGTCGGCGAGGAGTTGGCTGCCGTGCATCACGAGCACGGCGTACGGCTGCGGCCGGGGCGACAGCTGGACCGGGTGATCACCCGGCACCAGCGGGTGACCGGAATCGTGTTGGACGACGGTGAGCACCTGCCGGCCGACCTGATCGTCGTCGCGGCCGGATCGACGCCGAACACCGGATGGCTCGCCGACAGCGGACTCGAGCTCGATGATCATGATCGTAGTGTCCGGTGCGATGCCGCCTGCCGTGCCGCCGAGGACATCTACGCCGTCGGGGACGTCGCCCGATGGCACCATCGGGGACTCGGCCGGTCGATCCGGTTGGAGAATCGGACCAACGCCGGTGAGCAGGCGCTCGCCGTTGCACAGAATCTGATCACGGCCGGCGAGCCGGCGCCGTACCGGCCGGTGCCGTACTTCTGGACCGACCAGTTCGAGATCAAGATCCAGGCCTACGGTCTGCCCAGCCCGCGTGCCGCAGTCACGATGCTCGACGGTGATCTTGACCGACGACGGTTCCTCCTGCAGTACACCGAGGACGACCGGGTGACGGCCGTCGTCGGCTGCAACATGCCCAAGCAGACCCGCCAGCATCGGCGACTGGTCCTGGAGTCCTTCCGCGATCAGCCGGCGCCGGCGATCGCATGATCATCTGATCATCGACCGGCGCTGCCCACCCCGACACAGAACCGACACCCGTCTGGAGATTTCACCATGACGACCACCCCGACAACCCGCACCGACGGCGTACTGAGCTACCCGGCTGCTCGCGCGACCGGCTGTCCGCTGGACCCGGCACCGGCGTTGGCCGATCTGCAACGACACGGCCGGCTGACCAGGGTCCGGCTGTCCGACGGCCAGACTCCGTGGCTGGTCACCCGCTACGACGATCAACGAACGCTGCTCGCCGACTCCCGGATGAGTTCCGAAGCCGGCCGTCCCGGCTACCCGTCGCCGGCTGCCACGCAGGAAGCCGCGCAGCAGGAAGCCGGGCAGGACGGCGACGGCCAACAGGGCAGCAAGATCAGCTTCATCCTGATGGACGATCCGGAGCACGCCCGGTTGCGGCGGATGGTGACCGCACCGTTCATGGTCAAACGGGTGCGGGCGATGCGACCGCGGATCCAGCAGCTGGTCGACGAGCTGATCGATCGGATGCTGGCCGGTCCGCGGCCGGTGGATCTGGTGCAGGCCTTCGCACTGCCGTTGCCGTCGTTGGTCATCTGCGAACTGCTCGGCGTGCCGTACGACGATCATGACTTCTTCCAGGAGAACAGTCGGACGATCGTCACCATCTCCGATGACCGCACAGCCGGCCGGACCGCGATGGGCAACCTCACCCGGTATCTGTCCGACCTGCTGACCACGAAGATGGAGCAGCCGGGCGACGACCTGCTGTCCGGGCTGGTGGAACGGATCCGGGCCGGCGAACTCACGGTGGACGAGGCAGCACAGATGGGCATGCTGCTGCTCCTGGCGGGACACGAGACGACGGCGAACATGATCGCGCTCGGCACACTTGCGCTGCTGCAACATCCCGATCAGCTCGCCCTGCTCCGCGACTCCGGCGACCCGCAGATCGCGATCTCGGCGACCGAGGAGCTGCTGCGCTACCTGCACATCACGCACAACGGACGGCGGCGCGTTGCGACCGCGGACATCGAGTTCGCCGGCGAGATCATCCGGGCCGGCGACGGTGTGATCTTCCCCGGCGAGATCGGCAATCGCGATCCGGAGGCGTTCGAACGGCCCGATGATCTTGATCTGACCCGCGACGCACGCCGACATGTCGCCTTCGGCTTCGGAGTCCATCAGTGCCTCGGTCAGCCGCTGGCCCGTGCCGAGCTGCAGATCGTCTACAGCACCCTGTACCGGCGGATCCCCGGTCTGGCGCTGGCCGCCGACCCAGCCACTCTCGATTTCAAACACGACGCTGCCGTCTACGGTGTGCGCGCTCTCCCGGTCACCTGGTGACCACGAAAGGAACTCATGAAGATCAGCATCGATCAGGACAAGTGCGTCGCATCGGGACAATGTGTGGTCGCGGCCGAGGCCGTCTTCGATCAGCGTGAGGAGGACGGCATCGTCGTCCTGCTGGAGGAGAACCCGCCGCCGGAGATCGCCGATGACGTCCGGCAGGCCGCCATCCTGTGCCCGGCGATGGCGATCACTGTCGAGGACTGACCCGGTTGCTGGCAGGATGCCCTGGTGAGTGCCGCACACCAGTCCTTGATCTACATCTTCCGTGGTGGCGATGAGTTGCCGCGGCAGGTGTTGTTGGGCGAAAAGCTGCGGGGATTCGGGCGCGGCAACGTGATGGGCCCGGGTGGTCATCGCGAGGACGGCGAGACCGATCGGGAAGCTGCGATCCGGGAGCTCGGCGAGGAGACCGGGGTGATCGCCGCAGCAGCCGACGTCGAGCAGGTTGCGACCCTGACGTTCCGGTTCCCGGCCGATCCGACGTCCGACGCGATCGTCAGCGTCTTCACGGCTGCCACCTGGACCGGCACCGTCCGGGCCAGCGACGAGCTCGCACCGCAGTGGTACGACGTGGATGCGATCCCGCTGGATCGGATGTGGGACGACGATCGTTACTGGCTGCCCAGGATTCTCGCCGGTGAGCGGTTGACGGCCGAGTTCAGCTACGACGACGCCGGCACCCGGGTGGTCTCACACCGGATCACCCCCACCCACCCGACTGATCCTGCACCCCCGATCAGCCCGTGACAGTTGTACGGGTCCGAACCTGACACACGGCGTACCCGGTCAGCCGTCGTACTGCCTAGCGTTCATGATCATGAACAGCATCAGCAGTGAGACGTCGCCGATCACCACGACCACCGAAGCAACGGTACGAGGCGGGGCGGCGGCGAGGCGGATCCGGCGGGCGGTGACGATCCTGATCGCCGTCCTGGTCGCGATGATCGACTGGGTGATCTGCACTCAGCTGGTCGGGCTGGACCTGATGGTCGACCAGGGGGCCGGACCGACGCCGGTCAATCCGCTTCTTGTCGGGCTAGCACCGGTCCTGTCCGGGCTCAGCGGATGGGCGTTGTTGGCGATCCTGGAACGCATCAACCGTCGGCGCGGCCCGACGATCTGGATGATCATCGCGATCGTGGTTGCCGTGCTGTCCTGCTGGAGCCCATGGGCGATGGCGCTGTCGGTGTCGATTGCCGTCGCGCTGACCTCGATGCACGTCCTGGTCGGCGCCACCGTGATCATCGGGATGATGATCAGCGGGGCGCGCCGACCCTGACCGGCCGGCTCAGCCGCGGGTGAGGCGGCGGTGCGTGGTGCGGTGCGGACGAGCGGCCTCGGCACCGAGGCGATCGATCTTGTTGGCCTCGTAGTCCTCGAAGTTGCCCTCGAACCAGTACCACTGGGCCGGGTCCTCGTCGGTGCCCTCCCAGGCCAGGATGTGGGTCGCGACCCGGTCCAGGAACCACCGGTCGTGGGAGACGACGACGGCACAGCCCGGGAATTCCAGCAGCGCATCTTCCAATGACTGCAGGGTTTCCACGTCCAGGTCGTTGGTCGGCTCGTCGAGCAGCAGCAAGTTGCCGCCCATCTTGAGGGTGAGTGCCAGGTTGAGCCGGTTGCGTTCGCCGCCGGACAGCACGCCGGCCGGCTTCTGCTGGTCCGGGCCCTTGAAGCCGAACGATGCCACGTAGGCCCGGGACGGCACCTCGTAGTTGGCGACCTTGATGAAGTCCAGACCGTCCGAGACGACCTCCCAGACGTTCTTCTTCGGGTCGAGTCCGCCGCGGCCCTGGTCGACGTAGGAGATCGAGACCGTGCTGCCCAGCTTGAGGGTGCCGCCGTCGGGGGTCTCCTCGCCGGTGATCATCCGGAACAGTGTCGACTTGCCGACGCCGTTCGGGCCGACGATGCCGACGATGCCGGCCCGCGGCAGCGAGAACGACAGACCGTTGAACAGCGTCCGGTCCTCGAAGCCCTTGACCAGCTTGTCCACGTCCAGCACCTGGTTGCCCAGCCGCGGACCCGGCGGGATGTTGATCTCCTCGAAGTCCAGCTTCTTGGCCCGCTCAGCCTCGGCGGCCATCTCCTCATAACGCGCCAGCCGGGCCCGGTTCTTGGCCTGCCGGGCCTTGGGGTTGGAGCGCACCCACTCCAGTTCCTGCTCCAGGATCTTGGCCCGCTTGGCGTCCTTGCGGCCTTCCAGCTGCAGCCGGGAGCGCTTGGTCTCCAGATAGGTGGAGTAGTTGCCCTCGTACGGGTAGGTCCGACCGCGGTCGAGCTCGAGGATCCATTCCGCGACCTGATCCAGGAAGTACCGGTCGTGGGTGACGGCCAGGACGGCGCCGGGGTAGGTCTTCAGGTGGCTCTGCAGCCACAGCACCGACTCAGCGTCCAGGTGGTTGGTCGGCTCGTCCAACAGCAGCAGATCGGGCTGCTGCAGCAGCAGTTTGCACAGCGCGACCCGGCGTCGCTCACCACCGGACAGCACGTCGACGATCGCATCTCCCGGCGGACAGCGCAGCGCGTCCATCGCCTGCTCCAGCTGGGAGTCGACCTCCCAGGCCTCGCGCCGGTCCAACTCGGTCTGCAGGTCGCCCATCTCGGCCAGCAGCGCGTCGTAGTCGGCGTCGGGGTTGGCCAGCTCCTCGGAGATCTCGTTGAAGCGGGCGAGCATCTGCTTGGTCTCACCGACGGCCTCTTCGACGTTCTCCAGGACGGTGGTGCCCTCGGTCAACGGCGGCTCCTGCATCAGGATGCCGACCGAGGCGTCCTTGGCCAGCCGCGCGTCTCCGTTGTTGGGCTGCTCGATACCGGCCATCAGCTTGAGCAGGGTCGACTTGCCCATGCCGTTCGGGCCGACGACGCCGATCTTGGCGCCGGGCAGGAAATCCAGCGTGACGTTGTCCAGGATGACCTTGTCACCCAACGCCTTGCGGACGTTCTGCAGCTGGAAAATGAATTCGGCCATGTTCTGGCGGTCCCCTTCTGCTCGCGAGCATCCCCAACGCTATCGGGATCGACGGTCCCGACAAATCCGGGCCACGAGAACCTCCGACGGCGTGCGGGCAGGTGCTGCACTCGGTCGGCGGACCGGTCTCGGGTATCTTGACGTCAAGGCATTCAACAATCGCATCGTTCAGGCACCGATCCGACAGTTCAGGAGTCAGGCGAACCATGGAAGCGTCACCCAGCGCCACGATCATCTACACCCACACCGACGAGGCGCCGCTGTTGGCGACCTACTCGTTCCTGCCGATCATCCAGGCCTATGCATCCAAGGCCGGGGTCCAGGTCGAGACGCGGGACATCTCGCTGTCCGGGCGGATCATCTCCCAGTTCCCGGACCGCCTGACCGCGGAGCAGCGGCAGCCGGACGCGCTGGCCGAGCTGGGCGAACTGGCCGAGCGGCCGGAGGCCAACATCATCAAGCTGCCCAACGTGTCGGCCTCGATCCCCCAGCTGAAGGCTGCCATCAAGGAACTCCAGGATCAGGGCTACGACCTGCCCGACTACCCGGAGAGCGCGCAGTCGGCCGAGGATCGCGAGATCCAGGCCAAGTACGACGCCGTCAAGGGCTCTGCGGTCAACCCGGTGCTGCGGCAGGGCAACTCCGACCGCCGGGCGCCCGCGTCGGTGAAGAACTACGCCAAGGCCCACCCGCATCGGATGGGCGCCTGGAGCGCCGATTCCAAGACCCGGGTCGCCACCATGGGCCACGACGACTTCCGCTCCAACGAGCAGTCGGTGGTCCTGGAGGCCGACGACACCTTGACGATCGAGCATGTCGCCGCCGACGGCACGGTGACTGTGCTGAAGGAGAAGCTGCCGGTGCTGGCCGGCGAGGTGGTGGACGGCACCTTCCTCAGCGTCAGCGCGCTGGAAGCCTTCCTGGCCGAGCAGATCGCCGCGGCCAAGGCCGACGACGTGCTGTTCTCGCTGCATCTGAAGGCCACCATGATGAAGGTCTCGGACCCGATCATCTTCGGCCACGCCGTCAAGACCTTCCTGCCGGCGCTGTTCGAGAAGTACGGCGAGGAGCTCGCCTCGGCCGGCATCTCGGCCAACGACGGGCTCGGCTGGGTGCTCAGCGCCGCGGAGAAGTTGCCCGACGGCGAGGCGATCAAGAAGCTGGTCGCCGACGGTCTCGCGTCCGGCCCGAAGCTGGCGATGGTCGACTCCGACCGTGGCATCAGCAACCTGCACGTGCCGTCCGACGTGATCGTGGACGCCTCGATGCCGGCCATGATCAGGATCGGCGGTCACATGTGGGGCCCGGAGGGCGAGGAAGCCGACACCCTGGCGGTGATCCCCGACTCCAGCTACGCCGGCGTCTACCAGACTGTGATCGAGGACTGCAAGGCCAACGGCGCCTTCGACCCGGCCACCATGGGTTCGGTGCCGAACGTCGGCCTGATGGCGCAGAAGGCCGAAGAATACGGCTCACACGACAAGACCTTCGAGGCCCCAGCCGACGGCACCATCCGGGTGGTCGACAGCGCCGGCAACGAGTTGATCAAGCACGAGGTCCGGACCGGTGACATCTGGCGGGCCTGCCAGACCAAGGACGCTCCGATCAAGGACTGGGTCAAGCTCGCCGTCACCCGGGCCAAGGCCAGTGGCGCGCCGGCGATCTTCTGGCTGGACGAGGGCCGGGCCCACGACGCCAATCTGATCAAGAAGGTGAACACCTACCTGGCCGAGCTGGACACCGACGGCCTGGAGATCAAGATCATGGCGCCGGCCGAGGCGACGGCGTACTCGCTGGAGCGGATCCGCAAGGGCGAGGACACCATCTCGGTGACCGGCAACGTGCTGCGTGACTACAACACCGACCTGTTCCCGATCCTGGAGCTGGGCACGTCGGCCAAGATGCTGTCGGTGGTGCCGCTGATGGCCGGCGGCGGTCTCTTCGAGACCGGTGCCGGTGGTTCGGCGCCGAAGCACGTGCAGCAGCTGGTGAAGGAGAACTACCTGCGCTGGGACAGCCTCGGCGAGTTCTTCGCCCTGGCCGCCAGCTTCGAGCACCTGGCCGGATTTGCCGACAACGCACGGGCCCAGGTGCTGGCCGACACCCTGGACCGGGCCACCGGCACCTTCCTCAATGAGGACAAGTCACCGACCCGGCGGGTCGGCGGGATCGACAACCGCGGCTCGCATTACTATCTGGCGCGCTACTGGGCGCAGGAGCTGGCCGAGCAGACCGAGGATGCCGAGCTGGCTGCGGCCTTCAAACCGTTGGCCGAGACGCTCGCCGGTCAGGAGGAGACGATCGTCGGTGAGCTGAACGGCGTCCAGGGCTCCCCCGCCGACATCGGTGGCTACTACCGTCCGGACGACGAACTGGCCGCGAAGGTGATGCGGCCGTCCAAGACGCTGAACGAGGCGATCGCTTCGCTGTAAGGGATCTCGGAAGGTCGTTACTACGGTCCTTCGACAACCTCAGGACCCATTGTGGATCCTGAGCTTGTCGAAGGACCGTTTGCGTTAGCCGGAAAGACCGACAACCTCCAGCACGTCCCAGGACTCCAGGACGGCGTGGATCCGCGGACCGTGATCATCGGCGGTTGCTTGCCGGTGGGCGGCGGTGATCACGTCGGCGATCTGCACCGGCTGCTTGACGCTCGCCGACCGGACCGCCGCCTCGACCATCGCCAGGCTGAGCACGTTGGCCGCAGCGTGGGTGTCGGGTCGAGTGCCGTTGCGCAGATGGTCGACGAATTCGACCAGCGAGCCGGCGATGTACTCCGGTGTCTGCGGCGACGGCGGGATCTTCACCTCGTGATCATCGATGCGCTCGGCGGTCGGTTCATGATCACCGTCCCAGGCGGCGCTACCGGCTTCGGCGCTCACCCGCCAGTTACCGTTCCAGGACGTCTCCTGTCCCGGTGCGCACCAGCTGCCGTGATAGCCGAAGCGGGTGCCGTCGGCGAAGGTGAAGATCGCGTTGGCGGCGGCGTCACCGTCGTACCAGCTCCAGGAGGGGTTGTACTCCTCGCAGTAGACGCTGACCGGATTGTTGCCCAGCAACGCCCGCGACGCGTCGAAGGTGTGGATCGCCATGTCGACCAGCAACGGGTGCTCCATGGCGTCCCGGAATCCGCCGAAATGCGGTGCCTTGAAGAAGTCGCAGGTGACGGTGCCGATCCGGCCGAGGTCGCCGACCAGCTGGCGATACTGGGTGAAGGAGTTCACGTAACGCCGCGACTGACTGATCATCAACAGCCGTCCGGACGCCTCGGCCGCGGCCGCCATCGCCAACCCGCCCGCCACGGTCGGAGCGATCGGCTTCTCACACAACACCGGCAGCCCGGCGAAGAGAGCCTGCTGACTGGTGGAGGCGTGCGCCTCGGGGATCGTCACGTTGATCACCGCATCGGCCGACACGTCGAGCGCATCCAGCGAGGTAGCGATCACCGCCTGCTGATGGCCCGCCTCGTCGGCGGCCCGCCGGGCGAGATCGGGATCGAGGTCGACCAGACCGACCAGCTCGACGTCGGGGTTGTCGGCGATGGTGCGCAGCCAGCCACGCCCCATCGAACCGGCACCGATCTGGATGATCTTGATCGGGCCGTGCCCGGTCGAACCCTGTGCTGTTGCCATCTGCGTTCCTTTACGCCTTGTTCTGCCAGGGCGACTGATACTCCCGGCCTTCGTTGAACTGCCCTACCTCATGCCTCCGCAGGGTGGGCATGGTGCGCTCGACGACAGGTCGTGCCCAGCCGACACCGTTGGCGATCACCTTACGCACTGCCGCGTTGTGGTAGACCGGGTAGTCCTGATCGCCCGGGGAGAAGTAGAAGACCCTGCCGTTGCCGCGGCGCCAGGTGCAGCCGGATCGGAACACCTCGCCACCGGTGAAGGAGCTGATGAAGATCAACTCGTCCGGGGTCGGGATGTCGAACTGTTCGCCGTACATCTCCTGGGCCTCGATCTCGATCGGATGCGGAACGCCGCGGGCGATCGGGTGAGTACGGTCGATGGTCCAGACCAACTCGCGGTCGTGCTCGCTGCGCCAGCGCAGGGTGCAGCTGGTGCCCATCAGCTTGCCGAAGATCTTGGACCAGTGCCCGGAGTGCAGCACGATCAGCCCCATCCCGGAGAGCACGTGCCGGTAGACCCGCTCGACGATCTCGTCGGCGACGTCCTGGTGCGCAGCATGGCCCCACCACAGCAGCACGTCGGTTTGGCCGAGCAGCTCCTCGGTCAGGCCGTGTTCGGGATCGTCCAGCGTCACGGTGCGGACGCTGACCTGGTCGCCGAGGTTCTCCTCGATGCCTTCCTTGATCGTGGTGTGCATGCCCTGCGGGTAGATCTTCGCGACATGCTCCTCGCGCTGCTCGTGTCGATTCTCACCCCAGACCACGGCGCGGATCGGTCGATCGGTCGGAGCGTAGCTGAGGTCGGTGCTGCTGACGGTCATCTCTGTCCTTGTCGTCGGGGCCTTGCGGACCCTTGATCATTTGACGGCACCGCCGGCGGCGCCGGCGGCGATGTACTTCTGCGCTGCGATCAGCAGCACGATGGCCGGGATCGCCGACAGTACGGCGGTGGCCATCACGGTGCCCCAGTTCTGCACCTGGGTGCCGAGATATTCATAGATTCCCAGCGTCACGGGACGGATCTGGGAGGTGGTGGTCAGGGTCAGGGCGAACAGGAAGTCACTCCAGGAGAAGAGGAAACTGAACAACGCCGCGGTGATCAGCGAGTTGCGGCTGATCGGCACCACGATCGACAGGAACGACCGCAGATAGCCGGCGCCGTCGACCCGGGCCGCCTCGACCACCGCCGACGGGATCCCGAGCATGAAGGAACGCATGATCAGGATCGCGAACGGGATCGATGCGGTCGAGTTGGCCAGCACCAGACCGGGGATCGAGTTCAGCAGTCCGATCTGGACGTAGGCGGTGTACAGCGCATTGGTGATCACGATGCCCGGGATCATCTGGGAGATCAGAATCGCCAGCAGCGCGACGTTGATCCAGCGGAAGCGGAACTTGGCCAGCGCGTACGCGCACGGTGTCGCCACCGCGAGACTGAAGATCACCGTGCCGAGCGCGATGATCAGACTGACGACCAGATTGCGCCCCTGTTCGACGATCGCCTTGGCGTAGTTGGCGAAGGTCGGGTCGAGTGGCAGGAAGCCGGCGGTCAGGGTGTTGCCGGACCGCTGCAGGGATGCGTTGATCATCCAGTAGACCGGGAACAGCATCAGTGCCAGGATCACGATTCCGATCACGGTGTCGACGCCACGTCGGGTGGCGGAGGTGGCTCTCATCGGTCAGCCCTTCTCATGTCAACTCCGGTCATCTCACTCATCCACCGCTCGCCGGGTCGATCGCAGGTAGAACAGCGCGAACAGCAACGAGATGATGATCAGGATGTTGCTCAACGCCGCCCCCTGGCCGAAGGTGAAGTCGACGAACGACCGCTGGTAGGACTGGGTGGACAGCGTCTGGGTCGCGTTCGCCGGGCCACCGCCGGTGAGACCGAGGATGATGTCCAGCACCTTGATCGTGTAGACCACCCCGAGCACCAGCACCACGCTGACCACCGCCCGCAGGTTGGGCCAGGTGATGTACCAGAATGACTTCCAGGCCCCGGCGCCGTCCAGCGACCCGGCCTCGTACAGCTCCTCGGGTATGTCCATCAGACCGCTGTACAGCAGCGTGGTGTTGAACGGGATGCCGATCCAGATGTTCACCATGATCACGGAGAACAGCGCGACCGACGGGGAACTCAGCCAGCCGATCGGATCAGAGGTGATACCGACCCCCTGCAGCACCCGGTTCAGCGGTCCGCTGTCCTGTTCCAGAATCGACCGCCAGGTGGCGCTGGAGACGATCAACGGCAGCAACCACGGCAACAGCAGCAGGGCGCGCAGCACACCGGACAGCGGGAACCGGCGGCGGAAGAAGATCGCCAGCACCATGCCGATCACGAACTGGCCGACGATCGAACCGACCGTGAAAAGGGCGGTGTTGATCATGGCCTTGGAGAACAGTGAATCGGTTACCACGGTGACGTAGTTGGCCAGCCCGACCCAGGGTGCTTGGCCGGTGAAGAAGGTCTTCAGGCCGTAGTCCTGGAAGCCCATCACGATGTTCTTGATCAGTGGATAGCCGAACAGCAGGATCAGCACCAGGGCCGCCGGCACCACGAACATGATCTTGGTGAGTTCCTCACGCCGGCGCGAGCTGCGGCGTTGTGCTCGCCGCTCGGCGGTCTCCGCCACCTCGGCCCGCATCGTCATCGTCTCGGTCATCCGATCACTTCCCTGCCTTGGCGAAGGCATCGCGCGGCGACGCCTGCCCGGTCAGCGCGAGCTGGATGCCGGTGTAGATCGTGGTCGCCACCTCCGGCCATCGGGTGCCCAACTTGCCGGTCCGGCTGCGGGCGTTCTGCACCTGCCGGGCGAACGGCGTCATCTCCGGCATCGCCTTCTCGTAGCGGGGTAGCAGCGCCGTCCTGGTCGGCACCGTGTAGCGGGACTTGGCCCACGCCAGTTGGGATTGATCATCGTTCAGGCAGGCGACGAACTTCGCCGCCTTGGCCTGCTTCTCCTCGTTCCCGGTGACCGGCACCGACCAGGCCTCGCCGCCCAGTGGTGCGACCGGCTGCTGGCCCGCCTTGTTGACCGGGAACTGCACCACGCCCCACTTCAGCTTCTGCTCCTCGTTCAGGGTGGGGATGTTCCACGGGCCGTTGACCATCATCGCCGCCTTGCCCGCCATGAACTGATCATTGACGTCACCCTGGCCCCAGTTGACCACTGACTTCGATGCGGAGCCGTCGTCGACCAGATCGGTCCACAGTTGCAGCGCCTGGGTGACCTGTGGGGTCCGCAGATCGGTCTCGTCGCCGCCGTTGGTCCACATCGGCGGCAGGAACTGCCAGGCTCCCTCGTACGAGGCGTCGGCGCTGAACGCGAGGCCGTAGTGTCCCTTGCCGGTGAGCTTCTTCGACGCCGCGCGGAGCTCGGCCCAGGTCTGCGGTGGCTCGACGCCGGCCTTGGCCAGCATCTCCTTGTTGTAGAAGATGCCGAGCGTGTTGACCACCGGCGCCAGGCCGTAGATCTTGCCCTGGTACGACGTCGCCGACATGATCCCCGGGGCGAAGCCGTTGCCGGTGATGCCGTAGTCGTTCAGCGGCCGCAGGGCTCCGGTCTCGGCGATCTGCTGGACGTCGGGATTGTCCAACATCAAGACGTCCGGGAGCGTCTTGGATGCTGCCCGCTGCAGGGTTTTCTGGATCAGGCTCTCCCCCGGCACCGACTCGCGCTGCAGACCGACGCCGACCTGACGAGCGCAGCGGTCGAGGCCCTTCTGGGTCAGCGAGTGATCGGGCTCGTCGTTGTAGTAGTCCAGGATGCTCAACGTGTTCGGGCCCGGATCGATCTTGGCGCAGCCGCCGATCAGGAACGGCAGCGCCAGCAGCAGGACGATCAGTCCGCCGATCCGGCGTCGTCGGCCGGCGTGGATCGGGTCGCGCCCGATCCCGCGCCTGATCGTGTGGTGCCCGATCATCAGGGGCGCTCCTTTGCGTCGCAGGGAAACCTCATGCAGCGCCCGTGATCCCCGATCGGTCGTTGTCAATCGACGGTAAAGCGCTTAACCTCGTCCGAGCATGGCCCGTCGTCGCGCACCTTGTCAACCCTGACAGCCGATTCTCTCGCCGTGGCCGCGGACGCAGCGTCGACACCGCTACCGTGGGCGTCCACAGATCGGAACGGAGACAGCCTGATGACGACGATGCGCGAGGTGGCCGACCGGGCGGGCGTGTCGATCGCGACGGTTTCCTTCGTGCTGAACGACACCAAGCCGGTCACGCCGGCGACCCGGGAACGGATCGAGACGGCGATGGCCGAGCTCGGGTTCCGGCGCAACGCGATGGCGCGGGCACTGGCCAGTCGGCGCAGCCATCTGCTGGCGTTGGCCTACCCCGCCCTGGAGCACAAGCTGGGCAGCACCGGGATGGAGTTCGTCACCGGAGCCGCCGCGGCGGCCCGGGAGATGGAGTATCACCTGGTGCTGTGGCCGGTGAGCAACGACGCCACCGAGCTCGGTGAGCTGGTCGCCGACGGACTGGCCGACGGTGTGTTGCTGATGGAGGTGCTGTTGGACGACCCGCGGATCGAGGTGCTGCAGCGCGCCGGGCTGCCGTTCTCGCTGATCGGCAGGACCGCCGACCCGGACGCACTGGACTACGTCGACATCGACTTCGACCAGACCATGACGATCGCCCTGGATCACCTGCAGGAGCTCGGGCATCAGCGGATCGCGCTACTACAGGAGGGCCCGTTGCAGCGTCTGCTGCAGAGCTACGGGCCGAAGCGGCGGACCCGGCAGGCGTTCCGGCGGATGACCCGGCACCGCGGGCTCGACGTCGTCGTCCTGGACTGCCCGCCGACGGTCGGCGGCGGTCGTCAGGCAGTGACCCGGCTGGTCGCCGAACACCCCGACCTGACCGCGATCATGGTGCAGAACGAACACGCCGCTGCGGGCGTGGTGTCCGGTCTGCAGTCGGTCGGAGTCGCCGTGCCACGGGACATGTCGGTGCTCTCGTTCCTGACCTCACCGGACATGGCGATGATGTCGGATCCGGAGCTGACGATGCTGCGGGCCCCGGGGACGGCGCTCGGCGATCTCGGCGTCCGGCGGCTGATCGATCTGGTCGAGGCCAAGCCCCGACCGACGGAGCCCGCCGCACCGCAGCTGATCCCGTGCGAACTGGTGGCGGGCGAGACAACCGCTGCCGCACCCTCGAGATAGGAGGGTGCTGAACAATGTGCCCGTCGCGAGCGGTGCGATGTGCGTGCAACGGCAAGGCGCACGACTGAGGGCGTGCGCCAGCACGTTGAAGGAGTGCAACGCCGCCGGTGTGCGTGCAGCGCGCCGCGCAGTAGGGCAGATTGTTCAGCAGTCTCCTAAACCGGGTTATCCACAGCCGGGGAAGCACTTCGAAGCGCTGTCCACAGCTCGAACAGCCGACGGCCTCGGCGAGGAGAGTGTCGGTACCAGGGTCGCGCAGCAGCGGCCCGCCACACCGAGGAGCAGCGGACCATGGACGCACGGGTCACCATCAGCGGAAACGTCGGCGGACCGGTGGAGTTGTTCACCACCCCGACCGGCAAGTCACGAGCGGTCTTCCGACTGGCGTGTACGCCGCGGTTCCAGCGACAGGGCAGCTGGACCGACGACCAGACGATCTGGATGCGCATCACCTGTTGGCGCAACCTCGCCGACAACGTCGCCGAGAGCGTCAACAAGGGCGACCCGCTGATCGTGACCGGCAAGCTACGCAGCGCGGTCTGGGATGACGATGACGGCCATCACCAGCGGCTGGAGATCGACGCCGACATCGTCGGGCATGACCTGAAACGCGGGGTGGCGGTGTTCCGCCGGGTGGCCCGCACCGACGACCCCGAGGACGCCGACAGTGCCGAGCAGGATCCGCAGGAGTTGGCCGGGGAGCCGGACGCGCTGGCCGCCGTCTGAGCAGGCGACGCCGAGCCGGCGGGCTACTCCCCCGGCGGTTTCCAGTTCGGGTCGACCTTGGAGTACTGGGTGGCGGCGGGCCCGATCGGGGCCGTTCCCGGTGCGGGCATCGAGCCGCCGATGCCGGCCGGGCCGGGGTAGCTCGGCGGTGCGTAGGACGGGATCGCACGCCGCCGGCCGAACAGCTCCCGGATCCGGCCGTAGTCGGCGCGAGCCTCGGGCTGGATGACGGCTGCGCCGCGTGCGGCACGGATCCGGGAGAGCAGGAACTTCTCCCGCTCCAGGCCCGCGTCGTCGATCAGACCGCGGGTCATCGAGTCCCGCAGGTAGGCCAACTCGGTCTCGGCTCGTTGGACCCGCAAGGTCGCCAACGGCGCATGCCCACCACGGAACAACGACTGCCACAGCGCCCGCAGCCGGGTCCGCAGCCGCGACATCGGCAGCACGTCGCCGGTCGGCACCCAGCCGACCCGTGCGTAGTCGGTGAGCCGCTCCCGGATCAGTCGGCCTTCTCGGAATTCCTGCCGGACGATGAAGATGATCATCGCCAGCAGCGCGGGCAGCGCCACGAAGAGGTAGGTCAACAGCAGTTGATTGCCCTGCACCAGGGTGGCAGCGGTGTTGAAGCTCATGTGCAGGAACGCCGCGGCGCAGAAGCCGGCCAGCGGCGCGATGACCCGGACGACCTTGCTCTTGGAGCGCAGCCCGATCGCCAGCCCGATGCCGGTCATCGAGGTGAAGAGGGGGTGACCGAAGAAGGTCAGCACACCGCGCTGCAGGAACAGGCCCTGCAGCGCCTGCTCCGGTTCGACCTGGCCGAAGGTATTGGCGGCGTACCGGTAGACGCGCCCGTAGTAGAGGATGTTCTCCACGAAGGCGAAACCGGCGCCGGCCAGCCCGGCCAGGGCGATGCCGCTGAGCCGGCTGACCCAGCGGTAGCGCATCAGGATCGCCACCCAGAAGAGTGCGGTGGCCTTGGCGAACTCCTCGACCCAGGGTGCGACATAGATGGCCGCGCGGGATCCGGTCGCCGGGTCTCCGTCGCCGATGATCGACAGATGGGAGGCCGCCCAGCTGTTGATCTGGGCGGCGAAGAAGGTGGCCACGCAGGCACCCCAGAGGAACACCATCAGCCAGACCCAGAACCGCCACGGCTTGAAGCGGTCAAGCCACAGGAACAGCAGCGACAGCGGCACCGCGGTGAAGGCGGCGTACTTCGCCGAGATCGGCACCGCCTCGTGACCCAGGCCGATCAGCCGGCCGCCCGGCACCTTCTGGTCCGGCACCACCTGGCGGTAGAGCAGCACCAGGCAGGCGGCGTACAGGATCAGCAACGCCACGGTCACCCAGAACATCCGGCTGGTGATCATCCGCTTCGGCAACGGCTGCGACAGGTCGGCGACCGCCGGCAGACCCGAACGGGCAGCCTTCCGTCGCGCCTGGTTGTTCTGGGCTACCGACACCCCGACAGCCTACTCAGCCGACGGGTCCGTCTCACAGTCGCCGCCGGCCGGCCCGATCACGACGACAAGCCGTCATCGACCGCGGGACGAACCGATACAGTGTCCTGGTTGCCTGCGCGATTCCCGCGCGGTCGGCGCGGCCCGCCCCGGTGGCCAAACGGATAAGGCAGCGAGCTTCTACCTCGCCGATTGGGGGTTCGACTCCCTCCCGGGGCGCAGCGATCCTCGAGGTTCACCGATCGATCACATCAGGGATGTGGCCGCCGGCCGTCAAGCTGAGGGATGTCGGTGCCCCGACCGTGGCGGTGCACGTGGGACCGGGCATGGCCGACGGCGTCGGCCAAGGAGTCGAACAGATGGTCGCTGTGCCTGAGCCTGCCGAGCACACCCACCGTGTGCATCAGCCGGCGATGGCGGTGCTGGACGCCCTTGACGAGCACGGTGATGCCCCGGCGTTCCAACGCGGCGACGAGGTCGGCCAGTGCCTTGGCGCCGGTGGCGTCGACCATCCGCAGCTGGGACAGACGCAGGATGGTCACGACGATCCCGCCACGGGTGGATGCGTCGGTCACCGCCGTCAGCACCCGATCCGACGCCCCGAAGAACATCGCACCCTCGAGTCGGAACAGCGCGATGTGCTCGTCACCGGGTTCGGCCGGTCCGGGCAGGGGTTCCCGCTGGACCGACGATCCGCGCGCGACCCGACGCAACGCGAAGAAGCCGGCCACCACCAACCCGATCTGCACAGCCTCGATGAGGTCGAAAGCGACGGTGATGACGGCTGTGATCGCGAAGGTCAGCGCGTCGGCCCGGGTCGAGCGCAGGATCGCCCGCACCGTGCTCACGACGACCATCCGGCACGCGGTGACCATCAGGACTCCGGCCAGAGCCGCCATCGGGATCCGCGCGACCGGGCCGGTGGCGAGGTAGATCACGGCGAGGACGACGAGCGCATGGATGACCGCCGCGAGCCGCGTCCGCGCACCGGATCGCACGTTGACCGCGGTCCGGGCAATCGCACCGGTGGCAGGCATCCCGCCGAAGAGCCCGGATGCGACGGACGCCAGCCCCTGCCCCACCAGTTCCCGGTCCGGTGCGTAGACCGAGCCGCCGGGGGCCATCGATGCGGCGACCCGTGCCGACAGCAAGGATTCGATCGCGGCCAATGCAGCAACGGCGACCGCTGCACCGAACACGTCGCCGATCGTCGCTGCAGTGAAGCCGGGGAGAACCGGCGTCGGCAGGGTATCGGGCAAGGCACCGATCCGAGCGATCGGCAACTGCGTGATCTCGGCACCGGCGGTGACAACGGCCACCGCGACCAGAGAGGCCGGCAGCGCGCCGTGCAGACGTGGCAGAACGACCATCAGGACCGCCACCACCAGGACGACGAGCAACGTCCACAGCATCCGGGATTCGCCGGCTCGCACGGCTGCGAGAACGGACCGCACCGCCGCCACCAGGGTGTTCCCACCGACGGCGCCCTTCACACCGACCGCCGCGGGCACCTGCTGAAGGAAGATGATCGCCGCGATCCCCAGGGTGAACCCTTCGACGACCGGCCACGGAAGGTAGGTCACCACCCGGCCGAGGCGTGCCAGTCCGAGCAGCAGCACCAGCAGCCCACCGAGCACCGTCACCAGGGCGATCGACATCACCCCGTGCTGGGCGACGATCGGAGCCAACACCACCGCCATCGCACCGGTCGGTCCGGAGACCTGGAAACGCGAACCGCCGAACACGGCGGCGACGATCCCGGCGATCACCGCTGTCACCAGACCAGCCGCCGGTCCGACACCCGAACTCACCCCGAACGCGAGCGCCAACGGAAGGGCGACCACGCCAACGGTGACACCTGCGACGAGGTCGGAGACGACCGTACGGGGACGCAGGTCGTAGTCGGTGCGGTGCGGCAGCAGGTCGCGCAGATCCAGCCGGGCCAGCAGGGTTCGCGACGTCACCGGCCGTCCTCGGGCTCATCAGCCGTGGCCGCGCCGGACCTGATCGCGTCCAGCACCGAACGGGCGCTCGCGCCCGGCAGCGCGGGCAGTTCCCGGGCCGCCGCGAGCAGGTCGGGGCTCGTGTCGCCGCCGGCCAGTCGTCGCAGCAGGAACGCCCGGGCAACGCCGAGCAGTTCGGCGACCAACGGCTCGGTCAGCCGATAGAACACCGCGTTGGCGGCGCGTCGGGACTCCACAACACCCGCCTTCTTGAGTACCGCGAGATGTTGGGAGAGCGCCGACGGCTCGGCTCCGGTGGCACCGAGCAGTTGCGCCACCGGAGCCGTCGACTCCGGGTCCGCGGCAAGCACCTCGAGGATCTGGATGCGGGCCGGATGGGCCAACGCCTTGAAGAGTTCGGCCTTGATCCCGTACAGCGGCTGAGTGTCCACGAGACCGTGACTTTAGCATCTGCTGAAATCACGGTCCCGTGGTTCAGCCTCGACCCGCAACGTTCAGTCGCCCTTGACGTTCACCAGCTGGTGCAGCTCGTACAGCGGCTGCACCAGATCGGCGGCATCGGACATCACCTGGTCGATGTCCTTGTACGCCGCCGGGATCTCGTCGATGAACGCGTCGGTGTCGCGATACTCGATGCCGGCCATCGCCGCCCGCAACTGCTCGGCGGTGAAGGTCTTGCGGGCCTTCGACCGGGAGAAGTTCCGGCCGGCGCCGTGTGGCGCAGAGTTGATCGCCTGCCGGTTGCCGAGCCCGGACACGACATAGGACCGGGTGCCCATCGACCCCGGGATCAACCCCAGCTCGCCCTGCTTGGCCGAGATCGCGCCCTTGCGGGAGACGATCACGCCGTCCCGGCCGTACACCTTCTCCCGCGCGGTGTAGTTGTGGTGGCAGTTCACCGTCTGCCGACGCTCGACCGGCTCCCCGGTCGCCGCCTCGACGGCGTCGATCACCCGGTCCATCATCTCCTCGCGGTTGAGGTAGGCGAACTGCTGCGCCCAGTCCAACGCGTCCAGGTAGGCGTCGAACTCCGCGGTCCCCTGCACCAGGTAGGCCAGATCGGGATCCGGCAGCTCGATGAAGTAGCGCTTCATCAGATCCTGGGCGACCGCGATGTGCCGCTGGGCCAGCTTGTTGCCCACCCCGCGCGACCCGGAGTGCAGGAACAACCAGACCGCACCTTCCTGATCGGCCGAGACTTCGATGAAGTGATTGCCGGAACCGAGCGACCCCAGCTGCAGGGTCCAGTTGGCGGCGATCTCGTCGACCGGCACCTGCCGCCGGTTCGCCTCCGTGACCAGGGTCTCGACCCGCTGTCGGGTCCGCTCGTCGTCGACGCGGGCGTTGTACTTCCCGGCGCTCAACGGGATCCGCAGCTCGATGGCGGTCCGCAGCGCCGCCAGATCGATCGACGACCGCAGACCGGACTCGGTGAACTGGGTCCGGATCGCCATCATCCCGCAGCCGATGTCGACACCGACCGCCGCCGGGATCACCGCGCCGAGCGTCGGAATCACCGATCCCACGGTCGCGCCCTTGCCGAGGTGGGCATCCGGCATCAGCGCCAGATGCGGCCAGACGAACGGCATCGTGGCGGTCCGCTCGGCCTGGGCACGGGTGGTCGGCTCCAGGATCGAGGCCCAGTTCAGCAGCTTGTCGTTGATCTTCTCCATCGTTCTCTCGTCATCGTTCTCGGCGGTCGGGACCCTTGAGTGTCGCCGAGCGGCCGCCTGCTGTCGAACGGTTTGACCGGCTCGCCGTCGACGGGTCCGTCGGTCGTCACAGCCGTCTCATCGGCGGCACCGATGGTCACCGGCTGCATAGCCAGCCGATAGATTTGGATCGTGCCAACGCCTCCCGAAACCATCGAGTGGCGCAAGATCGCCGTTCCGGCCTACGGCCCGACGATCCTGGTGGCAGTCGGGCAGGGTGCGATCCAACCGTTGGTGGCGTTGTCCGCCCGCGATCTCGGCGCCAGCGTTGGGGTCGCGGCGCTGATCGTCGCGCTGACCGGCATCGGCCAGCTGCTCGGTGACCTGCCGGCCGGGGCGCTGGCGGCCCGGATCGGTGAACGACGGGCTCTGATCATCGCCTGCCTGGTCGACGCGGTCGCCCTGTTCGGCGCCTTCCTGGCTCGTTCGCTGATCATGCTCGCGCTCGCCGTGCTGGTCGCCGGCCTCGCCGGCGCCGTGTTCAGCCTGGCCCGGCAGAAATACCTGACCGAAGCGATTCCGATCCGGATCCGGGCCCGGGCCCTGTCCACCCTCGGCGGAGCGGGTCGGATCGGCGTCTTCGTCGGCCCGTTCGTGTCGGCCCTGATCGTCAGTCGGACCAGCATCGGAGCGGCGTACGGCTTCGCCGCGGCGATGAGCCTGGTCGCCGCCGTACTGGCCTTCGCCACTCCCGATCTGACCTCCGGCCAGGAACACAGCGATGGGCCACGCCGGCATCGCAGCGTGCTGTCGGTGCTCAGCGAACATCGCCGGGTATTGCTGCTGCTCGGCTCCGGCATCCTGGTGATCTCCGCGGTCCGCGCCACCCGACAGACGATCGTCCCGTTGTGGGCCGAATCGCACGGCCTGGACGCCACCACCACCAGCCTGATCTACGGCATCTCGGCCGGCGTCGACATGCTGATGTTCTTCCCCGGCGGCGCCATCATGGACCGCTTCGGCCGGGCAGCGGTCGCCGTACCGGCGATGCTCGTCCTGGGGACCGGCTTCGTGCTGCTGCCGCTGACCTCCTCGGCGCTGACGATCGGCAGCGTTGCCTGCCTGATGGGACTGGGCAACGGCATCTCCTCCGGCATCGTGATGACGCTGGGGGCCGATGCCTCCCCCGATGACGGACGCGCCCAGTTCCTCGGCGGCTGGCGGCTGTTCAGCGATCTCGGAAACGCCGGCGGGCCGTTGATCATCTCCGCGATCAGCACGCTCGCGTCGCTGGCCGTCGCGGTGCTGGTGATGGGTGGCATCGGCTACCTCGGGGCCGGCTGGTTGGCCCGCTGGGTGCCGCGGTTCGCGCTGCAACCCAGCCATGCGTCTGCTGAGAGCCGGCCCGATCCGGGCTACAGTGACCCGCGTGAATGAGCAGGTACTGGTCTGGATCGACTGCGAGATGACCGGCCTCGATCTCGTCAACGACGCGCTGATCGAGGTCGCAGCCCTGGTGACCGACTCCGAGCTGAACGTCCTCGGTGAGGGCATCGACGTCATCATCAAGCCGAGCCAGCAGGCACTGGACCAGATGAACGACTTCGTCCGCAGCATGCACGAACACTCCGGGCTGCTCGACGAACTCGCAGCGGGTACGACGATGGCCGACGCCGAGCAGCAAGTGCTGTCCTACATCTCCGAGCACGTCCCCGAAGCGGGCAAGGCGCCGCTGGCCGGCAACACGATCGGCACCGACCGCTCCTTCCTGGCCCGCGACATGCCGACCCTGGAGTCCTACGTCCACTACCGCAACGTCGACGTCTCCTCGATCAAGGAACTGGCCCGCCGCTGGTACCCGCGGGTCTATTACCAATCGCCGGACAAGTCCGGTAACCACCGCGCACTGGCCGACATCCGGGAATCGATCGAGGAGTTGCGGTACTACCGCGAAGCGCTGTTCGTCCCGCAGCCGGGACCGGACACCGCGACCGCCAAGGAGATCGCCCGCAAACACCAGGGCGAACTGAGCGACGAGGACCCCGGAGCACCCGCCGAACCGGCGACCGCCTGACCGAACCGATCCTGTTGCCTCATGTCAAGATGCCCGCGTGGTTTGGGTCGTTGACTCATCTGAAGATGCCCGCTTGGTGGGTAGCTTCTTGCCGCTGAGGTAGACGTGGTTGGTCTTGGCGCGGCGAGTGATCTGGCCCCGGCGGCGGGCGAGTTCGAGCAGGTTGGCTTGGATGTCGCTGATTTGGTGTTTCAGCTCGACCAGGTCGGTGTCGTGGCGGAGGTTTTCCAGTCGGGTCCGGTCGTGGGGGTCGACCATGTCGCCGAACTGGGTGAGGAGTCGGTGGCTGGGGGTGGCGCCCTGATCGTGACGTTTGCTCACTTTCGCTCCATGCCTGGTTTTGGAGATCAGTCGTTGTTGGGGCAGGAACTGGTTGACCTGGATCGAGACCAGGGGCCAGAGCTGGTTCAGGAGGTCGAGTTCGCGTCGGCTGTCGTAGCGGTAGTAGCCGACGTTGCGGCGCACCACTGACCAGTTCTTCTGCTCGATGTGGGCTTGGTCGTTGGAGTGGGATGACCGCCCGCGGGAGAAGGTGATCTTCCGGCTGGTGCACCAGTTCAGCAGGTGGTGGTTGATGAACTCGCTGCCGTTGTCGGAGTGGATCCCGCTGATGTGGAAGGGGAACCGGAGCCAGAGTTGTTCCAGCCCGGCTGCCACGATCCGTTCGCCTTTGGAGCGGACGGTGATGGTTTCGGTCCAGCCGGTGGCCACGTCAGTGGCATCGAGGCTGTAGTGGAAGTGGCCGTTGGCGTCGCCGCCGTCGTGGCCGACCAGATCGATCTGGATGATGCCGGGGATGGTGTCGTTCCATTCGTGCCAGGTCTTCATCGGGATCGAGGACTTCAACAACGAGCCGGGTCGGGTGTGGGAGATGCCCTTGCCGGCGACCAGCCCGGTCCGGGCCGGCGCTAATCGTCGGTCGATGGTGGCTGCCGACATCTGCCGGACCTGGACGATCACGGCCGGATCGATGTCGGCCAGGTGGCCATGCCGGGCAAGGTTGTTCAGCACCTCGTCCAGTGCCGGTTTCAGTCGCTTCCCGGCCGGGCCGTCCAGTGCTGCCCAGCACCGCTCCAACACCTCGATCGCTGCTGGGCCGTAGGTCAGAGCCGGTTCTCGTCGTTTCCGCGGGGCAGAGCCGTGCTGGGGATCGGCCAGCAGGGTCCGGATCGCCTTCCGGGCATGGTCACGATGCCAGCCCGTTACCCCACACACCGAGTCCAGGATCGCCGACTTCTCCACCTTCGACGCCTTCGGCCACTTGGCTAACTGAGCCTGCGTGATCGCCTTCCGCGCAGCCAACGAGAGCTCCATCCATGAGGGATCCCACGCGGGCATCTTGAGATGAGTCAACGACACGACCTACGCGGGCACTTTGGATGAGTCAACGCGCCGATTTCTCCTCGACGCTGCGGTGACGCTAAGATTCACTGGCTGCCGGAGGACGAGGCCATCGTGCCCCGGATCCGGCTGGCGGCAGTAGGTCGCCGATGGTGGGTGTAGCTCAGTTGGTAGAGCACCTGGTTGTGGTCCAGGAAGTCGCGAGTTCAAGTCTCGTCATCCACCCCATCCCCCGACAACGGGAAACCCGCTCCGACGAGGTCAGACCGGAGCGGCCGAACACCACCGGATCGTCGACACGGCTTAGCTGCGACGTGCCCCACCCCGCAGCCGTATCCCCCGAAACGCGCTGCAGAGTGGGGCACTTCTTGCGCGCCCCGCTCGGGGGAAACCGGGGCACGATCGGTTGGACGGGGAGGTCGCCGGCCCCAACCCCGAGGAAATGAACCGGGCGACCTCCGCCTGTGTCGGACCGCAAACCCCGCCATGGGGATCTGGCACGCACAACGGCGAGCATGCCAGGTGTGATTCAAGGGACACGTCCCGACGAAGGTCAAAGACATCACAACCCGCCCCGTTGCCGCCTCACCCCTACGGGTGGAGCCGGTCACGATCATGGTCCGGGTGCCGCAGGCCGTCGCTGAACCCGGCCGCGTTCACGCAGTGGGGCTACGGATGGCGATCGGCAGACGACGCGGCGGTCAGGCCGGCGGCCGATCGACGCACCGCCACCCTGCGCGCTTCGATCATCTGACTCTTCGCCTCACCACCGGTCCGCGATCGGCAGCCCCATCTCACCGGGCTGTCACGGCTCATCGGGCTGTCACGGCGACAGTGAACGCCCGAGGGCGCCGATCAGGCCAGCTCGCGTAATCCCGGATGCCGGCGGGCGACGTCGGCCAATGCGGCCAGCGCGGTGGCGATCCCGGTTTGCTGCCGACTGCCGCGGCGGACCGCGGTCAGGATGTGCCGGGCCGGGATCGGGTCGCCCCGCAGCGGGACCCGCACGGTCCGCTCATCGGCCGGGATCCTGGCCAACCGCGGTACCAGCGCGACACCGAGCCCGGCGCCGACCAGCGCGGCACCGCTGTCCCACTCGGCCGACTCGTGCGCAACCGACGGGGCGAAGCCGGCGGCCGCGCACGCCGTCACCACCAGCTGGTGATAGGGACGGCCGACCCGATCCAGGATCCAGTCCTCACCGGCAGCATCGCTGAGCAGCACCGAGACCCGGGCGGCCAACGGATTGTCGACCGGCACCAACAGGTCCAACGGGTCGTCCAGCAGCGGGGCCTGTTCGAAACGCGGGTCGGCGCTGGACGGCAGCGTCGCCGTGGCCACGACGACGGCGACGTCGGCCTGATCGGCCAGCAGCAGGTTGAAACACTCCTCCGGATCGGCCTCGATGATCCGGACCTGACAGTAGGGATGACGGGCCCGGACCTCCGACACCACCGGCGGCAGCAGTGCCGACGCGGCGGTGGAGAAACCGCACAGCCGCAGCGATCCGGTGTAGACGTCGCGAGCCTCGTCCAGCTCGCCGCGGATCTCCTCCCAGCGGGCGTACAACTCGTCGGCGCGGGCGACCAGCACCCGGGCGGCGGCGGTCAATCGGACCCGACGGCCGTCCTGTTCCAGCAACGGGACACCAAGATCACGAGACAGGCTGCGGAGTTGGTGTGACACCGCCGACGGGGTGTAGTTCAGGGTCTGCGCGGCCGCCGTCACGGTGCCCTGCGCGGCGACGACCCGGAGCACGTGCAACCGGGGGTCGATCATGCGATGAACGTACACGGTTCTGTGAACTATTCTTCGCTTTTCTTCCGGGGCCGTCGGCCTCGACACTGAAGCCGTGCGCACCATCGATCCGCTGCTGCAGCCCTACCGGCTCAAGCACCTTACCCTGCGCAACCGAGTGGTCAGCACCTCGCACGAACCGGCCTATGCCGAGGACGGGATGCCGAAGGATCGCTACCGCCGCTACCACGTGGAGAAGGCCCGCGGCGGCGTCGGACTGACCATGATCGGCGGCTCCGCCGTCGTCGCACCGGACAGCCCGCCGGCGTTCGGCAACCTCGAGCTGTATCGCGACGAGATCGTCGGCTGGCTGCGACGGTTGGCCGACGAGGTGCATGAGCACGGTGCCGGGGTGATGATCCAGGTCACCCATCTGGGCCGTCGGTCCAGCAACTTCTCCGGCGACTGGCTGCCGCTGGTCTATCCGTCGGCGCTGCGCGAACCGGCGCACCGGTCGTTCCCCAAGATCGCCGAGGACTGGGACCTGGACCGGATCGTCGGCAACTACGCCGATGCCGCCGTCCGCTGCCGCGACGCCGGACTGGACGGCATCGAGTTGCAGGCCTACGGGCATCTGATGGATGCGTTCCTGTCGCCGGCCACCAACCACCGGACGGATTCCTACGGTGGTGATCTTGAACAGCGGATGGCCTTCCCGCGCCGGGTGATCACCGCCGTCCGGAGTGCCGTCGGCCCCGATTTCGTCGTCGGGATCCGGATGTCGATGGACGAGGACAAGGCCGATGGACTGTCCGAATCCGAAGCCCTGCGGGCATTGCGGCAGTACGTCGACGACGGCATCGACTTCCTCAGCGTGATCAAGGGCACCATCGACAGCGACGCCACGCTGGCCAAGGTGATTCCGTCGATGGGCACCCCGGCTGCACCGTTCCTGGACTTCGCCGGCCGGATCCGGCAGGCCGTCGACATCCCCGTGATGCACGCCTCCAGGATTTCCGACGTCGCGACCGCCCGGCACGCGATCCGCGACGGCCTGTTGGATCTGGTCGGGATGACCCGGGCCCAGCTCGCCGATCCGTATCTGGTGTCCAAGATCGCGGCCGGTGAGGAGGACCGGATCCGACCTTGCGTCGGCGCGAACTACTGCCTGGACGCGATCTATGAGTCCGGCGACGCCAAGTGCATCCACAATCCGGCGACCGGTCGGGAGCTGCAGCTGCCGCAACGGATCACTGCCGCGACCGGACGACGCCGACGCGCCGTCGTGATCGGGGCCGGGCCGGCCGGGCTGGAGGCTGCCCGGGTGCTCGGGGAGCGCGGTCACGACGTGACGGTGCTGGAGGCCGCCGACCGGCCGGGTGGTCAGATCCTGCTCGCCGCATCGGCCGCCCGGCGACGGGACCTGATCGGCATCGTGGACTGGCGGCGGGCCGAGGCCGAACGGGCCGGGGTCCGATTCCGGTTCGGGATGTACGCCGAGGCCGACGACGTGCTGCACCTGCGGCCGGATCTGGTGATCGTGGCGACCGGCGGCGTACCGAATCGGTCGTTCCTGGCCGAGGGACAGGACCTGGTCAGCGACAGCTGGGACGTGATGGACGGCTCGCTGCGCGCCACCGGCACCGTGCTGGTCTTCGACGACAACGGTTCCGAGCCGGCGCTGGACGCGACCGAGAAGTTGATCACCGACGGCGCCCGCGTCGAATACGTCACACCCGAACGCACGCTGGCGCCGGCGGTCGGCAGCATGAACTCCCCCGGCTACCTGGCCGCCTTCGCCGCCGGCGGCGTCACCGTCACCCTCGGCCGTCGACTCTCCCGGGTCGCCGACAAGGACGGCCGGCTCTTCGTCGAACTGTCCAGTGACTACGCGCCCGGCAGCCTGGACCGGGTCGTCGACCGGGTCGTCGTCGAGCACGGCACCCTGCCCAACGACGAGCTCTACTTCGCTCTGCGGGCCGGCTCGACCAATCTCGGCGAGGTCGATCACGACGCGCTGCTGGCCGGCGAACCGCAGCGTGTGCGAACCAACACCGACGGCGGCTATCAACTGTTCCGGATCGGTGATGCCGTGGCCAGCCGCAACATCCATGCCGCCGTCTACGACGCGCTCCGACTCTGCCACCCGTTCTGATCATGATCCCTGCCCGCATTCAGGAGGTTGCGATGTCCACCACGGCCACCGAGGACGAGACGACTGCACGCCATCGACCGGCGACCACCGACCTCCGCGGTCCGCTGGCCGGTTTGATCGGCCGTCGGCGGCCCGGCTACTCGTTGCCGGCGCCGTTCTACACCGATCGGGCCGTGTTCGATCATGATCTTGCGGCGATCTTCGGCGAACATTGGCTCTTCGTCGGCGCCGAGCCGGAGATCGCCGAGCCCGGCGACTACGTCACCGTGCAGGTCGGGACGTCATCGGTGATCGTGCTGCGCGACGACGACGGCGACGTCCGTGCGCTGCACAACGTCTGCCGGCATCGCGGGACCCGGCTGCTCGACGACCGTCGTGGATCCACCGGCAACATCGTCTGCCCTTACCACCAATGGACCTACGGCACCGACGGGTCGCTGCTGCATGCCGGCCAACAGCCGGCCGGGTTCGACAAGAGTTGCTTCACGATCAAGCAGGTGGCGGTGCGCCGCATCGGCGGATTGATCTTCATCTGCCTGGCCGAGCAGCCGCCGGCCGATGTCGACGAGATGGCCGAACGGATCACCCCGTACCTGCTGCCGCACGACCTCACCCGGACCAGGATCGCCGCCCAGGACGAGGTGATCGTGCAGGCGAACTGGAAGCTGGCGATGGAGAACAACCGGGAGTGTTACCACTGCGAAGGCAGCCACCCGGAGTTGACCTGCGTCTTCTTCCCCACCTACGGCTACGCCGTGGAAGACCTGCCACCGCGACTGTTGCCGGCACATGCCCGCTACCTGGGTGCCGAAGCCGCACTCGAACGGACCTGCGACGAACGCAGCATCCCGTACGCCGCGATCGAGGAGTTGCACGGTCGCCCCACCGGCTTCCGGATCCAGCGCGAGGCGCTGGACGGTGGCGGCGAGTCCTACACCACCGACGGTACGGCCGCCTCGACCAAGCTGCTCGGTGATCTTGACACCGCGAGGCTCGGTCGGCTCAGTCTGCACATCCAGCCGAACGCCTGGTTCCACTTCCTCGGTGATCATGCCGTCGTCTTCTCGTTGCTGCCGCTGGATGTCGACCGGTCGGTGATCAGGACCACCTGGTTGGTGCATTCCGACGCCGTCGAAGGGGTCGACTACGACCATGATCGACTGACCGACGTCTGGCGCAAGACCAACGCCCAGGACGCGGCTCTGTGCCAGCGGGCGCAACTCGGGGTGACCGATCCGGCGTATCAACCGGGGCCGTACGCACCGAACGAGTACCAGGTGGATCACTTCATCCGGTGGTATCTGGAGCGGCTGGAACACAACCTGGGACGGGAGGCCGACCGATGACCGAGATCCTGACCCGTACGACGCCGGCGCCGACCTGGGTCGACGAGGTGGACGGTCCGCTGCGCTGCACCGAGATCGTCGACATCACTCCCGACGTCCGCAGTTTCGGTTTCGTGCTGCCGGTCGGGCAGCTGCGCTTCCTGCCCGGCCAGTACCTCACCTTCAGCTTCGAAATCGACGGTGTCCAGGTCGAACGCTGCTACACGATCTCGTCCACCCCGACCCGCCCCGATCAGCTCACGATCACCGTCAAACGGGTGCCCGGCGGCGAAGTCTCGAACTGGCTCCATGATCAACTGGCGGTCGGCGACATCGTGCGGGCGAGCGGACCGTACGGGCAGTTCAGTCACGCGTTCCATCCCAGCGGCCGCTACCTGTTCCTGACGGCGGGCAGCGGGATCACCCCGGCGATGTCGATGCTGCGCGCGATCACCGACCGCAGCGCGACAACCGAACCGGTCAGCGTGGTCTTCGTGCACTGCGCCCGGACGCCGGACGACATCATCTTCCGCGCCGAACTGGAGGACCTGGCGACCCGGTACGACGTCGAGCTCGCCGTGATCTGCGAGGACGATTCCGCGGCCGAGCAGTGGACCGGGCATCGCGGCCGGCTGACCCTGCCGGTGCTGTTCTCGGTTGCCCCGGATCTGCTCGATCGGGACGTGTTCAGTTGCGGACCGGCGCCGTACATGGCAGCGGTCCGGGAGATGTTGGAACTGATCGGGGCGGATCCGGCGCGACGCCACGAGGAATCGTTCGTGCTCGGCGACGGCCCGGAGGTCGGTGATGATCAGCAGAGCGGGATCAGCTGGCGGATCGAGTTCGCCGGCACCGGCCGGACCATCGACTGCGACGCGGCGACCACCATCCTGCAGGCCGCCACCCGGGCCGGTATCGCGGTGCCGTCGTCGTGCACCGAAGGTGTCTGCGGCACCTGCAAGACCCGGATGATCTCCGGTAGCGTCGACCTGCAGCACGCCGGAGGGATCCGGCAGCGGGAGATCGACCAGGGCAAGATCCTGTTGTGCTGTTCCAGGCCACAGCAGGACGTCGTCCTCGACGCCTGACCCAGCCACCGCAGCCTGTCGAAGGTCCCTGAGCCTGTCGAAGGGAATTCGTCGGGCAACTCTGTCGAGAACGCGTTCCCGGTGCCGACCACAGGGCGAGCGACCGCACCAGCGGTCACCAGTGGAGAGGAAACGCGCGATGAAGTACCTGATCCTGATGCAGGTCGACCCGACCGTGCTCGAAGGTCTGGATGACGATCAGCAGAAGCTGATCATGGACGGCCATCAGAAGTTCATGGCCGACACCACGGCGTCCGGCGAGATGCTGAGCACCAACGCGCTCGGCGACCCGAGCCAGACCACCACCGTCCGGGCCCGCAACGGCAAACCGGAGGTGACCGATGGACCGTATGCGGAGAGCAAGGAATTCATGGGCGGCTACTACCTGCTCGACGTCGAGTCCAAGGAACGCGCGATCGAACTCGCCCAACAGATCCCGGACGCCCAGATCGACGGACTGGCGCTGGAGATCCGGCCGGTGATGTTCTCCGGCGGCGAGCCGCTGTGAGCAGCCGGTGAACGAGCTGGAGGACCTGCTGCGCGACGCCGCGCCGCAGGTCCTCGGCCTGTTGCTGCGGCGCTACGGCAGTGGTCAGTTCGACCTGTGCGAGGACGCCGTCTCCGAGGCGATGCTCGCCACCCACGAGCAATGGCAGCGCGACGGTCTGCCGGACAGCCCGATCGGCTGGCTGACCACTGCCGCCCGGCGCCGGCTGATCGACCGGCTGCGCAGCGACGCCCGCCGTCGGGAACGCGAACTGACCGACGCCCGGCTGGCTCATCCGCTGGCCGAGCAGGCCTTCGACGAACAGGCGGGACGGCATGACGACAGCCTGCAGGTGTTGATGTTGTGCTGCCATCCGGGTCTGCCCCGCTCTGCTCAGGTGGCGTTGACGCTGCGCGCGGTCGGCGGGCTGAGCACCGCGCAGATCGCTCGCGGCTACCTGTTGCCCGAGGCCACGATCGCGCAACGGATCAGCCGGGCCAAGGCGAAGATTCGCGACAACACGGCCGGCTTCCCCGCCGTCACCGATCCGACGGCGCGTCTGGACCCGGTGTTGACGGTGCTGTATCTGATGTTCACCGAGGCACACACTGCCAGCAGCGGTGAGTCGCTCTACGACGTCGATCTGGCCCGGGAGGCGATCCGGCTCACCGAGGGCGTGCATCGGGCGCTTCCCGATCATGGCGAGACCGCGGGCCTGTTGGCGTTGATGTTGTTGACCGACGCCCGCCGGTCGGCCCGGCTCGATGATCATGGCCGGATGGTCCCGCTGGACGAGCAGGACCGTACGCTGTGGGACAGGTCCAAGATCGACCGCGGCACCGCACTGCTGCGACGGACTCTGCCGGGTCGGCCGCCCAGCCCGTACCTGATCCAGGCCTCGATCGCCGCCCTCCATGCCGAGGCGGCGAGTGCGGCGCTGACCGACTGGTCGGAGATCCTTGCCCTGTATGGGATCTTGGAGCGGCTGACCGACAATCCGGTGGTCACCCTGAACCGTGCGGTTGCGGCAGCGATGGTCGGCGGACCGGAGGTCGGGCTGCGGATCGTCGACGAGCTCGGCGACCGGCTGCCATCCGATGATCATCGGCGGCTGGCGGTCCACGCCCACCTGCTGGAGCGGGCCGGTCGGAGCTCGGCGCGGGAGGCGTACCTGGAGGCGTCGAAGCGGACCGATTCGATCGCCGAGCGTGACTACCTGCGGTCGCGGGCGCGTCGGCTGCAGCGCTGACCGAGTCAGCCGGTGGTGATCATCGGCAGCAGCTCGTCCACCGCCGCGCGGACCGCGGCGGCTTCATGATCATCTGGCTGCTCGATCGCCTGCAGCTCGGCATCGGTCCAGGCCCGGTAGGCGGCGATCTCGGTCGCCTTCTGTTCCTCGGTCCAGCCCAGCAACGGTGCCACCAGGTCGGCGACCTCGTCCAGTGCGGCAACGCCCTGCTGCGGCACCTCGTAGACGATCCGGGTCCGGCGAGCCATGATGTCGTCCAGATGCAGCGCACCCTCGTGGCTGACGGCGAAGGCGATTTCGGCCCGCAGATAGGCCGGTGCCTGCTGCAGTGGACGGGCCATCGACGGGTCATCGGTGCAGAGCTGGGCGATCTGGATGATCTCGGCCCCGTAGCGGTGCAGCAGGTGGGAGATCCGCCAGTCGTCCCAGCCGTGTCGTTTGGCCAGGGTCCGGGTGTGTTCCCGGGCACCGGGATAGCCGACCGCGCCGACCAGCGGCACTCCTGCCGTCACCGACGGCAGTCGCTCGGCCCGATCACCCAACGCGAAGTCGACGGCGTCCTTGGCCATCACGCGATAGGTGGTGAACTTGCCGCCGGCGATCGACACCATTCCCGGTTCGGGTTCGGCGACGGTGTGCTCGCGGGAGATCTTGGCCGAGGTGCCCTTGGCGTCGGCAACCGGCTGCAGCAGCGGCCGCAGTCCGGCGTAGTGTCCGACGATGTCGGCCCGCGAGATCGGCCGAGCCAGTACCGCGTTGGCCTGGTCCAGCACGTAATCGATGTCGGACGAGGTCGCCACCGGCCGGGCGACGTCCTCCTTCCACGGGGTGTCGGTGGTGCCGATGATCCAGTACCGCGACCACGGGATGATGAACAGCACACTGGTCGCGGTCTGCAGGATCAGCCCGACCTTGCCGTCGATCCGATCCCGGGGCACGACGATGTGCACGCCCTTGGAAGCCAACACGTGCAGGCTTCCCGGTCCGTCGGTGAGTTTTTCGATCTTGTCGGTCCAGACACCGGTGGCGTTGATCACCGTGGTCGCCCGGGCGTCGAAGGAGTCGCCGGTCTCCAGGTCGACCAGCGTCGCGCCGACCACTCGGTCGCCGTCCTTGATCAACTCCGAGACCTGGGTGCGGCTGGCCGGATGGGCACCGTAGGCCTGCGCGGTGCGGACCAGGTCGGCGACGAACCGGGCGTCGTCGACCGAAGCGTCCCAGTACTGGATCGCCCCGACCGCCGCCTTCGGGTCCAGACCCGGGAACCGCTGCATCAGCCTGCGGTGACTGACATAGCTGTGCCAGGGCAGGGCGCGGCGACGCTGGCCGCGCACCTTGGTGCCGCGGCTGATGCTGGCCAGCCCGTCGTACAGCGAGATGCCGGCCTCGACGTAGGCGCGTTCGATCACCCTGTTGTGCAACGGATAGAGGAACGGCACCGGCTTGACCAGGTGCGGCGCGAGCTGGCTGAGCAGCAGGCCGCGTTCGACCAGCGCCTCGTGCACCAGCTTGAAGTCGAACATCTGCAGGTAACGCAGCCCGCCGTGGATCAGCTTGCTGGACTTGCTGGACGTCCCCGATGCCCAGTCCTGCGCTTCCACCACGGCGGTGTTCAGCCCGCGGGTCGCCGCGTCCAGCGCGATGCCGGCACCGGTCACCCCGCCGCCGATCACCAGGATGTCGAGCTCCTGGTTCGGCCGATTGCTGTCCCGCAGTCGCTGCAGGGCGGCCGCCCGGGAGTCGCCGGTCAACCTGCTGTCGATCATGTTCCTCCGTCGAGCTCGTCTGCTGCCCGCAGCTGGATACATCAGCCTACCGATCGCCGAACGGCGTTTCGGGTCTGGGCGGGCCGATAGGTGACAATGGGCGGCATGCCGTCATCGGATACCACCCGCGGGCTGCTGCCGGTCTCCCGCCGGAGTAGTCAGCTCAGCCTCGTCCCCCGTCTGCGCCTCGCGGCGGCGACCCTGGCCGGCCGGATGGCGTCCAAGGCCTCCCGGCTGTCCGGTCGCGGCACCGGCACCGCCATCCGCGGCCAGGTGATGCTCAAGGTCGACCCGGAGTCGATGGCCAAGCTGCTCGCCGACCGGCGGATCGCGATGGTGTCCGGCACCAACGGCAAGACCACCACCACTCACCTGCTGGCAGCCTCGGTCCGCAACGCACTCGGCGCCGATCCGACCCCCGATGCGCAGTTGGTGCACAACGCCGACGGCGCCAACCTGCACAGCGGGATCACCGCCGCGCTGTCCACCAAACCCGATGCCGGGATCGCGATCCTGGAGACCGACGAGCGGGTGGTGGCCGACGTCGTCCGGGTCGGTCGGCCGGAAGTGCTGGTGCTGCTCAACTTCAGCCGGGATCAGCTGGACCGCCATCACGAGATCAAGGCCCTGGCCCGGGCCTGGCGCAATGCGCTGATCGAGGCCGGTGACGACGGACCGGTGGTGGTCGCCAACGCCGACGAGCCGCTGGTCGTCTGGGCAGCGCAGAAGGCACGCCGTACGGTCTGGGTCGACACCGCGAGCAGCTGGCTGCAGGACGCCGTACTCTGCCCCGAATGCGGCGGTGCGCTGCGCCGCCGGGACGCCGACGGCGGATTGGCCTGGTATTGCGCGGACTGTGGCCTGGCCGAACCGGCGGCCGACTATCGGGTGGTCGAGGACAAGATCGTCTCCCCCGACGGCCGGACCTGGGATCCGCAGCTGCAGGTGCCGGGCAAGTTCAACATCAGCAATGCGGCCTGCGCGCTGGCGGCAGCCGGGCTGCTCGGCATCGACCCGGAGACGGCGATCCCGGGCATGCAGACGGTCACCTCTCCGGCCGGCCGGTTCGGCACCGCACACTTCGGTTCGACCAGCGCCCGGCTGCTGCTGGCCAAGAACCCGGCCGGCTGGGCCGAGGCGCTGCCGCTGGTGCAGACCGACACGGTGATCCTGGCCATCGATTCGGCTGCCGCCGACGGCCGGGACGTGTCCTGGCTGTGGGATGTGGAGTACGAGCAGTTGGCCGGCCGGCGGGTGATCGCCACCGGCCCGCGGGCCCAGGACCTGGCCGTCCGGCTGGGCTATGCCGAGGTCGAGCACCGCTGCGTACCCGAGTTGTCCGATGCGGTGCTCGGGCACACCGAACCGGTCGACATCGTGGCGACGTACACGCCGTTCCAGCGACTGCGCAAGATGGGAGGACTGGCATGAACGCGTCCGGTTTCGGCGGTGGCAAGCGGGTCCACGTCGTCCTGCTGTATCAGTCGTTGCTCGGCATCTACGGCGACCGTGGGAATGCCACCGTGCTGGTCCGCCGGCTCGCCTGGCGCGGCTACGACCCGGTGCTCAGTGTGGTCGAGCCGGGCGATCCGCTGCCCACCGACGGTGATGTCTATCTGCTCGGCGGCGGCGAGGACGCCGCCCAGATCTCCGCGGTCAAGGCGCTCAAGGCCGACGGCACCATCTACCGTGCGGTGGACCGTGGGGCCGCCGTGTTCGCCGTCTGCGCCGGCTATCAGATCCTCGGGAAGTCCTTCACCGTCGGGGACAACGACGCCGTCACCGAAGGGCTCGGGCTGCTCGACGTGACCACCACCCGCGGCCCGGTCCGGGCGGTCGGCGAGTTGCTCGGCCGCTGGATCGGCCATGACGGTGACGAGCAGTGGCTGACCGGCTTCGAGAACCACGGCGGCTACACCCGGCTCGGGCCCGACGCTCAGCCGGTCACCCGGGTCGAGGTCGGCATCGGCAACTGCAACGACGGCACCGACGGCGCCCAGAACGGCAACGTGCTGGCGATCTATCCGCACGGCCCCGCCCTGGCCCGCAACCCGGCGCTGGCCGATCACGTCCTCGAGTTGGCCCTGAAGACCGAACTGCCGGCGATCGACCGACCGGAGATCGCCGAGCTCCGTCGGCAACGCATCGCCGCCGCGCGCCGCTGACTGTCAGCCGAGGACGGTGGCGCCGGCCACGGCCATCGCCTGGATGAACTCGCCGGAGGTGTCCCGTTCGCGGAAGGTCTTGAAGGTGTTCCGGGAGAGCCGGTTGATCCGTTCGTGGCTGACCGTCAGCTGCAGCTTGCCGGTGCCTTGCGAATCCAGCGAGATGTCGCTGTTGGACACCATCGCGTTGGACCAGACACCGAACGAGACCGACGGGTAGGACCAGCCACCAGCCGGTTCGTCGTCGGGGGTGAAGCTGAGCATTCCACCGCTCAGGGTGAGGACGCCGAACCCGGCCAACGGATCGAGGTGACCGTCGCGGCGGACGTGGGCGTTCCACTGCCCGTTGCCCGCTGCGGCGGGACTGCCAGGAGCCAGCGGCTGACGACCCGGGTTGCGGGACATCCGGACCACCACCGCGACGATTCCCACTGCCACCAACACCATCGGCATCGCGAACAGAAACGAAATCGGCCCCAGAGACATCTCGCCAGTATGGCCCTCGCCAGGTTCACCACCCCACCACCCGCCGACCCGTCAGTTCCTCCCCGGTTTACGGCGTGTGTCGGGGAGAAACTGACGGGTCGGCGGGGGTGGGTGGGGTGGTTGGATGGGGATGTGAGCGATGTCGTGATCATCGGAGGCGGGCACAACGGGCTGGTGGCGGCCGGCTATCTGGCGCGGGCCGGGCGGTCGGTGACCGTGTTGGAGGCCCGTGATCGGTTCGGTGGCGCGGTGGCCGGCGAGCCGATCTTCCCCGGTGTCGGGGCCCGGCTGTCCCGCTTCTCCTACCTGGTGTCGCTGCTGCCGGACAAGATCATCTCCGATCTCGATCTGCAGCTGGAGTTGCGATCGCGGTCCGTCGGGTGCTACACGCCGGTCGCTGATCATGGCCTGCTGGTCGAACGTCCCGAGGGCTCGGCGACTGCGGCATCGTTTGCCGAACTGACCGGCGGCAAGGGCGAATACGAAGCCTGGCAGCGGTTTCATGATGATCTTGGTCGGGTCGCGACGACGGTCGCACCGACGCTGACCGAGCCACTGCCCCGGGCGCAGCAGATCCGGGAGCGAATCGGCGAGGAGCTGATGTCGGCGCTGGCCGAACGACCGATCGGCGACCTGGTGGTCGACCGGTTCGTCGACGACACCGTACGGGGCACCCTGCTGACCGACGCCCTGATCGGCACCGAGGCCGGCGTGCATGATCGGAGCCTGGTGCAGAACCGTTGCTTCCTCTATCACGTGATCGGCAACGGCACCGGCGAGTGGAAGGTGCCGGTCGGAGGGATGGGTGCCGTCGCCGCAGCCCTGGAACGGTCCGCCCGCGATGCCGGCGCGGCGTTGATCACCGACGCACGCGTCACCGACCTGCGGCGGGTTGATGATCACTGGCAGATCGACACGGCCGACGGCCGGCGGGGACAGGCGCCGTACGTGTTGGCCAACTGCGCGGACTGGACGCTACGGAAGCTGCTCGGCGAGACACCGACAGCACCGAAGCCGGTCGGTAACCAGCTCAAGATCAACATCGTGTTGCGTCGGCTACCCCGGCTGCGATCCGGTCTCGACCCCCGGACGGCATTCGCCGGCACCCTGCACCTGCATCAGGGTTACCGCGAGTTGCTCGCCGCCCACCAGGCGGCGACCGCCGGCAGGCTCCCCGATCCGTTCCCCTGCGAGGTGTACTGCCACACGTTGACCGATCCCAGCATCCTGGCTGCCGAGTTGATCAAGGACGGCTGGCACACCCTGACCCTCTTCGGGCTGCACGCGCCGGCGTCGCTGTTCGTCGCCGATCCCGACGGGATGCGTGATCGGGCCGCGGCCGCTGCCCTGGCCAGCCTGGAGTCGGTGTTGGCCGAGCCACTGGCCGACTGCATCGCCTCCGATCCGGCCGGCAATCCGTGCGTGGAGGTGATGACTCCGCTGGATGTCCAGGCGTCCGTCGGGATGCCCGGCGGGCACATCTTCCACGGCGATCTCTCCTGGCCCTGGCTCGCCGACGACGAGCCGGCCGACACTCCGGCCCGGCGGTGGGGTGTGGACACCGGCCACCCCGGACTGCTGCTCTGCGGCTCCAGCAGCCGTCGCGGCGGCGCGGTCAGCGGCCTCGGCGGACACAGCGCGGCGATGGCCCTGCTGGAGACCTGATTCGGCCCCCGGTGGCTCGATTTTTCCTGGCGCGGGTAGCCTGCTAATGTTCTTCCTCGCGCGCCATTAGCTCAATTGGCAGAGCAGCTGACTCTTAATCAGCGGGTTCGGGGTTCAAGTCCCTGATGGCGCACCAGCTCTCCTTAGCCTGAGCGGCATACTCACCCGGGTAGACATCAACGCTGATGGAGACCCTCATGACTGATTCCTCCCGCCCTGCCGTCGTCCTCGTACACGGTGCCTGGCATGCCCCCTGGCATTGGCATCAGGTGGTCGATCGCCTCCGGAACAGTTCCCAGCCGGCGGTCGACACCGTCGACCTGCCCAGCTGTTCGAGCGGCGGCGACCTGCACGACGACGCGACGGCGATTCGCACGACACTCGACCGGTACGACGACGTGCTGCTGGTCGCCCACTCCTACGGCGGCATCCCCGCGACCGAGGCCGCGACCGGCCATCCGGCTGTCCGCGAACTGCTGTATCTGTCGGCGTACATGGCCGACCTCGGTGAGTCCCTCGGCGGTTTCGAACCGGCCGACGAGCCGCTCAACATCCACCCGCGGACCGACTGCGAGATGCTCGACGACGGCACCGTGATCATGAAACCCGATCGGGCCGCCGAGGTGCTGTTCCACGACTGCCCGGACCCGGACAGTGCCGTTGATCATCTCCGGCCGATGACGCTCGCGGCGATCGGCCAATCACCGGATTCTGTTGCCTGGAAGGAGATCCCGTCGAGTTACGTGGTCACCACCGCGGACCGGGCGACCGCTGTCTCCGTGCAGCGACGGCTGAGTGACCGAGCCGGCCGGGTCTTCGAGATCGACTGCGGGCACTCCTCGTTCCTGGCTCGTCCGGACCGGGTCACCGAGATCATCGACCAGGTGCTGAGCACGCGGCCGACGACCTGACCCGTCCCGTACGCTGCCGGTGTGCCCCATCTGACCATCGTGACCTGTGGCGCCCCGTTGGCCGCCCGCACCGCCGACCTCACCACCGCGGCGGTCGACCGTGGCTGGGAGGTCGCCTATGCGGTCACCGAGTCGTCCCGTGCCTGGCTGACCGACGTCGACCTCGGCGACAGCGGGTTCCGTCGGCCCGATCAACCCAAGCGGCCCCGACCCGACGCCGTCATCGTCCTGCCGTTGACCTTCAACACCGGCAGCAAATGGGCGCTCGGGATCGCCGACAACCGGCCACTCAGTCTGCTCTGCGAGTCCCTCGGCGCCGGGCTACCGATCGCCGCCGTGCCGCTGGTCAACCGGTCATTGTGGGGACATCCGGCGTGGGCCGGGCATCTCGACGTCCTGACCGGCGCCGGCGTCGTGCTGATCGACCCGCTGACCGGCCACCGCGACGCCGGTCCGGTGACCTCCGATCACACCGACGGGCTGGTCGCCAGCTTCGATCCGCGTTGGCTGCTGGATGCGCTGCCGGGGCGGGATTGATCAGCGTTTCGGTCCTTCGACAGGCTCAGGACCCTTGCTGCGAGTCGGGCATGATGAGATGGGCGACGTGGATCGACCCAGCACACTGGCCGCAGCGCTGCGGCGGATGGCCCCGGGGGCGCGGTTGGTCGACGTCCGCGAGTTGCCCGGTGGGATGTCTGCCCAGATCACGGCGTTGGACGTGGACTTCCCGGACGGATCACGGACCGTCGTCGTCCGGCAGTACGGCCCGAAGAACATCGCCGCCGACCCGCGACCTGCCAGCACCGAGACCACCCTGCTCGGATCGTTGCGGGCTGCCGGCATCCCGGTGCCGGCCCCGCTGTACGCCGACGACGGCACCGACCTGCTCGGCGGGCCGTTCTGTGTCGTCGAGTTCATCTCGGCCGACGGCCCACCGGCGGACTGGTCTGACGCCGTCGCCGAGCAGGTGGTCGACGTCCTGACCCGGCTGCATCGACTGCCCGTGACAACGGTCGGCACACTGCTGGCGCCGTACGCCGACCGGATCGACCGCTGGCTGGCCCAGCCGCCGGAGCAGCCGGACGAGGCGATGCGGGAGTCCCGGATCAGGACCGTGTTGGCGGAGAACTGGCCCCGGCGGCGCGAACTGCCCAGCCGCATCCTGCACGGCGACTTCTGGCCGGGCAACACGATGTGGGCCGACGGCCGGCTGCGGTCGGTGATCGACTGGGAGGACGCCGCGATCGGCGACCCGCGGTCGGATCTGGCGAACCTGCGGCTGGAGCTCACCTGGGCCTACGGGCCCGACGCCGCCGAGGATGCGACGACGCGCTATCTCGACTCGGTCGCCGACCTCGGAGCCGGCGAGCCGGCCACCGACGATCTGGCGCTGTGGGACCTTGCGGCGGCCAGTCGCCCGGTCGGTCGGCTCGCCGAATGGGGCCTCGACCCCGCCACCTGGGAGGAGTTCCTGCGCCGCTACCAGGACTTCGTCGACAGGGCGTTGCGGCAACTCGAGCCGCGCTGACGACGCCCCGCACTCGGGTTCGTCACAGGTTCGCCCGAATGACAACCGCAACCTGTGACGAACCCAACAAGTCTGGGGTCGACCGGACTTCGGAAGGGTCGGATTCAGCGGTTAGATTCGAAACGTGGATCAGATCCGTGGACATCTGCTGCTCTTCCTGGCAGTCGCCATCGGATCGGCCATCCCCTTCGTACCGACCGGCGAGATGGTCAGCGGCAGCTCGGCGCTGGCCGCGCACTCCCGGCTCGACGTGGTGTTGATCTTCCTGATCACCTGGGCCGCATCGGTGCTCGGCGACACCATGCTGTTGCTGGAGGCCCGGCTCGGCGCCCGCAAGCTGCGACCCTGGTTGGCTCGTCGCAAGTATGCGGGCCGGGTGACGCAGGCGGAGCAGAAGCTGCACAAGAACGCGTTCAGCGCGATCGTCACCGGACGGCTGATCCCCGGCGGCCGGGCGCCGGTGGTGATCGCGCTGGGACTGGGCCGCTATTCGATCCGCCGATTCGTCGCCTTCGACGCGGTCGCCTGCGGGCTGTGGGCGTTGATCTATTCGACGATCGGCAGCATCGGCGGACGGATCGCCAACCACCCGCTCTGGGGCATCGTGATCGCGATCGCTTTCGCCGTGTGCATGAGCGTCCTGGTGCAGCAACTGATCAAGTTGGTGCATTGGCAGCGGAATCGGCGGGCCGACGAAGCGACCCGCCGACGTGAGCTCGAACCCCGTACCGATCTGTTGAACGATCTGACCTACGTCACCGACCAGCTGAGCGTGCCGCACCAGCAGAGCGATACCGACTCACCACAGCCTCAGATCAGGCCCGGTCAGCGGCCCCAGTCCCAGAGAGAGCGGTCTCAGAGATAGAGACCGGTCCGGCCGTCGTTCAACCGTTCGGCGGCGACCGCGTGCAGATCACGTTCGCGCAGCAGGATGTAGTCCTGACCGCGGACCTCGACCTCGGCCTTCTCCTCGGGGTCGAACAGCACCCGGTCGCCGACCTTGACGACGCGTACGCTCGCCCCGACCGCCACCACCTCGGCCCAGGCCAGTCGACGGCTCATCGACACCGTCGCCGGGATCAGGATGCCGCTACCGCTGCGTCGTTCACCCGGGTCTGCCTCCCGGCTCACCAGGACCCGATCGTGCAGCATCCGGATCGGCAGATCGGTGCCGGTGTCGGTACTTCTGCTCTGTCCCGGCGCGCCTGTCGCGCCGGAGTCGCCTGCGGTCAGCTCGTCCTCCTGGCTGAGTTGGTGATGGAGTGAGGTCGGTGTGGGTGCAGACCCTCAGTCGCGCTTCGTGGCCTTCGGTCCGCGGACCAGTCGGCGGACGACGATCAGGAACGTGACGGCGCCGGCCACACCGCCGCCGATCGCGGCCAGCCTGGACGTCCGCAACTCCCCGTTGGGGTAGACGAACTGCGACTTCACGTTGTCCAGTTCGGCGGCAACGAGGGCACGGACGCTGTCGATCTGGCGTTGCTTGACCCGCTGCGGGTGGACCAGGTCGATCAGTTCCTCGATCGAGGAAGCCAACCGGTCGCGGGTCGCTGCCTGTTCGGCCTCGATCTGCGCACGTGTCCGCGGGTGCTTCGCGCCTGCCGCTTCGGCCACGGTGACCTCTCCCATCTGCCTGCCTGTCGATCAGCACCCCGGTCGACCCCACCGAAACCCTTCGGCGGGTGACCGATCATGCTGCCTGTCGGCCCAGCGTATTGCACACCAGGGCTCACCCTCATCGGGGTGCGGACCTTGCCGGTGTCAGGGCGTCGGGCGCGGGGGCTAAGGTGCTCCTCATGAGCGACCGTCTGACCCCCGGCGACACCGCACCGGCCTTCAGCCTCACCGAGGCCGACGGCAGCACCGTCTCGCTGTCCGACTTCGCCGGCAAGCGGGTCATCATCTACTTCTACCCCGCCGCTATGACGCCGGGCTGCACCACTCAGGCGGTCGATTTCACCGCCTCGATGGACGAACTGAGCGCCGCGGGCCTGAGCGTGCTCGGCATCTCCCCCGACGAGCCGGGCAAGCTCGCCAAGTTCAAGGAGAAGGAGTCGATCAGCTTCCCGCTGCTGTCCGATCCCGACAAGGAGACCCTGTCGGCGTGGGCGGCCTACGGGGAGAAGCTGCTCTACGGCAAGCTGATCGAGGGCGTCATCCGGTCCACCTTCGTGGTCGATGTCGACGCCGCCGGCGTCGGGACGGTTGCCGTCGCTCAGTACAACGTGCGCGCGAAGGGTCACGTGGCCAAGCTGCGGCGCGAGCTGGCGGTCTGATCCGGCGGCTCCTAACCGCGGAAGACCACGTTCCAGTCGTGATAAGCGACCACGCTGACACCCGGGGTGTTGAAGTAGGGGTCGGCGGCGACCAGTTCCTCGGCCTTCTCCCGGGAGTCGGTGTCGAAGACCACCAGCGCGCCGGAGTCGTCGGCCCAGGGGCCGGCGCCGAAGACCAGGCCGTCGTCGGTCAACTGCTGCAGCCGGTCGCGGTGTTGCGGGCGCAGCGCGATCCGTTCCGGATCGGGGTTCTGATAGGTCAACTGGACGGCGATCATGGCGCTCACGCTAGCGGGGCGTCGGTACCGTCGAATCGGCGGCCTGCCGCATCCTGCAGGGCAAGCCGGCGCAGGGCCAGCAGCAACGGCTCGATCAGGATCGTGCCGAGCACTGCCTGACGGACGGCCGCCTCCGGCGAGTCCATCGGTACGGTGGCCACCTCGGCGACGGCGAGCCCGTGCAACTGCCGCGCATACGCCAGCACGCCGCCGGGGATCAACGCCAGCCCGGCCTGATCGATCGCGGTCAAGGCCTGGGCCAGATCGTCCAGGACCTTGGTGTTCGCGGCGACCCGCCAGCCGAGCTCGTCGACGATCGCGGTGGCCTGCTGCCGGTATTCCTCCCCCACCGCATCCGACCGTGACCGTTCGCCGCCGGTCTGCGGCTCGAGCGATTCCGAAGCTCGGCCGAGCATCTCGTTCGGCGATTCCGGCGGATCGTCGACCGCGGCCAGCACACCACGGATCTCGGCGATCGACAGTCGTCCCGGACCGAGCAGCGCCCGGATCAGCCGCAGCCGATCGAGGTGACTGTCGTCGTACTGGGCCTGGGTCGCGGCGGTCAACTCACCGGCGTGCAGCAAACCCTCACGCAGGTAGTACTTGATCGTCGCCGTCGCCACCCCACTGCTGCGGGACAACTCCGATATGCGCACCGGATCCTCCTTGTCGAGCCTTTTAGACAGTGCTACTCTCCATTATTGGAAAGTGTTGCTACCTAGTATGCCGGAAGGACCGATCATGTCTGCACGCACCCCATCCGCGAGCAATCCCGACGGGAGCAACCGCACTGCGATCAAACACGGTCGGATGACCCATGACTACGACGGTGACCTCGTCGTCTTCCTGATCGGCATGACGATCAACAAGTGGTGGCGGATCGACAAGTGGCTGCCGGTGTTCCGGGCGATGCCACGGATGCTTGCCGAGCTCTCCCGCGACAAGGAGTCCGGACTGCTCGGCTATCGGCTGATCTTCGACCTGCGCGGGCCATGGCTGGTCCAGTACTGGAAAAGTCTGGACAAGCTGTACGGCTACGCCTCGGACCCGCAGGCCAGTCACCGTCCGGCCTGGGCCGCCTTCAATCGCAGCACGCGGGACGGCAGCGGAGCCGTCGGCGTCTGGCACGAGACCTACCCCGTTGCCAAGGCAGAGTCGATCTACGTGCACACCCGCCCCCAGGGTCTGGCCACGGCAACGGCGATCCGTCCGGTCAGCAGGCGGATGAACAGCGCCCGGGAGCGGATCGACGGCGCCGGAGACTCCGATCGGCCCTGATCTCCTCGTCCATGATCGGGAAGCCGGGTGAACGGGACGCTACGGTGTTCCGGTGAGCACTCGGCTGGTCCTGGATTGCGACACCGGCACCGACGACGCGGTGGCGATCATGGCCGGCGTCGGCCATCCCGATCTTGACCTGGTGGCGATCACCACCGTGAACGGCAACGTCGCACTCCAGCACAGCACCGAGAACACCCTGCGGGCCTTGGAGCATGTCGGAGCGACGGTGCCGGTGCACCCGGGCTCACCGCGGCCGCTGGTCCGGCCGGACCTGCCGATCCCCCGCGATGTCCTCAATGCCGACAATCCGGACTTCCAGGTGGCGGAGCTGGATCTGGCACCGTCGCACAGCAGACCGAGCGAGAGCTCGGCCGTCCGCTTCTTGATCGACTTCTTCGCTGATCGTGCCAACGACGATGTCGCGTTGGTGGCGACCGGGCCGCTGACGAACATCGCGCTGGCAGTGGCCGCCGAGCCCGGCCTGGCGAACCGGATCAGCCGGCTGGTGCTGATGGGCGGTGCACACCTCGGCGGCAACGTCACCCCGGTGGCCGAATTCAACATCTGGGCCGACCCGGAGGCCGCCCGGATGGTCCTCTCGGCCGGCATCGCCGACGTGGTGATCTTCGGCCTGGACGCCACCCACAGCGTGCCCCTGACCTTGGCCGACTGCGATCACCTGGACCGGATCGGCACCCCGGCTGGCACCGCATCGGCGACCATGGTGCGGCACCGGATCCGGCAGGATCAGGGCACCTATCCCGACGCGGACCTGCCGTCGGCACCGGTGCACGACCCGCTCTGCCTGGCCTACCTGGTCAATCCGGAGGTGATCACCGAGGGCGGACGTTTCCCGGTCTCGGTCGAGACCGCCGGCGAGCAGACCCTCGGCCAACTGATCCTCGACACCCGCCCCTGGGCACCCGAGCCGCCGAACGCGACCGTCGCGCTGCGCGCGTCGGCAGAGCTCTACCGGGAGTTCCTGTTCGACGGCTGCGGTGCGCGAGGGGGGAATTGAACCCCCACGTCCGAAGACACCAGAACCTAAATCTGGCGCGTCTACCTGATTCCGCCACTCGCGCGAGCAGACCAACAGTAGCCAATCTTTGCGCCCGAGACGATCTCGTCGACGACTCCCGGCGTCAGCCCGCGGCACGGATCTCCCTTGCCGGGCCGCCTTGATGAACTCGACCTCACGAGTAGAAGCCGAGGCTTGTCTCCTCCAGGTTTGCCCGGACAATGCCGTCGAACAGACAGACCGTCGGGTAGTTCGGCATCAGCCCGGCCATCGACGACCGGGCAGGTCGGCGTCACATCGGTGGCGGCCGCCGCGATCTTGCCGAGCCCGTCGCCCTGACGATGCAGATCGGCAATCTGCAACCGCTCCTCCAAGGACAGATAGCGCCCGACGGCGGTCGCCCCGGTCGGTGATACTTCCCGGACTCCGCACACGACACCGTCGACAAATCCCACGACCACAACACCTCACGTGTGTGAGTCCCTTGGAGTGGTGGGGTTTCGGGGTTCGGTGAGTCGTCGCTGTTGAGGGCGCCACCGGCGGGATTCTCGGTGTGTACCGCCAAGTACTCACTGAAGGATGGTCCCACCGATGGCGTTGTCCCAGTCTGTCGCATCCGAGCTGCTTGCAGCGTTTCGTGCCGGTGAAGGCGTTGACCTGATCCGGGAATCGGTTCGGATGGTGATGCAGGAACTGATCGAGACCGAAGCGACCGAACAGATCGGCGCCGGCCCTTATGAACGCACCGACACACGCACGACTCAGCGCAACGGATCTCGTCCGCGGCTGGTCTCCACCCAGGCCGGTGATGTTCAGCTCCAGATCCCGAAGCTGCGGCAGGGATCGTTCTTCCCGGTGATCTTGGAACGCCGACGGCGGATCGATCAGGCCTTGTATGCGGTGGTGATGGAGGCCTGGGTGAACGGTGTCTCGACCCGTGCAGTCGACGATCTTGTCGTCGCTTTGGGCATCGGGACCGGTATCAGCAAGTCCGAAGTGAGCCGGATCTGTGCCGGTCTGGACGAGCAAGTCACCGCGTTCCGGACCCGGCCCTTGCACCACACCAGCTTTCCCTACGTGTTCCTCGACGCGACCTACCTGCATGTCCGACGCACCGGACAGGTCACCTCGATGGCCGTGGTGGTGGCGACCGGGGTGACCGCCAGCGGCGGCCGGGAGATCCTCGGTATCGACGTCGGCGACAGCGAGGACGAGGTGTTCTGGCGCGGTTTCCTCCGCACCCTGCGCGAGCGTGGCCTGTCCGGAGTCCAACTGCTCATCTCCGACCAACACGCCGGTCTGGTCGCCGCTCTGGACCGGCAGTTTCAAGGGGTGGCGCATCAACGCTGCCGGGTCCACTTCGCCCGCAACCTGCTCGCGCTGGTGCCCAAGTCCCACAAGGACATGGTCGCCTCGGTGTTCCGAACCGCGTTCGCCCAACCCGACCCAACAGCAGCTGCAGCGGTCTGGGACCAAGTCCGAGACCAACTCGCGCAAACCTTTCCCAAGATCGGTCCGCTGATGGACGACGCGAAAGCCGAAGTCCTTGCCTTCACCACGTTCCCCCGTAGTCACTGGGCCAAGATCTGGTCGACCAACCCGATCGAACGGATCAACCGCGAGATCAAACGCCGCGCCCGCGTCGTCGGAATCTTCCCCAACGAGGCCAGCGTCATCCGCCTCGTCGGCGCCGTGGTCAACGACCTCCACGACGAATGGCAAGTCGCCGAACGCCGCTACCTCTCCGAAACCAGCATGGCCAAACTCCGCCCCGACAGCGATACTGGACCCGTTGCCGCGATCGAGACCGGCAACTAGACACCGAGAATCAACTCGAAAACCCACCACTCAGCGGGGCTCTATCCCTCACGTCATCAGGTGTTGCAACGACCGGTTGAAACCGCCCGACCGCCAAGAACGCAACAGGGCCGGGCCCCACCCCGCCCATTCGCCCACGGGCACAGCCGCTGGTGCTACAAAATCAGCGCCGCCACCACCCCGCACTCCAAACCGACCGGCCGCCGGAACGATCACCGAGCAACCTCACACACATCGGATCGAACCCGGCGCGCCGTCGCACAGCGGATGATCGCCCAGGCAGAAGATCGGGTCGCGTCGCGCTACTCGAGCTTCGGAGTTGTCGACCCGCGATCCGGAGAACTCGATTCCCGAGAAAGTCGGAATCCGGGCGGCAACGGAAACTCGCCGTCCACAAAGGCACCGACAGCCCGGACCGACCTTGCCCTGTCAGGCCCCACCGCCGGGCCGGCCCGGCGGACGAAGAGGGTCGCACAGCCTTCACACGCAGGGGTGTCCGGTCATCGGGCGCGCGTTCGGTCGGGAACGCGCGCCCGATCCGGATGGATTCAGGCGGGGTTGTTCGCGACTCCTTCGTCGATCGGCGCCTTGCGGGCGCCGGTGATCACCGCGTAGCTGGCCCCGGCGATCGCGGCACCGATGATCGGCGCGACGATGAACAGCCATACCTGCGCGAGCGCCCCGCCACCGGCGAACCAGGCGACGCCGAGCGAACGGGCCGGGTTGACCGAGGTGTTGGTGATCGGGATGCCGACCAGGTGGATGATCGTCAGCGCCAGGCCGATCGCGATCGGAGCGAAGCCCTTCGGTGCGCGATCATCGGTGGCGCCGAGGATCACGTAGAGGAACATCGCGGTCAGCACGATCTCGGCGATCAGGCAGGCGACCAGCGAGTAGCCGCTCGGTGACCGGTCACCGTAGCCGTTGCTGGCGAAACCGCTCTCCACGGCGCTGAAGCCGGACTTGCCGCTGGCGATGGCGAACAGGATCAGACCGGCAAAGCTGGCCGCGACGATCTGGGTGACGATGTAGGTCGGAACCCATTTCCATTCGATCCGCTTTGCCACGGCGAGGCCGACGGTGACGGCCGGGTTGAAGTGACCGCCGGACACGTGACCGACGGCGAAGGCCATCGTCAGGACGGTCAGGCCGAAGGCCAGTGCGACGCCGACATAGCCGATACCGACCGGGAATTTGTCAGGGCTGAGCGCGGTGGCCGCGAAGATCGCCGAGCCACAGCCGCCGAACACCAGCCAGAACGTACCGAGGAACTCCGCACCGACGCGTGCGGGTAGGGAAGGTGAATCCACGATCATTCTCCTCAGAGATGAAGTAGTCCCCGAGACCATGGGAGGTCTGCAACGCAAACCAAGATCAGCCTAAGGGAACTTTCGCAGATCTTGCGGTATTGATGGGTTCGTCTGGATTTCGGAACGGCAACGACCTTGATTCCGTCTGAGTCTCAGGACGCAGCAGTACGACGCCAGGTCACCCAACTGAAGCCGTCATGATCATCATCGCGATCGGTCTGCCGCCAGACCGTGCTGTCGATCACCGGGAAGGTGGCGTCGCCGTCCGGCTCGGCGTGCACCTCGGTGATCTCCAGCCGGTCGCAGACACCCATCGCCGCGCGATAGATGTCGCCCCCGCCGGCGATCACCGTCGGACCCTCCGGATCGATCGCAGCTGCCCGGTCCAGTGCCGACGTCAGCGAGTCGACGACCTGCACCTCGTCGTGGCCGGGAGCCCGCCAGGCCTGGTTGCGGGTGATCACGATGGTGGTCCGCTCCGGCAGCGGCCGACCGATCGAGTCGTAGGTCTTGCGGCCCATGATCAACACGTGGCCCTTGGTCAGCCGCTTGAATCTCGGCAGGTCACCCTTCAACCGCCACGGGATCGCGCCGTCGGCGCCGATCACGCCGTTGCGGGCGACGGCTGCGATCGCGACGACTTCAGGCATGCGTTTCCTCGGATCGGTGATGGGGCAACGGGAGGAGCCCTTCGACAAGCTCGGGGATCGTGGGTCAGACGGCGATCGGGGCTTTGATGCCCTTGTGCGGGTCGTAGCCCTCGATGCTGATGTCGTCCAGGGTGAAGCCGTCGATGTCGGTGACCTCCGGATTCAAGATCAACTTCGGCAGCGGGCGGGGCTCACGGGTGAGCTGCCGCTTGGCCTGCTCGACGTGGTTGACGTACAGGTGGGCGTCGCCGAGGGTGTGCACGAAGTCGCCGACACCGAGGCCGGTGACCTGAGCGACCATATGCGTCAACAGAGCGTAGGAGGCGATGTTGAACGGGACGCCGAGAAAGATGTCGGCCGATCGCTGGTAGAGCTGACAGCTGAGCCGGCCGTCAGCGACGTAGAACTGGAACATCGTGTGGCACGGCGGCAACGCCATCTGGTCGATGTCGGCGACGTTCCACGCGTTGACGATGTGTCGGCGGGACTCGGGGTTGCTGCGGATCGAATCGATCACCGCGGCGATCTGGTCGATCGAATGTCGTTCGCCGTTGTCGCCGGCCACCGGATCGGGCCAGGAACGCCACTGGTAGCCGTAGATCGGCCCGAGCTCGCCGTCCTCGTCGGCCCATTCGTCCCAGATCGTCACATCGTTGTCCCGCAGCCACCCGATGTTGGTGGAGCCCTTGAGGAACCACAGCAACTCGGCGAACACCGACCGGGTGTGGATCCGCTTGGTCGTCAACAGCGGGAATCCGTCGGAGAGATCGAAGCGCATCTGGTAGCCGAAGACGCTGAGCGTCCCGGTGCCCGTCCGGTCACCCTTCGGCGTCCCCTTGGTGAGCACATGGTCCAGCAGATCCAGATACGTCCTCATCGCTTCTCCCCTTCCGCCAGCAGTCCGACCATCACCTCGACCATCGCCCGCACCGCCTTGCCACGATGGCTGATCGCGTCCTTGGCCTCGGCGGTCAGCTCGGCATAGGTCAACTCCGAACCGTCCGGCACGAACATCGGGTCGTAGCCGAACCCATTATCCCCGCGCAGCTCGTCGATCACCCGACCCGGCATCTCACCGTGTCGGACGTACTCCCGGCCGTCCTGGCCGGGAAAGACGAGCGCGATCGCGCTGACGAACGCTGCCTGCCGGCGACCGTCGGCGAGGTCGTGCAACTGGGCCAGCAGCAGATCGTTGTTGGCCTCGTCGGTGGCGTCCGGACCGGACCAGCGGGCCGACCGCACACCGGGCATCCCGTTCAGCGCGGCGACCGCGAGTCCGGAGTCGTCGGCCAGCGCAGGCAGACCGGTCTGCTCCGCGCAGACCCGCGCTTTGATCAGTGCATTGCCCTCGAAGGTCCACTCGGTCTCGGCGGGCTCGGGGTAGGTCGGGAAATCGGCCAGCCCGAGCAGTTCGATCTCCATCCGCCCGGAGGTGACGACCGGATGCTCACCGAGGATCCGGCGCATCTCGACCAGCTTCTTGGCGTTATTGGTGGCCAGCACCACCTGATGGCGGGTCATCGGCGCCCTCAGCCCTGCAGCGCAGAGCGTTGCAGCTCGGTCAGGGTCGTACAGCCACCGGCAGCCAGGTCGAGCAGCTGATTGAGCACGCCGCGATCGAAGGGTCGGCCCTCGGCGGTGCCCTGCACCTCGATGAAGTCACCGTTGCCGCTCATCACCACATTCATGTCGGTGTCGGCGACCGAGTCCTCGTTGTAGGCCAGGTCGAGCATCGGCACACCGTCGACCACGCCGACCGAGATCGCCGACACCGAACCGGTCAACGGCTCACCGGCCAACCGGTTGCGGTCCCGCAGCCAACCGACCGCGTCGCTCAAAGCCACGTAGGCACCGGTGATCGACGCCGTCCGGGTGCCGCCGTCGGCCTGCAGCACGTCACAGTCGAGCACGATCGTGTTCTCGCCGAGTGCCTTGTAGTCGATGATCGCCCGCAGGCTGCGGCCGATCAATCGGCTGATCTCGTGGGTCCGGCCGCCGACCCGGCCCTTGATCGACTCGCGGTCGTTGCGGGTGTTGGTCGAGCGGGGCAACATCGCGTACTCACTGGTCACCCAGCCGAGCCCCGACCCCTTCCGCCAGCGCGGCACCCCCTCGGTGACGCTGGCGGCGACCAACACCCGGGTCCTGCCGAACTCGACCAGTACCGAGCCCTCGGCGGAGTCGAGCCAGCCGCGGGTGAACTTCACCTCGCGGAGCTGATCCAACGCACGACCGTCGGCCCGCTGCCCTGATCCGGTCGTCGGTGCTCCCGCTCCGGTCGATGGGTTTGCGGTGGTCGAATTCGCCTCGGTCATGCCGCCAACCCTAACCAGCGACTCCGACATCCTTCGACGGCCGTCCGACTGCAGTAGCAGCTAGTGCGGTCCGTGGGCCGATCCGTCGTCTTCTGGACATGCCTAACGTGTCGATCATGATGAGACGTCTGTTCGGAATCGTCGCGGGGATGATCGCTACGGCGTTGCTGATCAGCAGCGCGTCCGCCGCCGGCCCGATCCACGCCGTGCTGGCCGAGATTCGGTAGCCGACCTACGATCCGGAGTGGCTGCTGTCGTTGGACATGGGACCGAATCCGGTGCTCGCCGAGGTCGCCGGATTCGAGGTGCTGACCTGGCATCCCGCCGACTACTGGGCCAAGCACACCCAACTGACCGGCGGCCTCACCGACGTCCGGCCAGGGTGCCGTCGGACAGCCTGGAGTTCTGGTTGCGCTGGGAGGACGCCGTCGGCGGCACTGGGCGCCGGGCGGCCGGCCCTCGGTCTGGTCCATGTGACCGCCCGAAAGCCCCGCTGACAACCGGCGATGCACTGACTCGTACGGGATCCGGTCACCCCGCGTCGACCGAGGTCGTCGTGTCCTGACCCTGTGGACCCGGTCGTGATGGAGGTAGCGCGGCCGATGCCAACAGGTTCAGTTTGTCGGCGTCGACGCTGCCCTGATCAGGGTGATAGAGCACCAGCATCTGGCCGTCGGCGCCGGCGACGAGCAGCTTCTCCCGATTCAGTGTGATCCGGCCGACCTGCGGATGGTCGAGGGAGATGGCGGCCGCCTCACGTCCGCGGACGTCCTGCCTGGCCCACAGCTGACCGAACCGTGGGCTGGCGATGGACAGTTCCCCGACGAGTTCGACGAGCCGGGGGTCGTCGGTGTCAGTGCCGACCGAGTGGCGGAAGCCTGCGACCAGTGCCGCCGCGGCCAGTTCCCAGTCGGGTTCGTACAACGCTCGCTCGGCCGGATCGAGGAACACGTCCCGCAGCCGGTTCCCGCCGGCAACCAGCCGCGGCGACAACGCGGTGGCCAACGGGTTGGCCGCCAGCACGTCGAAGTAGCGGCCCTCGACGAAGGCCGGCAGCTGCAGGGCGTCCAGCAGCTTGGCGGTGGTCGGCGGCACGACCTCGGTACGGCGTGGCCGCCGCGGTCGGCGACGGCTCTGGGCTCCGAGCCCGAGCAGGTAGCCGGACGCGTCCTCGTCGAGCTGCAGGACCCGCGCCAACGCCTCGAGGACCTGAGCGGACGGATGCCGGTCGCGGCCCTGCTCCAGCCGGAGGTAGTAGTCGGCACTGACTCCGGCGAGCATCGCGACCTCCTCCCGACGGAGACCCCGAACCCTCCGCGATCCACTGACCGGAAGGCCGAGCTGCTCTGGGGTGACCAGCTCACGGCGGGCGCGCAGGAACTCCCCCAGCTTCGACCCGTCCCGCTGATCATCCGTTCGTCGTGCCATACCGCCACGGTATCCGCTGCGGCTGAGCACTGACTGGTCCTGCCACCCCCAGGAACGCCGCGACCTGTTTGCGGACCGGTACTCGCCGAAGCATGGATCCACGGGCGCATCGGGAATCCGACGAACCGTCATCACAGCACGAAGGGATCCATCCATGACCATTACGTTGATCACCGGTGCCAACAAGGGCATCGGCTACCAGACCGCCCGGCAACTGATCGCCCTCGGCCACACCGTCTACCTCGGTGCCCGCGATGTCGAACGCGGACAGCGGGCGGCGGCCGAGCTGGGCGGCCGGTTCGTCCAGCTCGACGTCACCGACGACGACTCGGTCAGCAGCGCGATCAAGATCATCGACCGGGCCGAGGGCCGTCTCGACGTCTTGATCAACAACGCCGGCATCGCACCGAGCGCACCGTTCGCCGGTGACATCCTGACAGTGCTCGACACCAACGTCGCGGGGGTACTGCGGGTCACCGAGGCCGCCCTGGAGTTGCTGCACCGTTCGGCTGATCCCGTCGTGGTCAACGTGAGCAGCAGCCTGGGCTCGTTCTGGGCCGTACACAACAGTGATCGCCAGGAGTCCCGGGTACTGTCCGGCAGCTACGGCGCATCCAAGGCCGCCGTGACGATGTTGACCGTGCAATATGCGCGCAAAGAGCCGAGTATCCGGTTCAATGCCGTCGAGCCGGGCTACACCGACACCGACCTCACTGCTGACGTACCCGGTGGTCGTTCGGCCGAGGACAGTGCCGCCGTCGTCGTCCGGATGGCCACCGTGGGAGCCGGCGGACCGACCGGAACCCTGCAGGAGGAAGCAGGTCTGCTGGCCTGGTGATCTCGATCACCAGGACTCCCCCGAGCGCCATCCAGGTGTCAGTATCGTGACCATGACCAACGATGTTCCTGGAGTCGGTACAGAAACCGCGCCGCACCCCGGAGGGCAGCAGGCCGTGATCGACAGCGCCCGGCGGGTGCTGGCCGATGATCATCGTGTCCTCGGAGTCTGGCTGTCCGGTAGCTACGGCTCCGGCAGCCAGGACCGGTTCAGTGATGTCGATCTGTGGGTCGTCGTCGAGGACGAAGACCTGCCCGGATTCTGTGACGACTGGCCGGAGATCGCGGAGCGGATCGCGCCGACCGTGTTGTGCAGGCAACTCGGCCAGGCGCCGGTCTTCAACCAGATCTCCGCGGACTGGGTCCGGTTCGACGTCTCGATCGGCACACCCGGCGATGTCGCACGACGGACCCGTTCGACCGTCCGAGCACTGCACGATCCGCACAACCTGAGCGAGCGGCTGGCCGCCCCGGGTCCGGCCCTGCAGCCCGATCCCGACCGGGTCGCGTCGATCACGGTCGAATTCCTGCGGGTGCTCGGCCTGTTGCCGGTGGTGATCGGCCGCGAGGAGTACGTCGTCGGTGTCTCCGGCGTGGAGTTGTTGCGCGGCATGATCATCCAGCTGATGCTGCAGGACGTCGCGGTCGAGGATCGCGGCGGCGCGCTGCACCTGCGGCGCCTGCTGCCGGCCGATCGGCTGCAGATCCTGACCGAACTGCCGGCCACCACGGCCGACCAGGAATCGGTGATCAACGGCAATATCGCCTGCGTCGACCTCTTCTTCCCGTTGGCCCGGGAACTGCACGACCGCTGTGGCATCCCGTGGCCGCAGGAGATGCAGGACGCGGCCCGCCGGCATCTGGCGTCGACGCTCTCCTTCGAGCTGCCGGTCGGCAGTGCGACCGGCGCCGCTCAGTGATCAACACTGAATCCCGGCACCCGGTCCTGCACCACGAAACTGGCGCCGGTGAAGAACGGTGAATCGCGGTCGCTGACCTTGTCCACCACCCGCACGTCGAACCGTGCCCGATCGGCGTTCACGTCGCAGATGTCGTAGCCACAGTGCAGATCCGCCCAGTGCAAGGAGTCGTTCATCCGGCGCCGGACCTGCCGCTTCTCGTTGAGCACCGGGTTGAAATCAGACGCCGTGCTCACCGACGGACTGGTGATGTCGACGCCGATCAGATCCGAGTCGGGATCGAGACTGTCCGAGATCAGATCGGACACGTAGGAACAGTGCACGTCGCCGCCCAACGAGCAGAAGTTACGCACCCGGCCGGCATCGAGATTGGCCGCCACCAGGTCGAACATCCGTTGCTGGGAAGCCTGATAGCCGTCCCAGGTGCCCGGGCTGAAGGTGGTCGGCTGCTCAACGGACGCCGCCGTGTTCAGCCGGGCCATCAGGATCTGCTGGGCGACGAAGTTCCACCGGACCGGGTGACTGCCGAGGCTCTCGGCCAGCCAGCGTTCCTGCTCGGCGCCGAGCACCGTACGACCCGGGTCGCGACGCTCGCCGACGTCCGGCGCCGGCGACGTCTTCGTCTCCGGATCGCGATACTGGCGGGTGTCCAACACGTCGAACTGTGCGGTCCGACCCCAGCCGATCCGCCGGTAGATCCGGGCATCGGATCCCTGCGGGAGTTGCGGCTTGCGCAGCGGCATGTTCTCCCAATAGGCGCGGTACGCCGCCGCCCGCCGATCAAGATCATCACGCGCCAGCGTTTCGTAGTTGTCGGCGACTTCATGATCATCCCAGGTCAGCACCCACGGCATTACGTGGTGCGCGGCCTGCAGGTCGGGATCGAGCTTGTGCAGTCCGTAGCGCAGCCGATACTGCTCCAGGGTCTCCAACATCGGCACGGTCTCCGCCGGGAGGTCGGACGGGATCGGCCGACCGGTCGGCATCTGCTGGATCGCGAACTCGTACACGTAGTCGCCGAGGAAGAACATCGCGTCCAGGTCCTGCTCGGCGGCGTCCCGCATGGCGTGGAAATAGCCGAGTCGGTAATCCATGCAGGAGGCGAATCCGAACCGCAACGGCGGTGTGCTGTCCGGTGCCGGCGCCGTCCGGGTCCGGCCGACCGGGCTGATAAAGGACCGACAGCGGAACCGATACCAGTACGGCCGATCGGGCTGCAGTCCGTCGACATCGACGTGCACCGAATAGCTCTCCGCGGCCGTCGCCCGGGTCGTGCCCCGAGCCGCGATCCGGCGGAAGTGTTCATCGGCCGCCACCTCCCAGCGCACCGTCAGCGATCCGCTGGGATCGAGTCCGCAGCCGACGGCCAGCGGTTCGGGTGCCAGCCTGGTCCAGATCAGCACCGCATGAGGTCGCGGCTCACCCGAGGCGACACCGAGGGTGAACGGGTCGGTCTTCAGCGAGACGTCGGCCCGCGCGTCATGGGACGGCCGAAGAGCGAACGCCAGTCCGGCCGCGCCACCGCCGGCTGCGGCGAGGAACCGGCGACGGGTCACCGGATCGGCGGTGGAGAACGAGGGCAACGTCGCTTTGCTGGTACCGGTCGATGCAGTGGTTGCTCGGCGCACACGACAGAAGGTAGCGATCGCTACTTTCCCTTACCCATAAGGAAAAACGTCCTCGAGGTGAACTCGGGTTGCACTCCTGAGATCGTCACCGGTGATCGTCGACGTATCCGGGGACGCCGTCCTCGACGGTGAAACTCGCACCGGTGCTGACCGGCGAGTCGTCCCGACTGACCTTGTCCACTACGCGGATGTCGAAGCGAATCCGTTCGGCTGTCACGTCGCAGATGTCGTAGCCGCAGTGCAGATCGGCCCATCGCAGGGAGGCGTTCATCCGGCGTCGGACCTGGCGTTTCTCGTTGGCCACCGGATCGAAATCCTGGGCGCTGCTGATCGACGGACTGGTGATGTCGACACCGATCAGCTCCGACTCCGGGTCCAGCGTGTCGGCCATCAGATCGGAGACGTAGGAGCAGTGCACGTCGCCGCCGAGGGAACAGAAGTTGCGGACCTGTTGACGCCGGAGATTCGTCGACACCAGGTCGAACATCCGTTGCTGGGAAGCCTGATAGCCGTCCCAAGTGCCGGGGCTGAACACCGTCGGCTGGTCGTCGGCTGCCGTGTTCAGCCGGGCCATCAGGATCTGCTGGGCGACGAAGTTCCAGCGGACCGGTCGGCGCCCGAAGCTGTCGGCCAGCCAGCGTTCCTGCTCGGCGCCGAGCACCGTGCGGTCCGGGTCGCGGCGCTCGCCCTCGTCCGGCGCCGGCGAGACCGCGGTCTCCGGATCACGGTATTGCCGGGTGTCCAGGACGTCGAACTGTGCGGTCCGCCCCCAGTCGATCCGACGGTACAACCGGGCATCGGATCCCCGCGGACGTTGTGGTCGGCGTAACGGCATGTTCTCCCAGTAGGCCCGGTACGCCGCCGCCCGCCGATCAAGATCATCACGAGCGTCGGTCTCGTAGTCGTTGACGAACTCATGATCATCCCAGGTCAGCACCCAGGGCATCATCCGATGGGCGTTCTGCAGATCGGGATCGAGCTTGTACAGCGCATAGCGCAACCGGTACTGGTCAAGGGTCGCCAGCATCGGCACCACCTCGGCCGGCAGGTCGGCGGCGATCCGGCGGCCGACGGGAAGCTGCTCGATCGGATACTCATAGAGGTAGTCGCCGAGGAAGAACATCACGTCCAGGTCCTGCTCGGCGGCATCCCGCATGGTGTGGAAGTAGCCGGCGCGGTAGTTCATGCAGGAGGCGAACGCGAACCGCAACGCGGGCGCGCTGTCCGGGGCCGGTGCGGTCCTGGTTCGGCCGACCGGGCTGAGGTGGTTCCGGCACCGGAAGCGATACCAGTAGTCCCGTCCGGGTCGCAGGCCGGTGACGTCGACATGCAGCGAGTAGCTCTCCTCCGGACTCGCCGTCGCCGAGCCGCGGGCGACGACAGTGCGGAATCGTTCGTCGGTGGCGACCTCCCACCGAACCTGATAGGAGGACTTCGGGCTGAGGCCGGCGTCGACAGCCAGCGGCTGCGGCGCCAGCCGGGTCCAGATCAGGACGCCGTCGGGACGCGGGTCGCCGGAGGCGACGCCGATCGTGAACGGATCGGCGCGGATCCGGCCGTCGGCGTGGGCCCGGGCGGTCGGACGCAGGGCGAAGGCCAGGCCGGCCGCGCTGCCGCCGGCCGCGGCCAGGAAGCGGCGCCGGGTGACGGGATCTGCTGTGCGGAAGGAGGGCAACGACGACTTGCTCGACCCGGACAGGCGGGTCATTGCTGTGGGCACACCCAGGAAGCTAGTGAAAGCCTTCCGGCCGGTCAGTGCGCATGATCGGTACGTTCGGTGAACTCGTACTGGCCGTTGATCATCAACATCCCGGCCGCAACCGTGGCTCGGCAAACCCTGCGTCAACGGTGGTCGACGGTTGTTGCAGCGCGACGCCGTCCAGGTCCCAGTCGGCCTCGACGGTCACGCCCAGATGCCGCAGCACGGTCGGGGCAAGATCGACGTTGCTGACGGCAGCGGGAGGCGTGAAGCCGAGGTCGGCGTCCAGCCGCGCCATCGCCAGGAAGGACTGCCGCTCCTGCCAGCTGTTGCCACCGTGGCCGCCTTCGTCACGGTGGCCGTGATCGGTGGTGATCACCACCAGCCAGTCCTCGTCGGAAAACGTCGGCCGCCGGCGGACGGCGTCGATCAGTGCGCCGGTCCAGCTGTCCTCCTGCCGGATCGCGTCGCGATACCGCGGTCCGACGCCCTCCAGGTGCGCGGTCTTGTCGGTGCTGGCGAAATAGACGAAGGACAGGGCGTAGTCGCGGTGTCGGAGTTGGTGCCGGGCATCCTCAGCCACCAACGGATCCCGGCCGATCGGCCCGAGCGGATGGGTCCGGACGTCGTGGAAGATCAGCGTCGAGACGCCACCGGCCAGGATCGGCCCGGGCCCCTTGGTCGATCCGAGCATCGCGGCACAGACACAGGCCAGGGTCTGCCGGTCCGGCTGATCGGTCAGCAGCCGCTGCAGCAGATGCGGATAACGGTCGAAGTGATTGGGCATCGGCTCGTTGTCGGTGATGCCGTGTTTGGCCGGCCAGACCCCGGTCAGGTTGGTCGACCATCCCGGCGCGGTCGAGGTCTTGGCCTCGCTCTCCTCCGGCATCGTGGTGCCGATCAGAAATCCCTGCTCGGCAACGGCCGACAGCGTGGGCAACTCCAGCTCGGGCAGCAGATCGTGCCGGACACCGTCCCAGCCGACGATCAGCGCATAAGGGGTAGCAGGTCGGGTGGTCATGATCATCAACTTCCGGGTCAGGCGCGACGGACTCCGCCGCTGAACTGGTCCACGTCGGTGATCAGGTCCGGGACCAGCCTGCGGCCGAGCGCGGAGAAGGAGTCCGGATCGCCGGTGGTCAGGAATCGTCGGCTGGTCTGCCGGGGTGCATCGTGGGCGAGGCCGGCGGTAGCCAGTGTCACGTACAGCTGTTTGGCGCATTCGTCGGCGCTGGACACCAACGTGACCCGGTCCCCGAGCACCATCGAGATCACGCCGGTCAGCAACGGATAGTGGGTGCAGCCGAGAATCAGGGTGTCGATCCCGGCGTCGCGAAGCGGCGTCAGATAGCTCTCGGCGGCCGCGAGCAGCTCCGGCCCGCCGGTCACTCCGGCTTCGACGAACGGTACGAACGCCGGGCAGGCTGCGGTGACGACCTCGACGCCGACGGCGACGCCGAGTGCGTCGTCGTAGGCCATCGAGGTCTTGGTCACTTCGGTGCAGATCACGCCGACCCGGCCGTTCCGGGTTGCGGCTGCTGCTCGCCGAGCGGCCGGCAGCACGACCTCGACCACCGGCAGCCGATAGCGTTCCCGGGCATCCCGCAGGGTCGCCGCACTGCCGGCGTTACAGGCGATCACCAAGGCCTTGACGCCCTGTTCGACCAGATGATCCAGACATTCCAAGGTGTATTCGCGGACGTCGGCGATGGCTTGATCGCCGTACGGTGCCCGCGCGGTGTCGCCGAGATAGATCAGGTCCTCGTTCGGCAGTTGGTCCATCACGGCGCGGGCCACGGTCAGCCCACCGAATCCGGAGTCGAAGATGCCGATCGGCCCTTCGGCGGCACGGGACATCGGTTCGGTCACCTGCCGGAGCCTACCCAAGGCGATCCCGGGAGTTGCAGTGAGCAGCCCACCTGGAGCCGGACCGGTGGCAGCGGACTAAGGTGCGCACCATGGCCCGCCCGCTCCCGACCGAATGGTGGGAGAGGTTCCTGGCGTCCGACCCGGGGCTGACCCGGCTGCGGACGGCGGCTCAGGCCGTCGCCTCGATTGCCGCCGCGATGCTCTGCGAGTGGTTGTTCGTCCGCCTCACCGGTGCCCTCCAGGTCGATCCCGGTCCCGGTCGGTTGACGGCCGAACAGGCTGCCGCGGTCGCCGCGCAGCATCACGCCGCTGTCGTGATGGCGATCATGGTCGGCGCCGTGATCGGGATGATCTCGGCCTTCGCCGGGCCGATGTTCCCGCGCCCGCGGGAGCTGTTGATCAGCCTGCTGCTGATGCCACTGCCGATGATCGCCGGGATGGCGATCGGGCTGGCGCTGGCCCCGTTCCACCTTGCTGCGTTGGCTTCCCTGGTCGTGGTGTTGGCCGCCGGCGGGTATCTGCGTCGGTTCGGTGCGCGCGGCTTCCTGGCCGGACAGCTGCTGTTCATGGGCGACTTCTTCGGCTTCTTCCTGGCCCGGCTGGTCGACATCTCCGACCTCGGCTGGCTGATCGGCATCATCGCCGTCGGCTCCGCGGTGGCGATCGCCGCCCAGTTCACGCTGTTCTATCCCAGTCGACGGCTCGCGCTGCGCCGGATGCGTCGCTCGTTCGCCGTCCGCTCCGGCCGGTTGGCTGCTGCCGCGCTCACCGTTGTCGATCACCCCGATGATCGGACGGAGGCCCGACGGTTGCACGGGCTGCTGATCCGGCTCAACGAGACCGCCCTGATGATCGATGCCCAACTCGCCGATCCCGCGGCGCTGCCACACGGGGCAACGGCCGCGGCCCTGCACCAGCGGGTATTCGACGCCGAACTGAGCCTGACCAATATCGCCCGTTTCGCCGAACGCCTGGCCGGGCTCGAACTGCCCGCAGACCTGTTGCGGCCGGTGCGCGGGGTGCTGCTCGCCGTCGGTGATCATGATCCGGCGGCAGCGGAGGTGGCCGCCGAGGAGATCCGCCGGCAACTGCAGTCCGAGCGGCCGGCCGATCGTGACTCCCCCACCGAGCGGGCGCACCGGACACCGTTGCCGCGGACGACCCAGATCCTGCTGCACCGGTTCTGCACCTCCACCACCGGCTACGCGGCCGTGCTGCGGTCGATCCGCTCCGAACCGAATCCGTCCTTCCTGCCTGACGAGGGCGCGTTCGATCCGGCCGTGACCCTGAGTGGCGGCTGGTTGCCCGGCTCCCGCGACGTCAGTGCCACCGCATCGACCGAACGCGGCAACCGCTGGATCGATCGGGTCCGATTGGAGCCGTACGCACGGGTGTCGATCCAGATGGCGGTTGCGGTGACCGCGGCGATCGTCGTCGGCAGTCTGGTGTCGCCGCAACGGTTCTACTGGGCGGTGATCGCGGCGTTCGTCACCTTCCTCGGCGCGCACAACGCGACCGAACAGATCCGGAAATCCGTGCTGCGGGTGGTCGGCACGGTGATCGGGGTCTTCGTCGGTGCGGTGATGGGACACCTGTTGGCCGACCACACCCGGATCTCGGTGTTGGTCGTGCTGGTGGCACTGTTCTTCGGGCTGTACCTGCTCCGGGTCAGTTACGCCTTCATGACCATCGGCATCACGGTGATGATGTCGCAGCTGTATGTGCAGTTGAACGAGTTCTCCGACAGCCTGCTGCTGGAGCGACTGGCCGAGACCGCGGTCGGCGCCGGGGTGACGGCGCTCACCGTTGCCTTCGTGCTGCCGATCCGGATCGGGCACGTGGTCGCGGTGGCCACCCGGGAACACCTCACCGCACTGCTGGAGGTCGTTGATCTTGCCGTCGGGCAGTTGTGCTCACCGGACAATGACCGTGAGCTGCGGGCCGCGGCGCGGCGGTTGGACGTCGCCTACCAGGCCTTGGAATCGGCCACCTCGCCGAGTCGCAGCCGACTGCGACTCCCGGGCGCCTCGGGCGGCGGATTGCGGGACAAGTTCTGGTACGCGGCCACGGCGTCGCGCTACTACGCGCGCAACCTGGTGGTCGACACCCGCTCCAGTACGCCTCTGCCCGAGCAGGCCGGTGCGGACCTGGCGACAGCGGCCAAACTGCTGTCCACCTCTGCCGGTGAGATCATCGAAGCGTTGCAGCAGGGCCGAGAGGTCGAACAGCGGAGCTACCTGCGTTCTGCCTCGCTGTTCGACCGGGTGGCCACCGCACTCGATGATCAGGACGTGACGACGCCGCGGCAACTGGCGCTGCGTGATCTCGAGCTGATCGACGGCGCGCTGGCCAGCATCGCCGGCTCGTTGCGGATGCAGGTCCGCGGTCTGGACGAGGGGCCGGAATGACCCCGCCGATCATGAGATCAGGTGCACGACCGCGAACAGCAGCGGAACCGGCAGCGCGACCAGCGCGGCGGCCAGCACGTGCAGCCGGGGCCGCTCGGCGAGCACCGCGACGAATTCCCTGATCATCGCGCTCGGCCAGTAGTAGCCGGCGGTCGGTGCGCCGGTGGCCTGGGCCGGGATGCCGAGTTTGCGTGCCAGGATGGCGGCGCGCATCACGTGGTAGTTGCTGGTCACGATCAGCCCCGGAGATGTCGTCGGCTGCTCGGCCCGGCGGGTCGGATCGGTCGGTTCGAGATCAGCGTCGACACCACCGGACGGCAACAGCTCACGGCTGAACCGCAGATTCTGTTCGGTGTTGCGGGACCTGGCCTCCTGCCGGACGGCGTCGGGATCGGCCCCGTTGCCCAGCGCCCACTCGGCCATCGCCTCGGCTTCTGGCCGGATCTCGTCCTCCCCCTGACCGCCGGACATGATCAACAGCGAGGCTCCGCGTCGTCGATACTGCTCGATCCCGGTCCGGATCCTGGATGCCAGCAGTGGCGTCACCCGGCCGTCCCGGCCGAGCCCGGATCCGAGCACCACGATCCATTCGGCCGGCCGGTCCCGGATCAACCTCGGGTAGAGCAGCGCATATCCGGCGAAGGCCACGAACTGGAAGCCGAGATAGGTCGCGATCAGCAGCACCGCCACCAGCGCCAGGATCAACCAGACGCTGCGGGTCAGGAGCACCGGAATGATGATCACCAGCAGTGCGAGCAGACCGACGCCGGCGATCAGGGACAACAGGTTGCCCAGCGATCGACTCTCCCGGCGCAACATCACCGCACCGTTCAAGATCAGGAAGACGGTCAGCACCAACACCAGCAACGGTCCGGTGAGCATCACCATCCCGAGCAGCCAGACCACCAGGCCGGCCCCGGGCAGCCCGAGTCCGGCGAAGGTCTGCACCAGCAGCAGGATCGCGGCCAGCAACCAGTAGGCGTTGGACCAGCGGCGCGGCTCGGTCCGGATCCGGCGCACGGCCATCCAGCAGACGCCGAACGCGATCGCCACCGGGACGATGATCACCAGCGCGGTCAGCAACCCGGTCAGCACGCCGATCGAACCTTCCTGTCAGCTGGTGGGAATCGCCCCCGGATCTCCACCCTGCACGATTTCCTTGATCGGGTCGATACCGGAGTCCCACAGATTGGCATGCATCCCGGCGACCACCCGCCCGTCGAGCACCCAGTATGCGGCGAAGGCACGGCCGGCCACATCACCGCGCAGTTCGACCTTCGGTGAGCTGCCCTGCGGCAGGTAGCCGATGTACTCCATCCCCAGGTCGTACTGATCACTGAAGAAGAACGGCAGGAAGTCGACCGTGGCGTCCTGACCGAGCATCGCCCGGGCCGCCACCGGACCGCAGTCGTTGGCCCAGGCCCAGTGCTCCACCCGGACCCGACCGAGCCGTTCATGATCAACCGCCGCGATGTCGCCGACGGCGTAGATGTCCGACTCGGAGGTGCGCAGCGACCCGTCGGTGAGCACACCGCCGTCGACCCGGAGCCCGGCGTCCTCGGCCAACTGCAGCCGCGGTGCGGCGCCGACGCCGAGGACCACCGTTGCCGCCGGATAGCTGTCGGTCTCGGTGCGCACCGCGGACACCACACCGTCGGTGACGTCGAACCCGGCCACCTTCGCGCCGGTGACCAGGGTGACGCCGTGCTCACGATGCAGGCCGGCGAACACCTCGGCGACCTCCCGTCCGAGGACACCGAGCAGCGGGAGCTCGGCTGCCTCCAGCACGGTCACCTCGACATTGCGCTGACGGGCCGCGGACGCCACTTCGAGCCCGATCCAGCCGCCGCCGATGATCACCAGCGGGCCGCCGTCGTCGATCGCGGCGTTGATCTTCTTGGCGTCCTCCACGTTCCGGAGGGTGAGCACGTTGGGGGCGTCGGCGCCATCCAGCGGCAACCGTCGCGGCTCCGAACCGGTGGCCAGCAGCAGCTTGCTGTAGGACACCGTTCGGCCGGCCGCCGTGGTCAGCCGATGCTCCGCCGGCTCCAGACCGACGGCCGGATCGCCGAGCAGCACCTCGACCTTGTTGTCGTCGTACCACTGCTGATCATGGGCGAACGCCGAGTCCAGCTCTTCCGATCCCAGCAGGTAGCCCTTGGACAGCACCGGACGCTCATAGGGCAACTCGGACTCGGCTGCGACCAGCGTCAGCGGACCGTCGTATCCCTGGCTGCGGAATTCCTCGATCGCCCGGACGGCGGCGAGTCCGCCACCGACGACGACGATCCCGGTCTCTGTGTTGGCATCCATTCCAAGATCATCACCCGTAGCGGTTGTCCGCGCAAGGGTCGGACGGACTACGGGCGCCGCCGGGCTCAGGCCCAGACCTGGGTGTCCAGATGCTCCTCGACCTCGTCCAGGCTTGCCGCGTAGGCCCCGGTGGACAGGTATTTCCAGCCGCCGTCGGCGATCACCAACACGATGTCGGCGGATTCACCGGCGCGCTGGGCCTTGGCCGCCTGCGCCAACGCGGCGTGCACGATCGCACCGGTGGACAGTCCGGCGAAGATCCCTTCGCGTTCGAGGAGCTCCCGCACCCGGCGGACCGCGTCACGGGAACCGACCGAGAAGCGGGAGCTGATCAACGAAGCGTCGTACAGCTCGGGGACGAAGCCCTCATCGAGGTTGCGCAACCCGTAGACCAGTTCTCCGTACCGCGGTTCGGCGGCGATGATCTTGACGTCGGGCTTCTGCTCGGACAGGAAGCGGCCGATCCCCATCAGGGTGCCGGTGGTGCCGAGGCCCGCGACCACGTGGGTGACCTCGGGCAGGTCGGCCAGGATCTCCGGTCCGGTGCCGGCGTAGTGCGCCTCGGCGTTGGCCGGATTGCCGTACTGATAGAGCATCACCCAGTCCGGGTGTTCCTCGCTGAGTTGTTTGGCGACCCGGACGGCCTCGTTCGATCCGCCGGCGGCGGGCGACGAGACGACCTCGGCGCCCCACATCGCCAGCAGCTCACGGCGCTCGGAGCTGGTGTTCTCCGGCATCACACAGATCAGCCGATAGCCGGACAGCTTCGCCGCCATCGCCAACGAGATGCCGGTGTTGCCGCTGGTCGGTTCCAGGATCGTCGAGCCCGGCTTGAGTCGTCCCTCGGCCTCGGCAGCGGCGATCATCCGCAGCGCCGCCCGATCCTTGATCGACCCGGTGGGATTGCGGTCCTCGAGCTTGGCCCAGAGCCGGACGGTTTTGCTCGGCGACAGCCTCGGCAGCCCGACCAGCGGCGTGTTTCCGACCGAGTCGGCGAGCGAGTCGTATCGGGTCATCGGGTCAGCGGCTCACCGGGTCAGCGAGCGCCACCGGCAACTGCCGGCAGCACCACGACCACGTCGTTCTCGGTCACCGGTGCGGCCAGCCCGCCACTGAAACGGACGTCCTCGTCGTTGACGTAGACGTTGACGAAGCGCCGCAGCGCGTCGGCCTCGACCAGACGGTCCTTCAAACCCGGATGGCGGGTCTCGACGTCGTCGATCACCTCGGCCAGCGTGCTTCCGGAGCCGGACACCGTCTTCTCGCCATCGGTGTAGGTCCGCAGGATCGTCGGGACCTTGACTTCGACCGCCATCTGCTCACTCCTGGTTGGTTTACACGGTACTTCTGCTACGAAACAGTTCTCAGTCAGCCAACGACAACCGTCGGCGGACTATTCCGACCCGGCTCAGGACTCGAGATACTCGATGTCCTCCTCGGTCACGTCGCCGTCCAGGATCCGGTAGGACCGCACCGACACCGGGCCGTCGCCGCTGCCGCTCTCGGCGGTGGACACCAGCACGTAGTGGGCCTGGGGCTCGGCGGCGTAGGAGATGTCGGTCCGGGACGGGTAGGCCTCGGTCGCGGTGTGGCTGTGGTAGACCACGACGATCTCCTCGTCGGCGGCGTCGAGTTCCTTGGCCAGCTTCAGCTGCTCCAACGGGTCGAACCGGAAGAAGGTCGGTGAACGGTCCGCGTTGATCATCGGGATCAGCCGGGTCGGCCGGTCCGAACCTTCCGGACCGACCGCGACGCCACAGGCCTCGTCGGGATGATCGGCGCGGGCATGGGCGATCATCTCGTCCACCTGGGCACGCGGGATCCTCAACACACCCGCGAGCCTAGGCAGCCCCGGATCACGGCCCGCCCGCCGCTCGCACTGTGAGACCGGTAGCGTCGCCTCGGTGACTTCACCGTACGGCGATGACGCCGCAGCCGCCTTCCCGCAGCAGGCCGAATGGATCGCAGCCCCCACCCCGACGAACCGGGCCGACCGTTTCCGGGCACCGATCCTGACCCGGGCGATCGCCGTCGACGGCGACGTACAGCAAGCGACGTTGACGGTCTGTGGACTGGGCCTGCAGCACGTCACGCTCGACGGCGAGCCGGTCAACGATCACCGACTGGATCCTCCGTTCACCGACTTCGATCATCGGGTGCTGTACGTCAGCTCCGATGTGACCAGCCGGCTGACCGCCGGTGACCACGAATTGTCGATCATGCTCGGCCGGGGCTTCTTCGCGTTGCCGACCGAGAACGTCTGGCACTGGCACCGGGCGCCGTGGACCGGCGAGTTGCGGGCGATCGCCGAGCTGGAGGTGCACTACACCGATGGTCGGACCGTGATCGTCGGCACCGACCGGGACTGGACCGCCACCCGCAGCCGGATCGGCTACGACTGCTACTACGCCGGCGAGTCCTACGACGCGACGCTGGCGATCCCCGATCCGGTGCCGGTGGTCGGTGCCGAGGCTCCGCGCGGCCGATTGCAGCCGACCGATCACGAACCGATCCGGGTGACCTGGCAGGGCAAGCCGACCTGGCAGCAGGTCGGCGAGTCCTGGGTCGCCGACTTCGGCCGGACCATCGCCGGTTGGGTCGGGCTGCGCTCTGCCCAGCGGGCCGGCGCCGAGGTCAGGATCAGCTACGCCGAGAAGCTGACCGACGACGGTCGCTGCGCCCCGGTCAACGAGCACGTCACCGGCGATCGGTTCCAGGTGGACAGCTACATCGGGGACGGAACGGCCGACCAGCAGTGGGAGCCGTTGTTCAGCTACAAGGGCTACCGGTACGTCCAGCTCGACGGGCTCAGTCATCCGCCGACCGACGAGACCCTGATCGGCTACGCGGCACACAACGACGTCACCCGGGTCGGGAACTTCTCCTCCGATGTCCCACTGTTCGAGACCTTCGTCGACGCGATGGCGCGGACGATCGAGAACAACCTGCACCACATCCCCACCGACACACCGATGTATGAGAAGAACGGGTGGACCGGGGACGCCCAGGTCGGTGCGGTCAGCATGATGAGCCTGTTCGATCTCCGTGGTTTCCTGATCAAATGGCTCGGCGACCTGCGGGACGCACAGCGGCCCGACGGCTGGCTGCCGGTGATCGTGCCGTCCGCAGGATGGGGATTCACCGATCTCGCGCCGTCGCCGGAGTGGACGACGGTCTACCCGCACCTGCTCCGCGAGGTGTACCGCCGCTACGGCGATCGTGAGTTGGTCGTCGATCATTGGCCCTCGGTGCTGCGCTACCTGGACTGGGAGTTGAGCAAGCTGGTCGACGGCTGCGCGGTGTCGGCGCTCGGTGACTATCTGCAGCCCGGCACCAACGGTCTGGGGCCCGACGACTCGGGCGTGACGGCGTCGTCGTTGTTGATCAGGGCCCTGCGGGACACCGCCGAACTGGCCGGGGTGATCGGCGAAGGCGATGATCAACAGCGGCTGCTGCAGGCGGCGGCGTCGCTGGCCGAGGCGATGAACGCCCGGTATCTCGACCGGGACCGCGGACGATATGAGGTCGGGCCGGTCTACAGCCAGACCTCCAATGCGGTGCCGCTCGCCCTCGGCCTGGTGCCGGCCGATCAGGAGGCTGCCGTGGTGGCCAACCTGGTCGCCGACATCGAGGACCGCGATGATCATCTGCATGTCGGCTGCATCGGCGCCAACCTGGTGCTCCGGGCGCTGACCGAACACGGCCACGGCGAGCTCGCCGTCCGGGTGGCACGGCAGACCAGCTATCCCAGCTGGGGCTACTGGTTCGCCGAGGGCGCGGACACGATGTGGGAGATGTGGGAGACCACCGCCCGGTCGCGTGATCACTACTTCCACGGCACCGTTGTGCAGTGGCTGTTCGAGGATGTCGCCGGGCTGCGCTGTGGTGATCATGGCTGGCAGACCATGACGGTCCGACCGCAACCGGTCGGCGGCCTGTCGCACGCGGCCTACGGGATCGACACCGTACGAGGTCGGGCGGCGGTCGACTGGCGGCGCGACGGTGACACCTTCGACCTGTCCGTCGACGTGCCGCCGGGCTGCACGGCCGCCGTGTCCGTACCCGGTCGGGACGTGACGGTCACCGCCGGTTCGGCGACCGAATCCGCCGACGCCACGTTGACTGTCGGAGCGGGCCACGCGGAGTTCCGTTCGACGTTGCCCTGACTCCGGCACCAGCCCCCAACGCCGCTGACCCGTCAGTTCCTCCCCGACATGCCGGGCGTGTCGGGGAGGAACTGACGGGTCGGCGGGGTGTTGCGGCCTGGAAACTGGCTCCCGCCATCGGTTGCATAGCGTCCCCATACTCTCGCGTGCTGTTTGCCGGCTGTTCCCCATTCGCCACCGCCGAATTCAACCCGGAGCCATAACTTCCTGGAGGAAATTAACCTCAGGGGAGCACATGGATCAGACCCCGGCCGTTCGTGCCCGCGGGATCAGCAAATCGTTCGGCGACATCGTCGCCCTGGACGGCATCGATCTGGACATCGCAGCGGGCCAGATCCACGGCCTCGTCGGACCCAACGGCGCCGGCAAGACGACACTGCTCGGCCTGCTGCTCGGACTCGCCGTCGCCGACGGCGGTGAGTTGGAGATCCTCGGCACACCGGTGGGTCGCAGCCTGCTGGTGCCGGACGGCGTGGCCGGCTTCGTCGACGGCCCGGGCCTGTACCCCTCACTGACGCCACGGCAGAACCTGTCGGCGCTGGCCAAGCTGCGCGGCTCCGGCAGCGACGAGATCGACACCACCCTGGAACGGGTCGGGCTGAGCGATGTCGCCGACGACCGGATCCGCGGCTTCTCCCTCGGGATGCGGCAGCGACTGGGCCTGGCCGCCGCGCTGCTCACCCGGCCACGGCTGCTGGTGCTCGACGAACCGGCCAACGGCCTCGACCCGGCCGGCACCCGCGACGTCCACCGGGTGCTCACCTCGCTGGCCTCGACCGGCACCGCCGTGGTGCTGTCCAGCCACCGGATGGATGATCTTGCTGCGCTCTGTCACGAGGTGACCATCCTGGACACCGGCCGACTGGTGTTCACCGGCCCGGTCGCCAAGCTGGCCGCGGAGAGCGGCGAGTTGGACTACCGGCTCCGTACCTCCCACCCGGACAACGCCCGGCGGATCGCCGAACGGATCGCCGGGCTCACGGTGCTGGCCGCCGATGATCAACATCTTCGGCCCGACCCGGACACGCTGCTCGTCCGCGGGCCGGTTCCGGCGCTGGACGAGTTGATCATCGCTCTGGTCGGTGCCGGCGTCGCCGTCCGTGAACTGGCACCGGTGGTCGCTCCGCTGGAGGCCGCGTTCCTCGCGCTCACCGACAAGGAGACCCGATGACTGCCGCCGTCGCCCGGCCCGACAGCGTCACAGCCTCCGACGCCCGACCGCGCCCAGCGGTGCAGCCGGCGTCGTTGCCGCAGACCTATCGCTTCGAGTTGATCAAGTTGCTGTCCCAGTGGCGGGTCCGGATCCTGCTGGTCGCCTGTTGGATCGCGCCGGCCGCGTTCGTCGCCGTGGTCAGTCGGCAGAGCACGCTACCGTCCGACACCGTCTTCGGACGGCTGATGAACTCCACCGGCTGGTCCGGCGCGCTGGTGGTGCTGGCCTTCGCCTGCCTGTGGGCGCTGCCGTTGCTGATCTCGCTGGTCGCCGGTGACGTGTTCGCCGTCGAAGATCGACTCGGCACCTGGCGGCATCTGCTGGTCTCGGTCCGATCACCGGCTCGGATCTTCGTGGCCAAGGCGTCGGCGAGTGCGACAGTGATCCTGACCTTGGTCGTCGGGCTGGCGGTCTCCGGCCTGATCGGCGGCCTGATCTCCGTCGGGAACCGGCCGCTCGCCGGCCTCGACGGCAGCCCGTTCGTCGGTGCCGACGTCGCGGGCCGCTACCTGCTCGCCTGGCTCTGTGTGCTGGCACCGACCGCGGCCTTCGCCGCCGTCGGCCTGCTCGGCTCGGTGGTGCTCGGCCGGTCACCGACCGGGCTGCTGCTGCCCGCCGTCCTCGCTGTCGGGCTGGCCGTCATCCAACTGCTGCCGCTGCCACTCGTGGTCCGGCTCGCCCTGCCCAGCCAGGCGTTCGTCGCCTGGCACGGACTGTTCACCCATCCGGCGCAGACCGGTCCGTTGCTGGTGGGAGTCGTGGTGGCCCTGATCTGGGCTGTTGTCGCGACGGCGGCGGCGTACCGGATCTTCGTCCGTCGCGACTTCACCGATCTGGCCAACGACGGCTCCGGTCGCCGGTTCCTGATCGGCGGGCTGCTGCCGCTGGCCGTGGTCGCCGGGCTGTCGGTATCGGTGATCGCGATCGCCACGCCGGCGACCGGCTCCGGCATCGACAAGATCAAGGTCCAGCAGTCGCTGGCGACGTCCTACAGCCACCTGTACGTGCTGCAGTCGCGGGAGATGGGCCGGCCGGCCGTCACGCCCGAACAGATGCAGACAACCGCCGCTTGTGACAAGGGCGGTTCGATGGTGACCGACGAGGGCCCGGGCAGCGATTGGCGCTGCGTCGTGTCCTGGCACCTGCCCGACACCAGCGCGGTGGGTCAGGCCATCTACCAACTCGACGTCACGGCCGACGGACGGTACGTCGCCGACGGTGACGGACCGACCGAGATCAACGGATTCTTCCAGGTCAGAGCCCCCTACGGGAGCGCTCCGAACCCTCTTTGGCAGTTCGACGGCTCCGTCGATCTGCTCACCCCCTCGCAGAAGGACTGATGCCATGCAAGTAAGACGCCAACGCCGATCCAAAGCCGGCCGCCTGATCGGGCGCGGCCGGTCGACGCGGATCGCGATCGCCGGGATCGCGGCGGTGTGCCTGGTCAGCGGAGGTGCGGCCTACGCCAACACCGACGCGTTCGGCAAGCACCAGGTCGGCACCGAGTACAAGGCCGGACTCCAGGTGTCGGGCGATCAGGTGATCAAGCCGCTCGGCGATCGCCTGGTCACCAAGTTCGGCAAGTTCATGGGGTCGGCGACCAGCCCCGACGGCCGGTTCCTGGCCGCTACCGCCACGGACAAGAAGATGGTGCTGCAGATCTTCGATCTGAAGACCTACCGGCTGATCTGGACGGTCGGCTCCGCCACCGGCGTGAACACCAAACTGGCCGACGGCACCGTCGGCCAGGAGGGACCGACCTGGTCACCGGACGGCAAGTTCCTGTGGCTGCCGCAGAAGGACGGTCTGACCCGGTTCGCGGTCAACTCCGACGGTTCGCTCGGCGCCATGACCACCGTCGCGATCCCGGTCGTCGACGGACACTCGGCACTGCCGGGCAAGTCGGCCTACTCCCCCGACGGATCAACCCTCTACGTCCCGGTCAACGGCCAGAACACCGTCGCCGCGATCGACCCGTCGTCCGGTGCCATCACCCGCACCTGGAAGGTCGGTATCGCGCCGCGTTCGGTGGCCTTCGTCGGCGACAAGCTCTACGTCAGCAACGAAGGCGGCCGGCTGGCCCGCTCCGGTGAGAGCACCATCGAGTCCTACGGCACCCAGGTGCCGGCCGACCCGCACAAGGGCACCTCGACCACCGGAACGGTGAGCGTGATCGACCCGGCGAGCGCATCCGATTCGGTCGGCTCGATCAACGTCGGGCTGCACCCCACCGCCTTGTACGCCGGCAAGAACACACTGTTCGTCACCAACACCTTCGACGACAGCGTCTCGGTGATCGACACCACCAAGGGACATGTGGTGCAGACGATCGAGACCAAGCCCTGGCCGTCCTCCGATGTCGGCTACGCACCCAACAGCGTCACCCTGACCGACGACGGGCACCTGCTCGTCACCCTCGGCCGGGCCAACGCCGTCGCGGTCTACCAGTATCACGACGACCCGCAGGAACCGGTCAACTACATCGGCCTGCTGCCGACCGACTACTACCCGTCCGACATCGCCCAGTCCGACGGCAAGATCGTGGTCACCAACACCCGCGGCATCGATGCCCGCGGACCCGAACTCACCTTCAACGGCGGGCCCGGCACCGTGGTGGCGACCGGTCACGGCACCCACAGCACGACCGCTTCGCTGACCCGATTCACCTTGCCCAATGATCAGGAGATCGCCGCCGCCACCCAGACGGTGTTCACCCAGAACGGTTGGACCGACACCGATGTGGAGAAGGCATCGGGCAGCAAGGCCAAGGCCGTTCCGGTGCCGAAGCGGATCGGCGACCCGTCGACGATCAAGCACGTTTTCCTGCTGGTCAAGGAAAACCGGACCTACGACCAGATCTACGGCGACGACAGCCGCGGCAACGGCGACCCCACCCTGGCCCAGTTCGGCGAGAACGTCACCCCCAATCAGCATGCGCTGGCCAAGCAGTTCGGCCTGTACGACAACTTCTACGACGTCGGCACCAACTCCGCCGAAGGTCACAACTGGGTGATGCAGGGCGACAACCCCGAATACACCGAGTCCGACGCCGGTGAGTACATCCGCAGCTACGACACCGAGAACGACGTGCTCGGCCATCAGCGTTCGGGCTTCCTGTGGACCGCGGTACAGGACGCCGGCGGCACCGCCCGCAACTTCGGCGAGTTCATGCCGTTCCTGAACAAGCCGGCCGGAGCGACCTGGCAGCAGTACTACTGCGCCGCCACCGGCGTCGACAACGGCGGCGACCCGGCCCAGCTGACCGATCCCGCGATCCGGGTCAACGACCAGTCGCCGATCCCGTCGCTGAACGAGATCTCCAATCACGACGCGCCCCAGTTCGACACCGCCATCCCCGACATCTACCGCTACCAGATCTGGAAGCAGGAGTTCGAGGAGAAGGGGCCGGCCAGCCTGAACATGATGTGGCTGTCCAGCGACCACACCGGCGGCACCGCCGGTCCGCGCGCGCAGGTGGCCGACGGCGACCTGGCGGTGGGCAAGATCGTCGACGAGATCTCGCACAGCAAGTACTGGAAGGACTCCGCGATCTTCGTCGTCGAGGATGACAGCCAGAACGGTGCCGACCACGTCGACGGGCATCGGGCACCGTTCCAAGTGATCAGTCCGTGGGCGCAGCACGGCAAGGTGATCAGCGGATTCGAGTCCCAGATCACCATGGTGCGGACCATCGAGCAGATCCTCGGTGCGCAGCCGCTGAACCAGAAGGTCGCCGCGGCCACCCCGATGTACAACGCGTTCACCAGCAAGGCCGACACGACGCCGTTCGACGCCGTGCCCAACCAGATCCCGCTGACCGAGGGCGTGGTGACCCCGCCGTCCTGCGGTGTGGACACCCTCGGCAAGAAGGGCGCGGCAGCCAAGAAGGTCACCGAGGAGTCGGCCAAGCGGACCGCCGTCCCGGCCGATCAGAAGACGGTGGCCAAGAAGTGGGAGACGTGGAGCAACAAGCAGCATCTCACCGGTAACGGCGCGGTCCCCGACTACGCCCACCCCGAGCAGCTGAACCGCTACACCTGGTACCAGACCCACAGCTGGAAGAAGCCGTACCCGGGTGACTCCGAGATCTACGCCCCCGAGGACGTCCCGGGTGGTTCCATCCCGGGTGTTGACGCAGACGGCTGATCCTGAGGCACTGATCAGCAGCTCGCTGACCGATCGAACGGCCCGCCGGACGTTTCCGGCGGGCCGTTTCGCTGCCCGCAGATACCATCGCTGCCGACCAGATTCAACCCTCCCGTTCTCCTCCGGGACCTGATTAAATCGATTCAACGCCGCCTCGGGGGATGCGACGTCGGCAGCCCGGGAGGCTGCCCGAACGCTGCAGGGCCACGACCCAATCACGACGATGTGTGCCCGGGAGCAGCCGATGACGAGGTCCCTTCATGCCACCGACCGGACAGGTCGCGTCTCCCGCCGTGCCCTGCTCGGCGCCGGAGCCGCCGGTACGGCCGCGCTGGCCCTCGGGTCGACCGGCTGCCAGGTGGTGTCCCAGGGCGCCGACGGTATGAAGACCAGCCCGAGCAAGGACGCCGCGCCGGGCCGGAAGTTCACGATCTCGATCTTCAACATCTGGGGCGACGCCGCAGGCAGCGGCATCGTGAAGTGTGCAACGGACTTCGAACAGAGTCATCCCGACATCGGCGTTCGGGTCGTGTTCGCCCCGGAGAATCCGTCGACCCGGCAGCGGCTGTTCACCGCGATCGCCGGCGACGAGTCGCCCGACATCGGCCTGTGCGCCGCTGACGTGGCGCCGATGTGGACCCGGCTCGGCATCATGACCGATCTGGCGCCGTACTTCGAACGGGACGGAATCGACCTCGGTGGCTTCCTGCCCAGCGCCCAGAAGGGGATGCAGTACCGCGACGGCATCTGGCATGTCCCGTGGGACGCCGACGCCAACTTCCCCTTCTACTGGAACAAACAGCTCTTCGAGGATGCCGGTCTCGACCCGGACAAGCCGCCGACCACCATCGAGGAGGTCACCGAGTACGACAACAAGATCACCAAGATCAAGGGGGGCCGGGTGCTCAAGATCGGGATCGTCCCGTGGGATCAGTACGGGGGTAACAACTCGATGCTGACCTGGACCTACGCCTTCGGCGGCCGGCTCGCCGAACCCGGCACCGATCAGGTCACACCGGACAACGAGTATGCGGTCAAGGCCTTGGAATGGATCGCATCCCGGGCCAAGCGGATCGGCTGGGCCGGTGCGTTGTCGATCTCGCCACCGTCGCTTGCTGCCCATCCGTTCGTCACCGGCAATCTGGGGATGTCGGGACTGGTCTCGGCCAACGTCGCGCAGATCAAGCAACTCAATCCCAAGCTGGAGTTCGGTTCGACGCTGCTGCCCTATCAACCGCCGGGCGCCGAACGGCCGGGTGAGGGCGCCTGGCTCGGTGGCTGGTCCTTCTTCATCCCCAAGAACGCTCCGCAGAAGGAGGCGGCCTGGGAGTTCATCAAGTGGATGGGCACCGAGGACGCGGGAACCGCGGCGGCCTGGAAGAACATCGGCTTCCCGCCGGCCTACAGCCCGGCGCCGGTGAACCGGAAGATCGCCGCAGATCCGGTGATGGGTGTCTTCTACAAGACGCTGATGCGGATGACGAACGCCCGCCCGAACGTGCTCGCGGCGAACTTCTACAGTCAGCAGTTCGAGGAGAAGATGTCCAAGGTCGTCTACGGACAGCAGAAGCCGCTGGATGCGCTGCGCGAGATCAAGCAGCTCACCGAACGTGAGACCACCCGAATGAAGCGGGTCGGGTGAGGAGACGATCATGACCACGACAGCCGCGCGCCCGGCATCGGCCGGTGACCGTACGCCTGCATCCGCCGGCCGACAGCGCCGACGTGGATCCGCCGTCCGACGACAGAATCTCAAGTGGGGCCTGATCTTCTGCTCACCGGCGATCGTCGGGCTGCTGTTCCTGACCGCCTACCCGGTGCTGCGATCGCTGCAGAACAGCTTCACCTCGGCCAGCGCCTTGACCCGCGGCCGATGGATCGGCCTGCAGAACTATCGTGATCTGCTCACCGATGACACCTTCTGGACAGCACTGGGCAACACCGCCTTCATCATGATCGGCGCCGTCCCGTTGGGGATCGCGGTCGCGTTCGGGCTGGCGCTGCTGCTGAACATGAAGGTCCGCGGTCGCGGCATGTATCGGGTGTTCTTCTACATCCCCAGCATCGTGCCGCTGGTGGCCACGGCGGTGGTCTGGTCCTTCGTCCTCAACCCGCAGTACGGCGCGATGAACAGTCTGCTGGCCAAGTTCGGCATCGCCGGTCCTGGTTGGCTGAGTGACCCGTTGTGGTCCAAGCCGGCCTTGATCATCATCTCGGTCTGGGGTGCCGGCAACCTGATGGTGATCCTGCTCGCCGGCGTCCAGGACGTACCCGAGGAGTTGCACGAACAGGCCAAGATCGACGGCGCCGGCGTATTCAGCCGCTTCCGCAACGTGACGCTGCCATTCCTGTCGCCACACCTGCTGTTCGCACTGGTGACCGGACTGATCGCGGGCTTCCAGTACTTCACCGAGGTGTTCGTGCTGACCGACGGGTTGGGTACACCCGCCAACTCGACCTTGGTCGCCGGACTGTACCTCTACATGAACGCCTTCGCCTTCTTCAAGATCGGCTACGCCAGCGCCATCGCCTGGGTGCTGTTCATCCTCTGCGGCGTCTCTGCGCTCTTGGTGTTCTGGATATTCGGACGTCGCGTCTACTACGGGGGTCGTTGATCATGACCAGCACCGATACCGTGGCGGCACCCGCTGCCGAATCTGACCGCCAGGCCGCGGCTGCGACGCGGCGGCCGCCACAACGACGCCGACCGCTGATGCCCCGGCTGCTCGCCGCGATGGCCAAGCACGCCGTGCTGATCGGGTTGTCGGTGATCTTCCTGATCCCGCTGTTCTGGATGATCACCGGCGCGTTCAAGACGCCCGAGGTGTTGAACGCCGTACCGACGATCTGGTTCCCCGACACGATGACCTTCGACAACTTCGTCCAGGCCTTCACCGTGTTCCCGATCTTCCGTTTCATGATCAACACGTTCATCGTCTGTCTGCTGTCGGTCTGCGGCACCGTCTTCAGCTCTGCGATGGTCGGCTACGGCCTGGCCCGGATCCCCTGGCGGGGGCGCAATGTGTTGTTCGGGATGATCCTGTCCACGATGATGATCCCGGCCTTCGTGACGATGTTCCCGACCTTCGAGATCTATCGCGCACTGCATCTGACCAACACCTGGGTGCCGCTGATCCTGCCGAGTTGGCTCGGCGTCCCGGTCTACATCTTCCTGATGCGGCAGTTCCTGATGACGATCCCGCAGGAGCTGAGCGAGAGTGCCCGGATCGACGGCGCCGGTGAGTGGTCGATCTTCGTCCGGATCATCCTGCCGCTGGTCAAGCCGGCGCTGGTGGCGATCGGGCTCTTCCAGTTCCTGATCTCCTGGAACGACCTGCTCGGCCCGCTGATCTACCTCTCCGATCCCAAGCTCTACACGCTGTCCTTGGGCTTGAGCTACTTCAAGGGCCAGTTCGCCACCGACTTCGGACCCCTGATGGCCGCCGCAACGATCACCGTGATCCCGATCATCATCCTGTTCTTCTTCGCGCAGCGGATGTTCATCCAAGGCATCACCCTGACCGGCGTCAAGGGCTGACCCACCCAAGCGCCATGAGCTTGTCGAAGCGCGGTCAACCCGCCGTGCGAACTCGACCCAAAATCTGTGGATAACCGTTACTGGCTTGGGATCTCGACCGGCACAAACTGTCAGACCCCCTGCCTAGTGTTGATCACATGATCGATGGCAGCGGGCTGATGCACACAGCCCAGACGACGGCGGGCATCGATCCGTCCTGCCTGGCCACCGACCAACTCCTGCACCACGTCACCGCCATCGACTGGCTCGTCCGCGCCACCACCAACGCCAGGCTCTGCGTGGCAGCAACCTGGGCCGACCGCTTCCCCGCCGACAGCATCGCCGCCCACCAGTTAGCGATCCCCGGCGGCGACCGCCCGATCCGACCCGGCGGCGACGGCACCCCCGAACTCAGCCGATTCTGCGTCACCGACCTCGCCGCCACCCTGCACAAATCCACCGGCTCTGCCGAACGGATCATCGCCGACGCCCTCGACCTCCGCCACCGCCTGCCCTGCCTGTGGCAACGCCTTTGCAGGAACGAGGTCGACGCCCTGGATTGTCAGACCATCGCCCGCCAAACTCGGCACCTGACCCTGGAGCAGGCGTTGGAGATTGATCGGTCGATCGCGCCGATGGTCGGACACTGGTCCTGGAACAAACTCCTTGCCCAACTCGAAGCCACGATCATCCGGGTCGACGCCGAGAACGTGAAGAAGCTCGCCGAGGAAGCCTGCAAGGAGGTCGGCGTCTTCATCAATCAGAGCAACGAACACGGCATCAAAGGCATCTACATCCTCACCGACTCACCAGCGGGGATCCGGTTCTACGCCCAAGTCACCAGGATCGCCGACATCCTCACCCGCCGCGGCCACACCGGCACCAAGAACGAACGGATGGCCGCCGCCATCGACGTCCTGGCCAACCCCCTCGACGCGGTCCGGATGATCGCCGAAGACACCGAACCCACGCTCTTCGATCCCGACCCCGACGACGACTCCCTCTTCCCGAAACCGACGAACGACGCCGACACGTGGACGGCCGGGCCGCACGCGTCCGCATCATCGGCGCTCGGCGAGGATGTCGACCAGGACCAGCCCGCCGACACCGCGACGCCCGCACCGGGCCAACAGCCGCATGATCACGACAGGGCGCGTGAGCCGCAACCCGATGATCACGACTCCCAGGACGAACCGCCACCGGATCCCCTGGACGACGGCGCAACCGGCCGCTTCCCCCGCGTTGATCAAGACCGCAGGCTGGCCGAGCTCGCGATCCGCGCGATCGGCAAGATCAACCCGGCCACGTTCCGACCCAACGCCACCCTCTACGTCCACATCGCCAAAGAAACCCTCGACACCGGACTCGGCGTCACCCGGATCGAAGACATCGGCCCCATGATCAGCAGCCTGGTCGCCGACTGGCTCGGCCACTGCAACATCACCCTCAAACCCGTCATCGACCTCACGGTCGACCTGACACCGGTGGATTCCTACGAGATCCCGCGGGAGATGCGAGAACGCCTGTTCCTCAAACACCCCGGCAGCATGTTCCCCTACTCCGGAGCCGTCGGGCGTCACCTTGATCTTGACCACAACATCCCGTTCGTCGAAGGCGTCCCGGCTCAAACCCGGGAGGACAACCTCTCCCCCGCCGGCCGCCGGGAACACAACGTGATCACCCACGGACTGTGGAAACGGCGACGACCCGAGCCCGGAACGTTGGTGTTCCGGGCGCCGGAAGGCAGAGTGTTTCTGGTCAACGCGACCGGCAGCTACGACCTCGGACGTGGCAGCTTCGCCCAACACATCTGGCACACCAGCGCGCCCACACCCGACGCCACCTGATCGCTCCGGCTCCGCCGCTCGCCACTGGTTCGCACTCTTCGGAGAACGGACCGGCGCCGTCATGACGGACCGTCCGGGCTGCAACCGGACACGTCGCAAAGCAGTTGCCGTGCAGCGACCTGCTGGGCATCATCGACGGTGCCATGATCACCGAACAGGACCGGCTCGCGCAGCTGATCACCCAGCGCCGTGCGACCGACGGCTACCAGACCTGGGGCTATCACTCAAGGGTGTCGGTCGCACACCGCTGGGTCTGCGTGCCGATCCCGAAGGTGGCCTGTACGACGACCAAGACGGTGCTCCGCGAGTTCGACGGGTTACCACCGTCGGAGCACATCCACGACGAGGGGCCACGACTTGCGGACTTCACCGTCGCCGACAACGTCGAGATGATCATGTCGCCGGACTGGCTGCGGTTCGCTTTCGTCCGCAATCCCTATGCCCGGCTCTATTCGGCGTACAAATCCAAGATCGGCAACACCTGGGAGCAGCAGTACGACTGGCTCCGTGGCGAGATCAGGGAGGCGTTCGACTATCCGGCCCGCGACAGTCGGCGGGCCGGCATGGTCACCTTCGACGACTTCGTACGGCTCGTCGCCGCTTCCGACGACCCACGCATCATCACCGACGGCCATCTTGCGGCCCAGACCGCCGTACTCCAGCAGGATTGCATCCGTTACGACGTGATCGGCCGGTTCGAGTCCTTCCAGGACGACTTCACCGCGATCCTCACCCGCCTCGGCGCACCGGATGACGTCCGGCAGCGGGCGCGTGAGGTCCTCAACCCGACGCCCTACTCCCCGCTGGCCGCGGCTTATCGCCGGGAACTGGCCGACATCGTGCACACCCTGTATGAGGCCGACTTCGAGGCGTGGAACTACCCGCGGGACAGCTGGCTCTTCATCGACCTCTGACGGCCTCATCCGGTCGGGAGGACGTTCACCACCACCGAGGAGTGCGCTGCAGCATCACCTGCCGGGCGGACCGGACCGATGATCCGGACCCGATGCCCCTCGGGCAGGCTGAACACGAACTCCCGGGTCCCCCACGGCTGATCCACCGGCTGCATATCGATCGTCACGCCCGACTCGGCGGCTCGCCGATACATCACGTCCGTCGGGATGCCGATGTCGAAGGAGACCGTCGCGCAGGCAATCACGCCGTCGGCAGCACTGAGGTCGACTCCGGCGGAGCCGGTCCACGGAGCCACGCCCAGCCGCGCGAAGGTCGGAGGGTCGCCGTACTCGAACAGGACGGTCAGCCCGAGGACCCTGGTCAGCAGCCTGCCGGTCTGCCGAACGTCGCGGACCGGCAGGTTCGGTCGGGCGGCGAGGACATCGCAGTCGCCGGGCTCGGCTGCTCGAGCCATCACGACCTGCTGGGCGGTGTGATCGGGATAGACCCGGGCCAGCGTCGCTCGCTCCGCCAGCCGTGCTCTGCGAGCGACACCGATCGACCGGGTGTTCCGGGTGTCGATCCAGGCCTCCACCCCGTCGATGCCCGGCTGTGCGAGCAGATGATCAATCACGACCGGCGCGGCCTCACCCATCAGACCACGTCCCCAGTGATCACGCCGCAAGCCCCAACTCAACCCTCGGATCGTCGTTCCCTGATCAGCGAAGATCCCGATGGTCCCGAGCGCCTCGGTCCGCGGCCGCAGCCGCAGTACCCAGGTCCAGCCGCCGTTGGCACGCAGCATCTCGGCCAGCCGCCGGCGGGTCGCGGCGACATCGGCGGTCGGTTCGTTCGGGCCGTATCGGTCGTACTCGGGGTCGGAGTACATCGCGAACAGGCTTTCGGCGTCCCGGTCCGGGTCGAGCGGCACCAGGTCAAGACGATCGGTGGTCAGCTGCATGGCTCATCGTCCTCGATCTCGTCACCGAGCGCGCGCATCGCGTCCAGCCCGGCGCGCCAGCGAGCCGGCCAGCCGTCGGCAACCCAGCCGGCGTGCGGCTGATGGCCGCGTTCGCCGAGCCGGACGACCTCGTCGATCGCCTGCTGGTGCCGCCGGACGGCCGCGTCGACGACGTCGAACGGTTCGCTCCAGCCGTATCCGTCCAGCAGCGCCGCGATCCGTGCCCGGCGGTCCGGTGCCGCCGTGAATCCACGTCGTTTCAGTTCGTCCGAGTCGGCGGTGAACGGGGCCAACCAGATCAGGGCGTAGGCGAGATCGTTCTTCCGGTCCCCGGGCCGGGCCGCATCCCAGTCGAAGATTCCGACGGCCCGCCCGTCCCGCCAGGCCAGGTTGGCCGGCTGCGGGTCTCCGTGACAGATCACCGGGCCCGGACCGTACGGCACCGACCACTCCGCCGCCGGCGGCGGCCGCCAGTCCACGGTCGCGTCATGGATCCGGCGCAGCAGCTGCCCGGCCGATCGCACGCCGTCCAAGCCCACCTGATGCGGCCAGGCATCGACGCCCGCGTCGCCCTCCACCAGACCGACGTACTCATAGGTCGTGTCGTAGCCGAGCGGCTCGGGAACCGGCAGCCCGCACGCATGCAGATGGCCGAGCAACGACTGGACCGTCGCGGTCCAGGGTTTGGCGGGTCGCCGCACGACGTTGCCGACGATCCGGATCGCCCGCTCGGCACTCATGATCAGAGCGCCAGGACCAGAGTCTCCTGAGCGAATCCGAGCCAGTCGTAGACGCTGATCAGGAAGGCTCGCGGATCGTCGTCGGGGACGGCAGCCAACGCCTCGGCGTCGTCGTTGTCGTTGATCCCCAGCCGGCCGGCGACCGCGAGCCGGATGCTGGTCAGCGTCCGCAGCCAGGAACCGGCCTCCTCGGCGGGGATCCGCAGCTGGTCCCGTCCGCCGTCGGTCGCTGCGAGGTGTCTCAGCACCACCTCGGCGTCGGTCGCCTTCTTCTGCCGTAGGTTGCGATCGGTGAAGCGACGGAACTCCGCCGATGCCTTGGGATCGTTGGGATAGGCGTCGGGCAGCAGCCGTTGCAGCACCGGGTCGGTGGGCGGCTCCACCGGACCGTCGTCGGCCAGCTCCGCAGCCCAGGCGGCGAACGGATCGTCCTCGGCGACGGTGTCGGTCGGTGCGGAGTCGGCTGTGCCGGTGTCGAGCAGTCCGATCAGCTCACGGACCAGGGACTCCAGCAGCTGGACCTCGTCGGCGGTCAGATCGGTGCTGATCACGCCGCCACGCTTCTTGAATCTGTGCATCAGTCCTCGGGGTCCCGGTTCAGGAATCGGCTCGGTCCAGCGTTGCCCACAGACCGTACTCGTGCATCGCGGTGACGTCGCGTTCCATCTCTTCCTTGCTCCCGGTGGCGACGATCGCCTTGCCCTCGGTGTGTACCGCCATCATCAGTCGGTGTGCCTTGGACTTGGAGTAGTGGAAGTAGGTGGCGAACACGTGGGCGACGTAGGACATCAGGTTCACCGGGTCGTCCCAGACGATCGTTGCCCACGGCGAGTCGTCGTACGAGTCCTCGATCGGGCGCTCCTCGATCGCGGTTCCAGCCGCGGGCGCCAGAATGGGATCGGAGGTTGTGGGCATGCAGCCCATTGTGACAAACCGGGATCCCGCGACGGAAACAGCCGCACCCGAGGAGCGCCCTGGTGACGTCCTAGGGTGTGTCTCCTTACTCGGGTTGGAGCGAGCAGGTGCGCGGTCGAGTGCCTCGGCGTCGCCGGCGAGGGAGGCATATCGGGATATGTCGACCGAGTCCGGCCACGGCGAGGTGCCGACCGCGTGCCGCGCAGCCCCGCACGAATAAGGAGACACGCCCTAAGCTCTGCGGTGTGACTGCGAATCCGGCGATGGCCGACCCGGCGACGACGGTCGGCGAGCCCTGGGGCCCCAGCGAGGTGCCCACCACGGCACTGCTGACCGACCACTACGAGCTCACCATGCTGCGGGCGGCGTTCCAGTCCGGGACGGCCGACCGACGCTGCGTTTTCGAACTCTTCCCGCGCAAGTTGCCCGACGGCCGCCGCTACGGCGTGGTCGCCGGTGTCGGGCGCGCGCTGCGGGCGCTGTCGCACTTCCGGTTCGACGACGAGAGCCGGCAGTTCCTGCTGGACCGCGGGATCGTCGATCAGCAGACCGCCGACTGGCTCGCCGACTTCCGCTTCAGCGGCCAGATCTGGGGGTACGCCGAGGGCGAGATGTTCTTCCCCGGCTCACCGTTGATGGTCGTCGAGAGCACCTTCGCCGAGGCCGTGCTGCTGGAGACGGTGCTGCTCAGCATCTACAACCACGATTCGGCGATCGCGTCGGCAGCCTCCCGGATGACCGCGGTGGCCGACGGTCGACCCTGCCTGGAGATGGGTGCGCGGCGGACCCAGGAGCTGTCCGCGGTCGCCGCCGCTCGGGCCGCCTACATCGCCGGCTTCGACGGCACGTCCTCGTTGGAGGCCGGCCGACGCTACGGGGTGCCGACCATCGGCACCGCGGCACACGCCTTCACGCTGCTGCACGACAACGAACGCGATGCCTTCACCGCGCAGATCGCCGCGCTCGGCGAGGACACCACCCTGTTGGTCGACACCTACGACGTCGACGAGGCGGTCCGGACCGCGGTCGAGCTGACCGGCGGCAAGATCGGATCGGTCCGGCTGGACTCCGGCGACCTTCCGGTCCAGGCCAAGCACGTCCGCAGCCTGCTGGACTCGCTGGGCGCGATCCACACCAAGATCATCGTGACCAGCGACCTGGACGAGTGGCAGATCGCGGCGCTCTCCGGTGCCCCGGTCGACGGCTACGGCGTCGGCACCGCGTTGGTCACCGGATCCGGGCATCCGACCTGCGGATTCGTCTACAAGATGGTCGCCCGAGCCACCTCCGACGAACCGGATGCGCCGATGATCCACGTCGCCAAGAAGAGCGCGTCCAAGGCGACGATCGGCGGCCGCAAGTATGCCGTCCGCAGCTACGATTCACGCGGCGTCGCCGACGCGGAGGTGATCGGGATCGACAAGGAACCCACCGTCGAGTCCGGCCGCGATCTGCTGGTCCCGTTGGTCACCGACGGTGAGATCGTCGGTCGGGAACCGCTGGCCGCTGCCCGGGAACGCCATCGCAAGGCCTTCGCCGAGCTGCCGTTGGCGGCATCGAAGATGTCGCGCGGCGAACCGGTGTTGGAGACCGTCTTCGTCTGAGCACAGGACCTCGAGAGGAAGTTGATCATGACCCATGCTTTGATCGTCGTCGACGTCCAGAAGGACTTCTGCGAGGGCGGTTCACTGGCCGTCACCGGCGGAGCCGCCACGGCGGCCCGGATCAGCCAACTGCTCGACGGTGATCACGGCTACGACGTGGTGGTCGCCACCCGTGATCATCACATCGACCCCGGATCCCACTTCTCCGACCATCCCGACTTCGTCGACAGCTGGCCGCCGCACTGCGTGGTCGGCACCGACGGTGTCGAGTTTCATGATCAACTGACCTTTTCCGACTTCGGCTCGGTCTTCGACAAGGGAGAGTACGAGGCCGCCTACTCCGGCTTCGAGGGTCGGGACAAGGACGGGAAAACGTTGCAGGCTTGGCTTGCCGATCATCGGGTCGACAGCTGCGACGTGGTCGGCATCGCCACCGACCATTGCGTCCGGGCCACCGCCCTGGATGCCGTGAAGGCGGGCTTCACCACCACCGTACGGCTGGATCTCACCGCCGCCGTGGCTCCGGAACGGATCGAACAGACCTATGCCGAGCTGGCCGAGGCCGGGGTGGCCACCGAAGGCGAGCTGTGATCCGGGACTGCTGTCCGCTCAGCTCGGCGTTGCCGCGTCCAACTGCTTGATCAGGGCCTTCGGCGCGACGCTCCGGTAGGCCTCTTCGGCGATCCGGTCCAGCTCGCCCTGATCGACCTCGCGCAGGTGCACCCCGAGCCAGCCACGATGGCCGACATAGGGCGGCCGGAAGAAGCGTTCGGGCTCGGTGTCGATCATCTCCTGCTGGACACCCTCGGGCGCGGCGCACCAGATCGCCAGCCGGCCGTCGCCGTGATGATCATCGAGGAACATCACGAACAGTTTCTTGTCCCGGACGAAGAATCCGGGGCCGCCGTGGCTGGGCCGTTCGGTCATCTCGGGGAGATCCCGGCAAGCACGCCGGACCTTCGCCAACTCGCGGTCGGCATCGGCCTGGGTCCAGTCCGCCATCTCGCGCTCCTGATCGTCGTCGTCCGCCGATCACTCAGATCTACCACAGGCCAGGCCGACGGACCGCTGGACTACCCTGCTGAGGATGAGGCTCTTCAGCGGATTGATCGACCCGGCGTCGGCTCAGCCGGTGACCACCGTGTCCGAGATTCAGGAGCTGCGATCCGGCCCGCACGGTGCCTTGCTCGGGGCGCTGCTGGTGCCCGATCAGGAACTGATGGCTCTGGACCGCGCCGCGTCCGCCGAACTGCCGGTGACGGTGATCAACACCGGCGGGGCGGGCGGACTGGTCGCCGTGGCCGGGCGGCATCCGCAGCGGTTGCGGATCGCCGGCGTCGACAACGTGGTCCGTGATCCCCAGGATCCGGTGGGCAACATCGCCCGGATCGCGGCCGCCGCCCGGGAACTCGATCCCGAGATCGTGATCCGGGTCGCGATCCCCTTCCGCTGCACGGGTTATGACGACGCCGTCGCCGAGGCGGAGTCCGAGGAACTGCAGGGTCTGCTGTCGGCGACCGATCCATCCGCCGACGGCGACCTGGCTGCTCAACTCAGCACCTTCGTCGAGGCCGACCTGGCGTGCGCCGTGGCACTCGACGATCCGGTCCGCCTGGTCGGGCTGATCATCGCCCTGGACGCGATCATCGACGGCGCCGACCCGGCCGACGCCCGGGTCCTGCTGGCCGGGAACGATGCTCCGGCCGCTGCCGGTGAGATTGCCGGCTGGGATGATCAACGGATCGGCCGGGTCCGGCGCCGACTGACCGCCGTCCGGGTCCCCGACCCCGCTGCCCTGCTGGATCAGCTGACCCGCTGGGGCATCCTCACCTGATCTTGATCAGCTGGGTCTTGGCGGCGATGTCATGGATCGCCTGACGCTTGGCGTTCCACAGCGGGAACAGCGAATTGAGCGCTCCGAACAGCAACAGCATCGCCGTCCCGGCAGTGAACGGGACACTCCAGACCAACGCCCGGATGACCGCCTGCGGCCAGGGCAACCGTTCGGTGTTGCGCCCCTGACCGTCCGGTACCACCCGCAGCCCGCAGATCGACTGTCCCAGCGTCGCGCCCCGAAACCGCCACAGCAGAACGAAGTACAACAGCCCCACGACGACCGTGATCGCGCTCATCAGGATCTGTTGGTTGGTGCTGAACAACTCCTGCGCGGTCAGTGTCGGTGTCATCCGGCCGGCCTCGGCATCGGCGACCGCCTGGCTGAAGTATCGCGAGATCGCCGGCAACGACTGCAGAGACACCGGCAGAGCGAGGATCGAGCCGACGATCGAGACGATGATCAGATCGATCAATCCGGACAGGAACCGCCAGCCCCAACCCGCCAGCGGTACGCCGTCGGCGGTCTGCGGACCAGCGACAGCCTGCGCTGCCGCACCGGGATAGGACGGCAACGGCTGCGGCTGGCCCTGCTGGTAACCCTGTTGCTGGTAACCCTGTTGCTGGTAACCCTGCTGCTGATACCCCTGTTGCTGCTGGAAGCCGTGCGGCTGGAAGCCGGGTGCGCCGGTGGGGCCGGCGCCTGCCGGCCCGTTCGCCGCCACCTCACGCGTATTGCGGGACCAACCCCAGCCGTCCCAGTAGCGTTCCCGAGAGCCGTCGACCGGATCCGGATACCAGCCGCGGGGCGCGGCATGCCGACCCGGAGGAGCGGGCGGGGAACCGATCGGAATGTCACTCACGGTGTCCAGGGTAGTCGGGACCGCCGACCGACGTCAGATGGCTTCGACGTTGCGCGCGCAGCGGCGCAGCAACTCCACTACTCGGGCCACCTCGGCCTCGCTGATTCCGGCGATCATCCGATCCTCGACCCGGCCCACCGCACGGTCGGCCTTCCGCAGCACCTTGCGCCCCTCCGGGGTGATCCTGATCGGCAGCGCGCGGCCCTTGCCCGATTGCTCGACCACCCGGACGTAGCCGCTGCTGCGGAGCACCCGCATCAACTCCTGCAGCGACTGCCGGCTGACGTTGCAGTCCCGCGCGATCTGGGCCGAGGACACGTCCGGTGTCCGGGCGATGGCCTGCAGCACGGTGTACTGCGCCAGGGTCAGCCCGGTGGTCTGCAGCGCCGCGTCGCCGGTTCGCCGCAACACCTGCTGCAACCGCCGCGTCTGGTAGGCGATGTGATCCTGCGCGTCGTCGCCTGCATCGTTCGATCGCTCTGCCATGCCCCTCCTCACCGCATCGATCAGGAGGTTACACAGCCCTCATGTCAGGCTCCTGACGGGGGCGACCGAGAAGCGGTCAGCGCAGGCTGTAGCCGCCGTCCATCAGCAGTTCACTGCCGCAGTAGAACGCAGATTCGTCGCCGAGCAGGAAGGCAGCGGTGGCGGCCACCTCCTCCGGTCGCGCCATCCGACCGGCCGGAGTGGCCTGAAGCCATTGGGCGAACTGGTGCTTCTTGGCCGCCAGCAACGGGGTGTCGACATAACCCGGCGCGATCGCGTTCACCCGGACCCCGCGTGGCCCCCACTCCGCGGCCAGGGATCGGACCAGCGCGCTGACTCCGGCCTTGGACGCGTTGTAGGCACATTGGTCCTGCGGCGTGTTGACCACGTGGTTGCCGCTCATCGAGGAGATCGCGACGACACTGCCGCTGCCGGCCCGCAGCATCGGCTGCCCGAAGGCCTGGCAGGTCAGAAACACGCCGACGAGATTGACCTCGATCACGGCGCGGAACTGACCGGCCGACATCTGTTCTGCGGCGACGTCGTCCTCGACGATGCCGGCCGCAGCGACGACTCCGTCGACCTTCCCTGCCTCGGCCAACACTCGATCCCGGGCCGCGCCCAGCGACTCCGCGGAGGTCACGTCGATCTCGACCGGGATGCCGTGAACGCCGGCATGGGTGTCCAAGGCGTAGACGGTCGCTCCGTCGTCGGCCAGCCGTCGGCAGATCGCCTGCCCGATACCTCCTGCTGCACCGGTGACCGCGATCACCTGGTCGGAAAAGTCAGTCGCCACGCCGCGCCTCCTACAACCCGTCGGATGCTGTTCCGGTCGGTGTTCATCGTGCCAGCCGGTCAGGTCGGTTCCTGATGCCGCACCCGTACGGTGTCGACGACGACCGCGAGGAAGATCATCACGCCACCGACGATGGCAACGTAGTAGGCGGAGATGTTGATGATCTGCAGACCGACCTGGACCACTGTCAGCAACAGCGTGCCGCCGAGCATGCCGATGATGTTGCCTCGGCCACCGAACAACGACACGCCGCCGATCACCGGGGCAGCGATCGCATACAACAACAGATTGTTGCTGCCGACAGTCGCGTTGACACCGGCGAGGTAGGCGGTCGTCAGCCAGCCGGCAACCCCGGCGAGCAGCCCGGACACCACGAAGGCCTGCAGCTTCACCCGCTTGACATTGATGCCCGACGCGTACGCCGCCCGCGGGTTGCCACCGGTGGCGTAGAGCCGACGGCCCCATCGGGTCCGGGAGAAGATCACTCCCATGATCACGAAGAGCAGCACCAGCGCGATCGGCATCACCGGCCAACCGCCGATCAGTCCCTGCCCGATCCACAGATAGGCCGGCGAATCGATGGTGATCGTCTGACCTCGGGTGATCGCCAGCACGGCACCGCCCAGCGCCAGTCCCATCGCCAGTGTCTCGATCAGCGAGTTCATCCGCAGGTAGGAGATGCAGAAGCCGTTCACCAGACCGATCAGCGCGCCGAGCGCGAGCACCACCAGAATGGCGAGCCCGCCCGGGACACCGTGTTGGACGAGTACGGCGCCGACCGCACCGCTGACGCCGAGGATGCCGACCACCGAGAGGTCGATCTCCCCGAGCAGCAGCGTCACCGCCAGAGCCAGCGCGAGTGCGGCCAGACTTGTCGCCTGGACAAGGATGTTCTGAAGATTGGGAATGGTCAGGAAGAACGGGTTGATGACGTTGGCGATGATCGCGAAGACGATCAACAACAACCAGACGACGTTGTTCAGCAGCAGATTGATGACCCGAGTGCTGCTGCCCGATCGGGTCGGTCCGGTCGGCGTGGTGCCGGTCGGTCCTCCTGGGTCCGGCGAAACGGACTCCGGAGCCGCGCCGGACGCTGTCTGCGACGCTGAGGGGCTGATCACTTCACGCTCCCGGTGTAGGTGGATTCCTTGTGTGCCAGGGCATCCAGGACGTTTTCGACACTGAGTCGATCCCCGGCCAGTTCCCCGGAGATGCTGCCGTCGGCGAAGGCGACGGCGCGGTCGACGACCCGGACCAGCTCGTCGGTGTCGTAGGCCAGCATGATCACCGCCAGCCCGTGATCGGTCAGTTCGTCGACCAGCCGGTGCACCTCCTCCTTGGTTCCGACGTCGATGCCCAGGGTCGGCTCGTCGAGGATCAGCACCTTGGGCTGCAGGGCGAGCAGTCGTCCGATCAGCACCTTCTGCTGGTTGCCGCCGGACAGTTCGGAGACCGGTTGCTGCGGTCGGTGCACCCGCAACGACAACGAGTCGCGATACCGTTCGAAGACCCGCCGCATGTCGGACAGATCGAGAAACCCGTGCCGGGTCGGCCAAGCGCCGATGTGCATGCTTTCCTGCACCGACAGCGGACCGACCAGCCCTTCCCCGATCCGGTCCGGCGTCAGATAGGCGATGCCGCCGCGCACGGCGGACTGCACCGACCGACATCGGACGGTGCGGCCGTCGACCGTCACCGACCCGGACCGGGGCGGCCGGAGACCGGCGATCGTCCGTGCGGTCTCCTGCGAACCGGACCCGGGCAGCCCGATGAATCCGACGATCTCACCGGCCCGGACGGTCAGCGAGACCGGCCCGACACCGTCGCTGGTCAATCCGTCGACCTCCAGGACGACGTCACCGACCCGACCGGAATCGCGGCGGAACTCGGTGACCTCCGACCCGACGACCAGCTCCGACAGCTGCGCGCTGCTCAGCTGCTTGACCTGTGCGCCGGACGCCACCCGTTGGGCATCGCGCAGGATGGTGTATTCGTCGCACACCGCCTGGATCTCGTTGTTGAAGTGGGAGATGTAGACGAAGGTCTGGCCGCCGGCGTTCAGGTCCCGCATCCAGTCGAACAGGGACACCCGCTCGGCTTGACTGAGAGCCGTGGTCGGCTCGTCCAACATGGCGAGTTGTCCGTTGCCAGCAAGGGTTTTCACGATCCCCAGCTTGCGTTGGTCGGGCAGTGCGAGACTTCCGGCCGGTACATCGGGCGGGATGACCAGGTCGTACCGCTGCAGCAGCTCTGCGGCCCGCGCACGGACGTCGCGCCAGTTGACCCAGGCGGCGCCGTTGTAGTCCGGGGTGAGCAGATTCTCCGCCACCGACAGATTGGGCATGATCTCCGCATGTTGCGGCAGCAGTCGGATCCCCAGCCGGCGGCGGGCCGCGAGGCTGCTGCCGGTGATGTCCTGTCCACGGAAGATCACCTGGCCCGAGGTCGGGGTGATCGAGCCGGCGATGATCCCCATCAGCGTCGATTTGCCGGCGCCGTTCTTGCCGAGCAGGCCGTGGATCGATCCCTCGGTGATCGTCAGGTCCAAGGGATGCAGAGCCCACGCCTCGCCGTACCGCTTGGAGACGCCGCGGACCTCCAGCAGTGGCGCCCCGTCGCCGGGGTTGATGATGCCGCCGGGGTTGTTCGTACCATCGGGGGTCATGATTGCTTCATGCCCCAGTCCTTGATCACCACGTTGCCCCACTGCCGCGGATCCTCGACGTTGTCGGCATCGATGTAGTACGGCGGGATCACCATGGTCGGGCCGGTCGCCCCCTTGACGATCGGTGCCTTTTCCCAGAAGTAGTCCTTGTTGCTGTAGTCCTGCAAGGGAACCTCCTTGCCGGCGACCGCGTACTTGTTCAGCATCTCCACACAGATCTGCCCGTAGGCCACCGGGTCCTGCGACACCTCGGCGTCCAGGATCTTGTCCCGGGTCCACTGCAACGACTGCGGCTCGCCGTCGATCGAGACCAGGATGATGTGATCATCATCGCCGACCGGCTTGGCCTTGCCGGCGTTCTTCATCGAGGTCACGATGCCGCGGGTGATCGAACCGCTCGGCGCGTGCGCCGCGTCCAGATCCGGGTATTCCGACAGCGTCGCCGCCGCCACGTCGCGGGCCTTGGTCTCGGCGCCGTCGGTCGGCCGCGCCAGGATCTTGACACCCGGATACTTCTTCAGCACTGCTTCGAAACCTTCCTTGCGTTGCCGCCAGGCGACCGAGGACAGCGCACCGTAGGCGTTCAGCACGGTGCCTTTCACGCTGCCGTACTTCTTCTTCAACAGGTCGGCGACCTTCTGGCCCGCCAGCTCGCCGCCCTTCCTGTTGTCGAAGGAGACGGTGAAGTCGGTCTCGCCCTTGGTCAGCGGGGTATCGATGATGCCGACCGGGATCTTCTGTTGGCCGGCCTTCTTCGTCATCGGCGCCAGCCCCTCGGAATCCACCGGGTCGGAGATGATCATGCCCGGGCGTTGCAGCAGTGCGGAGTTCCAGTTGTTGTACTGGGCGCTCGCATCCTGCTTGGCATCGGTGGTCTGGAAGGTGTAGCCGATCTCCTTGCTCGCCCGCTTCACTGCCTCGGACTGGACGACGAAGAAGAAGAAATCCATGCCCTTGTTGACGTAGGAGGCGGTTTTGTTGCCGCCACCACCGGCGGCCGATCCGGAGGTTTCTCCACAGGCGCCCAGGACACCGGCCGCGGCCAGCCCGAGACCGCCGGTCAGGAACTGACGCCGAGTCGGCAGGATCAGCGAGGTTGTCTGCTCTGACATGTGTGCTCCTCTGCACTGTCGTACCGCTGACGTCTTCACGCTGCGGTGCTGGCGGCGCCGGGCAAGCTGAGGACCCAGCGCTCGATTCAGTTGTCGGGACCGTCAGTTGTCGTCACGCTCTGCGGCGAGGAACCGGGCGCGGTTGCGGACCACGCGCCGCAGGTGGTGCTCGGTCGCATACCGTGCTCGGTTCGGATCTCCGGCGGCGATCGCGTCGGCGATCTCGATGTGCTCGGCGATGGTCTGGGTCGCCTCCGACGGATAGCCCGGCCCGGCGGCGTACTCCTCGGACAGGAATCCGTTGATCGGCCGGACGATCAACGCGAAGAACGGGTTCCCACTGGCCTGCGCAACCAACTCGTGGAAACCGAGGTCGGCCTGCAGGAACTCCGCTTTGGCGTTCACGGCCTGCTCCAACCGGTGGTTGGTGTCGATCATGTCCTTCAGCTGCTGATCGGTACGGCGCGCGGCGGCGAGTGCCGCCATCTCGACCTCGAGGACCAGCCGGACCTCCAGCAGCTGAACGAAGGAGCCCTGGCTGTGCCGCAGCAGCAGGGCGTACTGATCGGCGATCATCCGACCGTCGAACTCGGCAACCGTCATGCCACGACCCGGGCTCACCGAGACCAGGCCCCGCTGGACCAGGTAACGGGTGGCCTCCCGGACGGCGGTCCGGGACACCTCGAAGCGGGACGCCAACTCATTCTCGGTCGGCAGCTTGGTGCCGACCTCGAGCCCCAAGATCTCATTCTGGAGCTCGTTCGCAATCGCCTCGGGGAGGCGTTTGCGAGTCGGGGCGACATCGTCCATGTCTGGAAATGTATGATGATTGTCGTGTCATGTCAACGCCGACGATCGACTCACGTCGGGCAAGTTCTCTGTGTAGCAAGGACATATCTCACGACCGCAAGGAGCCTTGCTCCATAATTTGTACGATGATACGGTCCCGGAGACGGCGTCGGCGCGGTCTGCGTGACGCCCCTCTCGCCCGCTCGTCAGCAGATTCCCGCAGCTGATGGGCTCAGACACACGGAGCACATCCCATGGTGAGTCAGCCTCAATCCCCTACCTCACTGATCGACTCGGAGTCCTTGGTCGCCCAGGTCCTCCCCGATGACGCCGGCACCGCGACCCTTGTCGGCCGCCTCCTCGACCCCGCGGTCGGACCGTGTGTGGTCGCGGTCCGCGGCGACGAACTGATCGACATCACCCACCTCGCGCCGACCACGGCCGACCTGTTCGACAATCCGGATCGGGTCGCGGTGGTCTGTGCCGCCGACGGTGATCGCCGCTGGCGGCTGGCCGACGTGCTGCGGGCCAGCTTCGACCCTGCTGGGGACGATCGGCAGCCTCGTCTGCTGGCGCCGATCGATGTCCAGGTCCTCAAGGCCGCCGGAGTCACCTTCGCCCGCAGCATGATCGAGCGGGTGATCGAGGAACGGTCGGCCGGAGACCCGGACCGTGCCGCCGAGGTCCGCCGCCAGGTCGCCGACGTGGTCGGCGAGAACATCTCCGTCGAACCCGGCACGCCGCAGGCCGAGAAGGCCAAGCAGGTGTTGATCTCCGAGGGCCTGTGGTCGCAGTATCTCGAGGTCGGGATCGGGCCGGACCCGGAGATCTTCACCAAAGCTCCGGTGCTGTCCGCGGTCGGCGTCGGCGCGGCGATCGGTATTCTGGCCCGATCCACCTGGAACAACCCGGAGCCCGAGATGGTGTTGATCAACACCTCTGCCGGCGAGCCCGTCGGAGCCACCCTGGGCAACGACGTCAACCTGCGTGACTTCGAGGGCCGCAGCGCATTGCTGCTGGCCGAGGCCAAGGACAACAACGCCAGTTGCGCCATCGGCCCCTTCGTCCGACTCTTCGACGACTCCTTCGGCTACGACGATGCGGCCACCATCGATGTGACGCTGCGGATCAGCGGACCGGACGGGTTCCGGTTGGAAGGCATCAACCCGGTCAGTGAGATCTCCCGGGATCCCCGAACCCTGGTCGCGCACGCCTACGGCGATCACCACCAGTACCCCGACGGATTCGTCCTCTTCACCGGCACCATGTTTGCTCCGACCGAGGACCGTGACCATCCGGGACAGGGCTTCACCCACAAGGTCGGCGACGAGGTCAGCATCTCCTCGCCACGGTTGGGCAGCTTGATCAACATCGTCCAGACCGCCGAAGCAGCACCGGACTGGACCGTCGGCGTCCGATCCCTGATGCGCAATCTCGCCGGCCGCGGACTGCTCGCCACCGGCTCTGCCCAGCCGTCATGACCCGCCGGATCGTGGTCACCGATCACGCCTTCGGCAACGTCGACGCCGAGCGGGCCGTGGCTGCCGAGATCGGCGCCAGCTTTGCCGTGCATCAATGCCGGACCGAGGCCGAGACGATCACGGCCGTCCGTGGCGCGGACGCCGTGCTGGTCAACTTCGCGCCGATGACGGCGGCCGCGTTGCAGGCTCTCGCCCCGGCGGCCATCGTGGTCCGCTACGGCATCGGCTACGACAACGTCGACGTCGACGCGGCCCGCGCAGCCGGAATCGCGGTCGCCAACGTTCCCGACTACGGCAGCGAAACCGTCGCCGACCACGCCGTCGCGGCACTCCTGTCGCTGCTGCGCCGGCTACCCGTCTACGACGGACTGATCCGGGACCAGGGCTGGTGCCAGCCGCCGGACGTCGGCCCGCTACCGGCCCTGGCCGATACAACGGTCGGGCTGATCGGGACCGGCCGGATCGGGCTCGCGGTGGCGCGCCGTCTGCAGGCCTTCGGGACCAGAGTTCTGGCCCACGACCCGTACGCCGATCCTCGGATCGACGAGGTCGTCACCCGGGTCGAGCTGGACGACCTGCTCACGACCAGCGACGCGATCTCGTTGCACTGCCCGCTGGTGCCCGAGACCGCGCACCTGATCGATCACCGGGCCCTCGGCAGACTCCGACCGGGAGCGGTCCTGGTCAACACCTCCCGTGGTGGGCTGGTCGATACGGCCGCGCTGACCGACGCCTTGTCCGACGGCCGGCTCGCCGGTGCCGCACTGGACGTGTTCGAGCCCGAACCGCTGCCGGCCGACAGCCCGCTGCGGACCCAGGCCGGGGTCATTCTCACCCCGCATGCCGCCTTCTACTCCACCGCCTCGGTCCGGGCCCTGCAGCAGCTGGCCGCCGACGAGGTCCGGCGTGCATTGACCGGCGCCGAACTCCGCAGCAGGGTCGCTTGAGACGATGATCCACAACGACCTGCCGCACCAAGATCCCGACAGCAAGATCATTCCGACCGGAGAACAGCGATGAACAAGCCCAACAACGGGACGGTCCGCAACTGGATCAACGGGGTGTGGACCGACCATGCCGGTCCGACCATCGACGTGATCAATCCGGCCACCGGACAGGTGGTGACCAGCCAACCCGACAGCTCCGCCGAGCAGGTCGACAGTGCCGTGAGCGCGGCACGGTCTGCCTTCAGCTCCTGGCGCACCGTCAACCCGTCGGTCCGAGCGCAACACCTGCACGCGATCGCCGATCAGGTCGCCCTGCGGATCGACGAACTGGCGACGGCGGTCACCATCGAGATGGGCAAGCCGCTGGACGAGGCGCGCGGAGAGGCCCGCAAGCTGGTTGCCGCCCTGCACTTCTACGCCGAGGAGGCGACCCGACTCCGCGGGTCGATCGTGCCGAACGCCGACGACGGCTTCTCCAGCCTCGTCGAGTACGAGCCGATCGGCGTTGTGGCCGCGATCGCGCCGTGGAACTATCCGCTGGAGTTGATCGGCTGGAAGCTCGGCGCCGGGCTGGCCGCCGGCTGCACGATGGTGATCAAGCCGTCGGAGTACAGCCCCGGCTCCGGACTGTTGCTGGCCGAGTGCGTCGCCGCCACCGAGCTCCCGGCCGGCGTGGTCAACATGATCACCGGAGCCGGACAGACCGGGCAGGCACTCACCCAGCACGGCGACATCGACAAGATCGCCTTCACCGGGTCGGGCGCCACCGGCGCCGCGATCGCGCGCGGGGTGGCCAAGGCGACGTCGCTGTCGATGGAACTCGGTGGCAGCTGCCCGCTGATCGTCACCGAGACCGCCGACCTCACCGAGGCCGTCCGCGGGACGCTTCGGCGGGCCTTCCGCAATGCCGGCCAGATCTGCATCTCGATCAACCGCGGGTACGTGCACACCGACGTCTACGACGACTACCTGGCGGCCCTCGCCGAAGGCGCCACTCGGCTCGTGGTTGCCGATGGGTTGCAGACGCCCAACGCCGACGTCGGGCCGGTGGTGAACCAGGAGATCTTCGACCGGACCACGGCGCACATCGCCGACGCTGTCCAGCGGGGCGCCCGGGTGATCGCCGGCGGCGGACCGATCTCCGACCTGGCCCCCGGTCTCTTCCTGCAACCGACCGTCCTGGCCGACACCGACCAGGACATGTTGATCATGCACGAAGAGACCTTCGGTCCGGTGATCGGCATCGCCCGCTACACCGATCTGGACGAGGCGATCTCTCAGGCCAACAGCACCTCAGCAGGTCTGGCGGCGTACGGATTCTGCCGCGATCTCGGCCAGACGTTCACCCTCAGCAAGCAGCTGGACTTCGGCAACGTCGCGATCAACAACGTCGACGCCGGCATCATCAACGCGCCGTACGGTGGCCGCAAGGGCAGCGGCTTCGGTGTCGAGCACGGCCGCGAAGCCATCGACGGATACCTGCACGTCAAACACACCCGGATCCGGCACGGCGCCTGACGCGTGGAGGGGAATCGCACCATGTGGATGGGTATCGATGCGGGCACCTCGGCGTGCAAGGTCGTGGTGATCAGCGAGGACGGACGGGTCGTCGCCGAGGCGACCCGGGACTATCCCCTGCAGGTCCCCCGGCCGGGTTGGGCCGAGCAGGACCCGGAGGACTGGTGGCAGGCGACCGACGCCGCAGTCAGCGACGTCGTCGGACGCGTCGATCCGCAGCGGATCGCGGGCATCGGCCTGTGCGGGCAGATGCACGGCCTGACCGCGCTCGACGAGCACGGCGAGGTGTTGATCCCGGCGATCCTGTGGAACGACCAACGCTGTGCCACCGAGTGCGACGAGATCGTCACTGCAGCCGGCGGGCTGGCTGCCCTGTTGCAGCTGACCGACAACCAGATGCTGCCCGGCTACACGGCCGGCAAGATCAGCTGGATGCGGAAGCATCGACCCGCGGAGTTCGCCCGACTGCGAACAGTGCTGAACCCGAAGGATTTTCTGCGGTTCAAGATCACCGGCGACCGCTGCACCGACGTATCCGACGCCTCCGGTACCGGGCTGTTCGACGTCCGCCGACGCCGCTGGTCGACCGAGCTGATGCGGCTGATCGACCTCGATCCCGACCTGTTCCCCAGGGTGGTCGAGTCGACCGAGATCACCGGCACGATCCTCCCCGAACTCGCCCGGCGATGGGGGCTGGCCGCCGACACCCCGGTCGTCGGCGGCGGAGGCGACTCCGTCCTGCAGACCACCTCGATGGGCATCGTCGGACCGGGCGTGCAGGGCGTCACGCTGGGCACCGCCGGACTGGTCGGCGCCGCCGACACCCGCTGCCCGGACAATCCCGACGGCCGGCTGCAGATCTCCTGCGGCAACGCTCCGGGCCGCTGGCATGTGATGGGCGTGTCGCTGAACGCCGGCGGCAGCTACGCCTGGCTCCGCTCGGTCCTCGGCGAACTCGCCGATGGGCTGGACTTCACCGCCCTGAACAGGGCTGCCGACGCCGCACCCGTGGGATCGGAGGGGCTGCTGTTCCTGCCGTACCTGTCCGGCGAGCGAGCACCGCACATCGCACCGACCGCCCGCGGCGGCTGGATCGGTCTGACCGGACGGCACCGCAGTGATCATCTGATCCGCAGCGTGCTGGAGGGAGTGTTGCTCAATCTGCGCCAGATCGGATCCATGGTGACCGCCGCCGTCGGCGCACCGGAGCGGATCCTGGTGTCCGGCGGAGCCACCGGCGGCCGGCTCTGGCTGCAGCTGCTGGCCGACGTGCTCGGACAGCCGGTGCGCTCGGTCAGCGGCGCCGAGCAGGGCGGCGCCTTCGGTGCCGCGTTGCTGGCCGGCGTCGGCACCGGTGCCTGGCCCGAACTGGACCGGGCCCTGGCCGTCGTCACCGAGCAGGATCCGGTGCGACCGAACACCGAGGCGTCCACGATCTACGACCGTCTCTCCGAGGTCTACCAGCGGCTCTTCCCTGCCCTGGAAGGAACCTTCGACACCCTGGCCGGGCTCGAGTTGCCGACGGCCGGCTCGGTCAGTGCCGCCGCGGCCGACGATGATCGGCCCGTACGCACCGTGATCTTCGATCTGGACGGAACGCTGGTCGATACCGCTGCCGACATCGCCCGGGCGGTCAACGTCGTCCTCGCCGAACACGGCCGCCCCGCCCAGGACCCGCGATTCGTCGAGGGGTTCACCGGTCACGGACCGACCGGTCTGATCTCGGGTGTCTACCGGGCGATCGGACTGCAGGTCGACGACGACCGGTTGACCCGCGACGTAGAGACCTATCTGCGGGCCGCCCGGACGAGCCCGGTGCAGGAGTCCCGACTCTTTGCCGACGCGGCGGAATCCCTGCAGGCGTTGGCCGATCGGGGAATTGCGATCGGCATCTGCACCAACAAGACCGAGGACATGGCCCGTCGGGTCCTGACCGCGCTCGGCGTCGACCGGTTCGTCGGTGCGATTGTCGGCGCCGACACGCTCGACCAGCACAAGCCCGATCCCGAGCACCTGTTGGAGACGATCCGCCGGCTCGGCGGTGATCGGTCGACCTCGCTGTACGTCGGCGACAGCGCGGTCGATCTGCAGACCGGCGACCGGGCCGAGGTCAGCACCTGGCTGGTGGACTGGTCCCGGATCGACGATCCGGACCGGCGCCGGATCGCCACCTTCGCCGAGGTCGTCGCAGCGACCGACATGATCAGCTCGACCCCGATCCCAGCAGCAATCTCACCCACCGCACAAGGAGTTGTCCGATGATCGAATCCTCTCTGACCGACGGTCTGACCGGTCAGGACCTGGCCAAACAGACCTCAGGACTGCGGGCGGCCCATGATCTTTGTCAGGACGGGATGAAGCTGGGGCTGGGTTCGGGCACCACGTCGCACTTCTTCGTCCGTGCCTTGGCCGAGCGGGTCCGCAACGGCTTGGACATCGTCGGGGTGCCGACCTCGACCGCAACGCGCGATCTCGCACGCGAGCTCGACGTTCCACTGGCCGACCTGAACGATCTGGTCGAGCTGGACCTGACCGTCGACGGCCCCGACGAAATCGCACCGGACGGTTCGATGATCAAGGGGGCGGTGCCTGCCTGTTGTGGGAGAAGGTGGTCGCCCGAGCCTCGAAGACGGTGATGATCGTCGCCGACGACAGCAAGCTCGTCCCCCAGCTGGGCGCCTTCCCGCTGCCGATCGAGGTGCTGCCGTTCGGCTGGCGGAGCAGTCGGAAGTTGATCATCGAACTGCTGTCCGACCACGGTCACGCCGGCGCCGACCCGCAGCAGCGGATCCGCAACGACGAGGTGGTGATCACCGACAGCGGCAACTACATCCTGGACGTCCGACTCGGCTCGGTCACCGACCAGGCCACCCTGGCGGTCGAGTTGAACACCATTCCCGGTGTTGTCGAGAACGGCTTCTTCGTCGGCATCGCCGACGGGGTGGTGATCGGCCGGCCCGATGGTTCGTCGGAGATCAGGGAGATCGATTCGCCAGCATCCCAGACATCCGCATCCCAGACAGCAGTCTGACCCGATCGGTACCGCAGTCCGATGGCCTGCCTTGTCGGACTGCCTACTCTGGTGATCATGCCGCTGAGCCGACGATCCCTGCTGAGGTTGGGCGTCGGCACGGCAACCGGGCTCGCGGCGGCTGGCGTCGCCGGATGTGCACCGGGGACCGACGAGCCGACCCCGGACCCGACCTGCGTGTCCCGTAGCAGCCTGAGCGGGCACCGGTCGCTGGGCGACGCCGACCTGATCTACGACATCAGCCAGAACCGGAACACCTTCTGGTTCGACGACGGCTTCTACGGTCAGCTGGGCCGCTGGCTCGACGACTACCGCGAGCTCACCGGCGCTGCGAAACCCGACCAGGTGTGGACCTACGGATCCTGGTTGGACGGCGGACCGGATTGTGATTCCTGGCATGACGCCGGCCGCGCGTTCGATCTGTCCCGGCTGGTCCGCAACGGCGAGGTCCAGGTGTCGGCCCGCTATGACATCTGGAAGGACTACGCCGAGGACCGGCGGCGGCGTTTCCGGACCCGCTACTGGGCGTTGGCCGCCAGCCTGCACCTGCACTTCGCCTACGTGCTGACCTATCTGTACAACCCGACCCACCACAATCACATCCACATCGACAACGGTCGGTCGGGTGAGCAACTGTCGACCTTCAGCACTCGCTCGACGGCACAGGTCCAGGCCGTCCAGGGGATGCTCAATCACATCTGGGATCGGCCGGTCGAGATCACCGGTGACTTCGACCGAGCAACGGCGAAGGCGGCGCGCAGCGTGCTCGAGCAGACCGGAACCGACGGCGGTCTGGACGACGGTGTCGATCAGTGGCGCGCCTTCCTGCGAGCAACCGCCGCTCGCAGGATCAAGCGCCACTGACCGCCCAGTGCCGGATGGCGTCGATCCGCTGCTGGAGTTGATCTTCGCTGGCGACCGCCGACGGCGGGCCGCCGCACTCCGACACCAGCGCGGCATGGATCACCCCGTGCGGCTTGCTGGTCCGGTGATGCCAGGCCGCCACCAGGCCGTTCAGTTCCTTGCGCAGCTCACGGAGCCGCTGGTGGGTGCTGTGCGAAGCCGGTGGCTCGGCACCACCGCGCTCGACCTGCGAGGCCTGATGCCGACGCAGCAGATCCTTGACCTGGTCGGCCTCCAACAGCCCGGGGATGCCGAGGTAGTCCAACTCGTCCTGACTGCCGGAGTAGGCCGCCATCCCGAATTCGCCACCGTCGAACACCACCCGGTCGAAGTCGGCGTCGCTGGCCAGCGCGGCGAACGAGTGCTCGCCGTCCAGGTCGGCGTCCTCCTCGGTCTGGGTCCGCTCGGCCTCGACCAGCAACTGGGTCTCGTCCTCGCTGCGCGGCTTCAGCGCGTGATCGCGTTCGACCTCCATGTCGGCGGCGAACCGCAACAGGTGCCCAGCGCTGGGCAGGAAGACCGACGCGGTCTCCCCCTTCGATCGGGCCCGGACGAACCGGCCGACGGCCTGGGCGAAGAACAGCGGTGTCGCCGTCATCGTCGCGTACACCCCGACCGCGAGCCGCGGCACGTCGACACCCTCCGACACCATCCGGACCGCCACCATCCAACGGTCGTCGCCCTCGGAGAACTTGGTGATCTTCTTGCCGGCCTTGGCCTCGTCGCTGAGCACCACCACCGGACGCTTACCGGTGATCGTCTTCAGGATGTCGGCGTAGGCCCGAGCGTGATTCTGATCGGTCGCGATCACCAGTCCGCCGGCGTCCGGAACATGCTGCCGGACCTCGGTCAGCCGATGGTCGGCGGCCTTCAGCACCACCGGGATCCAGGAGCCGGCCGGGTCCAGCGCGGTCCGCAGCGCCTGATTGGTGAGGTCCTTGGTCATCGGTTCGCCGAGCCGGGCGGCGACCTCGTCGCCGGCCTTGGTCCGCCAGTGCATGTCACCGGAGTAGGCCATGAAGAGCACCGGCCGGACGATCCCGTCCTCCAGAGCCGGGCCGTAGCCGTAGGCGTAGTCGGCCTTGGACCGCATCGCGCCGGTGCCGTCCGGTTCGTACCGGACGAACGGGATCGGATTGGCGTCGGAACGGAACGGTGTCCCGGTCAGCGCCAGCCGCCGGGCAGCCGGCTCGAACGCCTCCCGGACCGCCTCGCCCCAGCTCAACGCGTCGCCGGCGTGGTGCACCTCGTCCAGGATCACCAGGGTCTTGAAGCCCTCGACCCGGATCCGCAGCCCCAACGGGTTCGCCGCCACCCCGGCGTAGGTCAGCGCGATCCCCTTGAAATCCTTGCTGGTCTTGCCCTGTTTGCTGCCGAAATTCGGATCGATCGGGATGTTGATCTTGTCCGCGGCCTCGGCCCACTGGGTCTTCAGATGCTCGGTCGGTGCGACCACGACCACCCGGTCGATCTCCCGCCGGTCGAAGAGGTTGGCCGCCAGCGTCAACGCGAACGAGGTCTTCCCCGCACCCGGCGTCGCGACCGCCAGGAAGTCCTGCGGGTTGGTGTCGAAATACTGCGTCAGCGCCGCGGCCTGCCAGGCCCGCAGCTGCTTGACGGTGCCCCACGCCGCCCGATCCGGAAAGGCCGGCGGCAGCCCGGTCCGGGTGGTGATCTCGTTCCCTGAGGCATCGATCGGAGTCTCCGGCTCAGGTTGGGCTGTCACGCGTCAGAACTTTAGACGAGCACCCCGACAGGAACCGAACCCGACTCACCCTCACCGCGGATCAGTGCGGGAGCTTGCCGACCCGGAGCGAGGCGAGCACGCCGAGCAGTCCGACGAACGCCATCACCGCGAAGGCGATGCCGAAGGTGCCGGCCAGGTCGCCGCGACCGTGCAAGGCGCTGAACACGGACCCGCTGATCCCGACGAACACACTGGTGCCGAGCGCGTCGCCGAGGTTGAGCGACGACGCATTACGACCCTGCTCGGCGTCGCTGGACAACGCCATCGTCGCCACCGAACTGCTCGCCGTGCCGACCCCCATCCCGAACGCCGCGATGATCCAGCCGATCGCCACCAGCCCGACCCAACTGCCGGGCAGCAGCGCCATCACCGCGACCACCGCGACACCGAGGGTGACGCTGGCGACGCCGATGGTGATCATCCGGTCCCGACGGACCGTCATCCAGCGCTGGGACTGCACCCAGGCGCCGAACGACCAGCCGATCGACCCGACGGTCAGCGCCGCGCCGGCCAGGGTCAGACTGAGATGTCGCTCCTCGACCAGCATCAGCGGAATGAACGCCTCGGCGCCAAAGAAGGCGCCCGGCAGCATCATCCGGGTCAGCACCACCGCCGGCAGCCCGCGGCCGAGCCGGGTGAAGCCGGGCGGCATCAGCCGTGGCAGCGCGACCACCAGGCCGGCCAGACCGAGCACCCCCGGGATGACCGCGAGCAGGTCGAGGCGCTGGCCGGCGTACTGGATCAGGGCCGCCGACAGCGCCGCGACGGCGGCTCCCCAGATCGGCGCCGGATTGCTCGGCGCGGCGTTCTCGTCGCGGTCCGGCGACGGCGTCCGCAACAGCAGCCGCCAGGTCGGCGTCAGCAGGACCGCGCCGAACGCCAGTAGCGGCAGCACGGCGAAGAAGGCCCAATGCCAGCTGAAGGTCCGGGTGATCCAGGCCGCCGCCGACGGGCCGGCGATCCCGGGCAGCACCCAGGCCATCGAGATGTAGGTGAACATCCGCGGCCGCTGCTTGGCGTCGAACACCTGGGCGATACACACGTACGACGCCGTGTTCAGCGCACCGCCGCCGAGTCCCTGGACCAGCCGGCCGATGATCAGCATCGGCCAGCTGACCGCCGTACCGCCGATCACCAGGCCGGCGGCGAAGATCAGCATCCCGACGATCATCGGTTTGGCCGGGCCCACCCGGTCGCACAGCCGGCCGGCGACGACGGTGGAGAAGAGCATCCCGATGGTGAACAGCGAGAACGCCCAGGCGTAGGAGTCGATCCCGTTCAGGTCCTTGGCCGCGACCGGCATCGAGGTCGCCACCGCTGCCGCTTCGAACGCGATCCCGATGATCATCGCGCAGAGACCGATCGCCAACCCGGTCCGAGTCACCGTCGGACCGTCCCCCGGACTCGGTGTGTCGGTGCTGCCCGGGGTGGTCGACGGTTGGTTCACCGCCCTACTCCATCACCTCGACCCAGGTCGAGGTCAAGTGAGAATCTCGGGCAACACGGGCGTGGGCTTCCGGTTGGCCCGGCAGCGCATAAAGTGGGTCCCGTGAGTCAGCAACTGAGCCCGGGTGCGGAGACGATTGTCGACGAGCGCACCGAGACCGAGTACCGGTACGACGAGGGCGACGCTGAGCGGTTCAGTCACTATGTCCCCAAGGACAAGCTCACCGAGGCGATGGTGATGGGCACGCCGGTGGTCGCCCTCTGCGGCAAGGTGTGGGTGCCCAGCCGCGACCCGGAGAAGTTCCCGGTCTGCCCCGAGTGCAAGGAGATCTGGGACAGCCTGCGCCCCGGGGGCAAGAACGGCAAGGGCGGCGGCGACAACAGCGGCGGGGACGAGTAAGAGCGTCCCGAGCCCGTCGAAGGAACCCGAACTCGTCGGACCAGCCGAAGGACCCGAACGTGTCGAAGGGCTGGCTCGGTCGAAGGATCTGATCTGCCGGAGGATCTGATCCGTCGAGACACGCGAACTGGTGACCTGCTCGACGCCGGCATCGCTGCCGAGATGCCGCCGGCCGAAACCCGGCCGACTGTCCGGAAATCGCGGTCGGGTGCTGAGCTTGCCGAAGGGAGGTCGACGACAACCGCACGGTCGCCGCTTCACCCGGTTTTCGACAGACTCAGGGGCCGCGGTGCCGATCGACCGGTTCGGGGCGTTCACTCGTCCTGGTGCTTCAGTTCTTCCTGCTGCTGTTCCAGGCTGCTGACGATGTCCTCGGCGGGCACCGGGGCGAGCCGGTCCCAGAGCAGGAAGAGCAGTCCCGCGATCAGCATCGCGATCCCGGTCCAGATGTTGATCTGGATGCCGCCGGTCTTATCGCCATCGGTGCTGTGATTGACGATGCCGACGAGCAGCACGATGATCCCGTAGACGCCGAACAGGGCGCCCAGGATCCGGCGGAGGTCGAAGCGCCGAGTTGACCGGACGGCGTCCTCGGCGGCTTCCTGGCCGGTCAGATCAGGAACGTTCTTGCCCGACCCCTGATCGCGCGGGCCGTTGTTGCCGGCGCCCGGAGTGGTGTTGGCGTTGTTGTTCATGACGGTTCTCCTTGCTCAGCGTCAGAGGAAGGGCAGGTAGAGGGCGACGCAGAGCACCAGTGCCACGGTGCCGAGCAGGGCCGGGGATCGGTACCACTTGGTGTCGGTGGCCACCGCATCTCCGTGGATGTCGATCTTGCCGATGCCGTACACCAGGCCGGACAGTTCCTTCTCCGGCTTCGGCTTGGTGACCAGGCTGACCAGCACCCCGAAGACGATCACGGTGCCGAAGGAGATGATCGCGCCGTACAGAGTCTCCGCCGTCGCGGTGGCGAACAGATCCGGATTCAGCAGATAGGCGATCCAGACGATCGTCGGAGCGATGATGCCGAGCAGATAGCCGACCAATGCGGCCGGTGTCGTCATCCGCTTCCAGAGCAGACCGAGGATGAAGACCCCGAACAGCGGTGCATTGAAGAAGGAGAACAGGGTCTGCATGTAGGTCATGATGTTCTGTGCCTGCGCGGCCAGGAACGCGGTGCCGATGCCGACCAGGACACCGATGATGGTGACCATCCGGCCGATGTGCAGGTAGTGGCTGTCCGGCATCTTCGGCCGGATGTAGCGCTGCCAGATGTCGTAGGTGAAGACGGTGTTGAAGCTGGACACATTGGCCGCCATCCCGGCCATGAACGAGGCCAGCAGTCCGGTGACCGCTACACCGAGAACGCCGGACGGCAGATACATCTGGATCAGCTTCGGGATCGCGTCGTTGTAGTCCAACCCGGAATTGTTCGCGCCCGCCAATTGGTTGCCCAGCACCGCACCGGCGATCATGCCGGGAATCACCACGATGAACGGGATGAACAGCTTGGGGAATGCCGCGATCAACGGCGTCCGACGGGCCGCCGACATGTTCTTGGCCGAGAACGCCCGCTGCACCTCGGTGAAGTTGGTGGTCCAGTAACCGAAGCTGAGCACGAAGCCCAGACCGAGGACGATCGCCAGCCAGTTGGCGCCGATCGGGTTGGTCACGTCACCGATGCCGGTGCCGACCCAGGTGGACAGATGCTGCACCCCGGAGGTCTGCTCGACGGCCTTGGTCAGGCCGCCCCAGCCACCGACCCGATGCAGGCCGACGATGGTCAGCGGCACCAGTCCGGCGATGATCACGAAGAACTGCATCACCTCGTTGTAGATCGCGCTGGAGAGCCCGCCGAGGGTGATGTAGGCCAGCACGAAGCCCGCCGAGACGATGATCGCCACCCATTCCGGCCAGCCGAGCATCGCCTCGATCACGATCGCCATCGCGTACAGGTTGATGCCGGCGATCAGCACGTTGGACACCGAGAACGCGATCGAGTTGACGATGTGCGGGCTCTTACCGAAGCGGCGGAGCATGAACTCCGGGACGCTGCGGACCTTCGAGCCGTAATAGAACGGCATCATCACCAGTCCGAGGAACACCATCGCCGGGACGGCGCCGACCAGGTAATAGTGCAGCGTGGTGATACCCAACTGGGCGCCGTTGGCCGCCATGCCGATGATCTCGGTGGCGCCGAGGTTTGCCGAAACGAAGGCCAGACCGGTGATCCAGGCAGGCATCGAGCGACCGGACAGGAAGAAGTCCATGCTCGTCTTGACCCGTCTTCGCGCCGTGAACCCGATCCCGATCACGACACCGAAGTAGATGATAATCATCAGGTAATCGACCCAGGACAGGTCGAGTTGGATCCCTGTGGTCACGATGCGCCTTTCTGGTTGACCGGCCTTGGCCGTTCGTCCCGGGGGTGCTTTCGGCGCTGAATCTCGGTCCGAGGCGAAACCTGTTCAGCTTGCCACAGGACGGCGACCGGACGGAAGTCAGGCGGTCGCCAGACGGTGCAGGATCTGCTCGCCGTAGCGGGACAGCTTGGCGTCACCGACGCCGCCGACGGCGCCGAGTGCGGCCAGATCCTGCGGCCGATCGACCGCGATCTGCCGCAGCGTCGCGTCGTGGAAGATCACGTAGGCCGGGACACCCTGTTCCTTGGCCGTTTCGGCGCGCCACTGCCGCAGCGCCTCGAAGATCGGAACGGCGTCCGGCGGCAGATCGATCACGGCCTTGGCCTGCTTGGCCTTCTTCGTCGGCCGACGGCGTTCCGGGTCGCGGCGCAGCCGGACCTCACGCTTGTCGAACAACACCTGCCGGCTGCTCTCGGTGAGTCCCAGCGTCCCGTGATCGGACTCCACGGCGAGGAAGCCCTGGGCCAGCAGTTGCCTGATCACGGTCCGCCACTGGTTGGCGTCCAGATCGGCCCCGACGCCGAACACGCTGAGCTGCTGATGTCCGAACTGCTCGATCTTCGGGGTCAGCTTGCCGGTCAGGATGTCGGTGATGTGTCCGGCCCCGAAATGCTGGCGTCGTTCGGTGTGCAACCGGTAGACGCAGGACAGCATCTTCTGCGCCGCGATCGTGCCGTCCCAGGACTCCGCCGGGATCAGGCAGGTGTCGCAGTTGCCGCAGGCGCCCTGGGTCGACTCGCCGAAATAGCCCAACAGCTGTCCACGCCGGCACTGGATGGTCTCGCAGAGCGCCAGCATCGCATCCAGATGGGCGGCCTGCTGCCGTTTGTACTGCGCATCGCCGTCGCTGTTCATGATCAGCTTGCGCTGCTGGACCACGTCGGCCAACCCGTACGCCATCCACGCGGTGGACGGCAGCCCGTCCCGACCCGCACGCCCGGTCTCCTGGTAGTAGCCCTCGACCGACTTCGGCAGGTCGAGATGGGCGACGAAGCGGACGTCCGGCTTGTCGATCCCCATCCCGAAGGCGATCGTCGCGACCATGATCAGCCCCTCCTCGCGGAGGAACCGGGACTGGTGTTCGGCGCGGGTCGCCGCACCGAGTCCGGCGTGATACGGCAACGCCGCGATCCCTTGCTGGGAAAGGAATTGTGCGGTGTCCTCGACCGACGCCCGGGACAGGCAGTAGACGATGCCGGCATCCCCGGCGTGCTCGGTGTTGATCAGATCCAGCAACTGCCGTCGGGGGTTGTCCTTGCCTACGATGCGGTAGCTGATGTTGGGCCGGTCGAAGCTGGCGACGAAATGGCGGGCCTGGGTGAGGTCGAGCCGCTCGGCGATCTCGGCCCGGGTGGCCCGGGTGGCGGTCGCGGTCAACGCGATTCTGGGCACCTGCGGCCAGCGCTCGTGCAACTGCGACAGCGACAGGTAGTCGGGCCGGAAGTCGTGTCCCCATTGCGACACGCAGTGCGCCTCGTCGATCGCGAACAGCGCGATCCCGGTGTCGCCGGCCACCCGGTCCAGCAGTTCCAGGGTGGCCGGCACCCGGAGCCGTTCGGGTGCCAGGTAGAGCAGGTCGAGTTCGCCGGCCAGCAGCGCCTGTTCGGTGCCGCGGCGCTGCTCGAAATCCTGGGTCGAGTTCAGGAAGCCGGCCCGGACACCGAGGGCGCGCAGTGCGTCGACCTGATCCTGCATCAGCGCGATCAGCGGCGAGATGACCACCCCGACCCCGTCCCGGACCAGCGCCGGGATCTGGTAGCACAACGACTTGCCGCCGCCGGTCGGCATCAGCACCAGGGCGTCGCCGCCGGAACAGACCTGCTCCACGATCTCGGCCTGCGGGCCGCGGAAGGAGTCGTAGCCGAAGACCCGTTGCAGCACCTGCTCCGCCGACTGCCGTTCGCTCCCCACGCCCGCCGAGTGTAGCCATCCCCCGGCGGGCGCCGGCGCCGTCATCCCCAACGCCGGCGACCCGATCAGCGTTCGAGGCCGTTCAGTTTGGAATGCCGGCGCCCGTAGGCGAAGTAGATGATCAAGCCGATCAGCAGCCAGACCACGAACCGCAGCCAGGTCTCCCAATGCAGTTGGGTGATCAGGAACAGCGAAGCGATCACCCCGATCGCAGGAACCAGCGGCATCCACGGCCGCCGCAGGGCGAAGCTGCGTTCGGCGTCCGGACGCCGGTAGTGGAACACGATCACCGCGCTGCAGACCACGACGAAGGCGGCCAGGATGCCGATGTTGGTCAGGTCGGCGACCAACCGGATCGGGAACACACCGGCCAGGAACGCCGACCCGAAGCCGGCGATCCAGGTCACCCGCTGCGGCACGCCACGCTGGTCGGTCTTGGCGAACCACTTCGGTAGCAGGCCGTCCCGGCTCATCGAATACCAGACCCGGGTGACGCCGATCATGAAGGTCAACATCACCGTCAGGATGGAGATCACCGCGAAGCCGGCGATGATCAATCCGATCGCCCGCAGTCCGACCGAGTCGAAGGCGACAGCGAACGCTGCCGCGGGATCGATCTTGGTCCAGTTCTGCATCCCGGTCAGCACCAGGGTGGCCAACACGTACAGCACCATCGCGATCGCCAGCGACAGCAGGATCGCCTTCGGCATGTGCTTCTTGCCGTCCTTGGCCTCCTCCGCCGCCGAGCTCATCGCGTCGTAGCCGAAGACGGCGAAGAAGACGGTCGCCGCGCCGGTGAAGATGGCCCCGAATCCGTTCGGTGCAAAGGGTGTGTAGTTCTCCGGCTTGATGTAGAAGGCGCCGAGAATGATCACGAACAGCACCAGCACGATCTTCAGACCGACCGCCACCAGCTCGAAACGGCCGAACGTCTTGGAGCCCCGACTGAGGATGAACGCGATCAGCAGGCAGAGCAGGATCGCCGGCAGATTGATCAAGCCCCCGTCGTCGGCGGTCGCCGAGATGGCAGCCGGGAGTTGGACCCCGAGTCCGCTGATCAACTCGTTGAGGTAGCCCGAGATGCCGATCGCGACGACCGCCACCACCGCGATGTATTCCAGCAGCAGATCCCAGCCGATGAACCAGCCGACGATCTCGCCGAGCGCGACGTAGCCGTAGGTGTAGGCCGAGCCGGCCCGCGGGATCATTCCGGAGAACTCGGCGTAGGACAGTGCGGCCGCGGCACTGGCCAGGCCGGCGATCAGGAAGGAGATCATCACCGCCGGCCCGACGCCCGGGGATCCCTCCGAACCGTGCGCGACCTCGCCGGCCAGGGTGAAGATGCCCACCCCGATGATGCCGCCGACCCCGATCGCGGTGAGTTGCCAGAGCCCGAGCGTCTTGAACAGACCGCTCCGACTGGCTTCGTCCTCGATGTCGGACAACGGCTTGCGCCGCAGAACCGATCGCGTTGTCGCCATCGCCACACTCCGTCCGCGTCGACGTGCCGACAGCGGTCGCTGTCGACCTCATGGCGTGTTGCTTTCTGTGACGGTAGCGCCGATCGACGGTCGGGGCAGGGACGCCGTACGCCGCGCCGTTGCGTGCCGTCCGGCAGTGATCTATGATCAGGTCAATCGCCTAGGGCACTCGTACAGGTCAATTGCCCTGGAGCGTGGTCAGGACACCTGATGATCAGCCGCCGACCCGCGCGGCCGACCGATCGAAGGAGCGCCGTGAGCACAACTTCCGTGGCCCGTGGAGAGGCCGTCCGGCAACGCCTGCTGGCGGCCGCGGTCGAGCTCATCGCCGAGCTGGGCTGGTCCGCCGTCAGCACCCGTCTGCTGGCCGAACGGGCCGGCGTGACGCCGAGTGTCGTGCACTATCACTATTCGTCGATGCGGGCCCTGCTCAACGAGGCGGTCCTGGAGATGATCGGTCGCGGTGTGGCCGAGCTGGACCGGCTGCTGGCGACCGCGCACACACCGGCCGAGGTCATCGACGCGATCTTCGCTGCCGCCGACCGCTACACCGGGCGGGACGACTCGACACTGGTCGCCGTCGAATCCACCCTGGCCGGCACCCGCGACCAGCAGTTGCGGGCAGATCTTCGAGCAGCATTGGACGGATTCCGGATCCGGTTCGGCGACTGGCTCGCCGAGCATCGGGTGTCGGACCCGCACGAGACGGCCGCCGTCGTCGCCGCGTCGCTCGACGGACTGGTGCTGCAACGGGCGCTGGGGGTCGAACTGCCGCGTCCGGCGACGGCCGCCGTGCTGCGCCGCCTGGTCGCGACCACTGAGCAGGAGGATCGATGAAGATCCTGATCTGTGGCGCCGGCATCGCCGGACTGGCCCTGGCCAACCGACTTGCAGTCCGCGGTTTCCAGGTGGTGCTGCTGGAGCGTTCCCGCGTCCCGCGTGAGCAGGGCTACATGATCGACTTCTTCGGACCCGGCTACGACGCGATCGAGGCGATGGGGCTGCTGCCTGCCGTCTCGGCGATCTCCTACGACCTGGACGAGGCAGTGTTGCTGGACGACCGTGGCCGGCGCCGGGCCGGTGTCGATCCCGCCCGGTTCGCAGCCGAGGCCCCGCGACTGGACCTGATGCGCCCGGACCTGGAACGTGTGCTCCGGGAGAACCTGCCGCCGTCGGTCGAACTCCGGTACGGTGCCCGGGTCACCGGCGTTGTCGACCGCGTCGATCAGGTCACGGTGATGCTGGCCGATCGGAGCACCCTGACCGGTGATCTGCTGGTCGGCGCCGACGGCATCCACTCCACCGTTCGGGAGCAGGTGTTCGGGCCCGAGGTCGACTACCTGCGCTACCTCGGCTACCAGACCGCCGCCTTCGTGTTCGACGATCCGGCGATCTACGCCGAGATCGGCGGACGGTTCTGTCTGACCGACACTGTCGGCCGTCAACTGGGTCTGTACGGGCTGCGCGACGGGCGGGTGGCCACGTACGCCGTGCACCGGACAGCGGATCCGACCCTTCCGCAGGATCCGCGAGCCGCCGTCCGCGACATCTACGCCGAGCTCGGCTGGGTCGCCCCTGCCGTCCTGCAGTCCTGCCCGCCACCCCGGGAGATGTACTACGACCTGGTCGCCCAGGCGATCGTTCCGCAGTGGAGTCGAGGACGGGTGGTGCTGGTCGGAGACGCCGGCTACGCGGTCTCGCTGTTGGCCGGGCTCGGCGCTTCGCTCGGCGTCGCCGGCGGTTACCTGCTGGCCGAGCAGCTGTTCCGGGCCCGCTCCGTCGCCGACGGGCTGGCCGGCTACGAAGCGCTCTGGCGCCCACTGGTCGAAGACAAGCAACGGTCGGCCCGGGACGCCGTGCGATGGTTCCTGCCCGAGAACACCATCCAACTCCTGGTTCGACGTGCCGCGCTACGCCTGTCGAGACTTCCGATCGTGGAGCGGCGGCTCGCCGGAATCATCGGCGGCACGTCGAGTGCGGTGATCACGAACCTGCGGGACGCCGACGCCTTCGACGTACGCCGACCGGGATGATCGCGACCGGCCGTTCGTAACCTTCCGTCAACCGAAGCTGCGTACCGTGGGTCCCATGGCGGTCAAACGCACGATCGTTCTCCTGCGCCATGCGAAGTCGGCGTGGGGACTCGACGTACCTGATCATGAACGACCACTGTCCAAACGCGGACGCCGGGACAGCATCGCGGTGGCTGAACACCTGCTCGACAACGAGATCCGACCCGACCTGGTCTGGTGCTCGACGGCGCTGCGCTCCCGGGAGACCTGGGAGCGGGCGGAGAAGGCCGGTGCGAAGGCGTCCGAGGTCAGCTACGACGACCACCTGTACGAGGCAGTCGCCCACGAACTGATGAAGGTGCTCCGCAAGACCCCGGACGAGGTGCACACCGTCCTGATGATCGGTCACTCCCCCGGTATCCCCGACCTGGTGGAGAAACTGGCTCCCCGCAAGGGCAACAAGGACCTGTGGAACCGGATGGACACCAAGTATCCGACCAGCGGACTGGCCACGCTGTCCTATCGCGGCGACTGGCCCGAGCTGGCCAAGCAATCCGCCGAGCTGCTCGGTTTCGACGTCCCGCGGGGCAAGAAACCGTCCTGATCGGCCGGCCGGCCGACGCCCGCCGGCTGGCATCCGGCTGAAGTAGGTTGACGCCCGTGTTCACGTGGGTGCATCGCGACGGCTTCGACTGGCAGCTCATCGAGCCACCCGAGGGCCAGCAGAGCGGACCGTCCGCGCCGACGTACGTCCTCGGCGTGACCTTCGGGTACGGCGCAGCGGACGAGCCGCTCACCGACCTCGGGTCCCTGCGGTGTGCGGCGGCCGTCATCCGCAGCGAACTCCGACGACCGATCGAGCTGCCGGGCGGTGGAGTCGGCACCGCCGAGGTCGAAGCCGTGGTCGGCTCGGACACCAGCACGTTCACCGTGGCCGGCAGTGTCGACGTGCTGACCGCGGCCTGGCAGGGACTCGCGCTGCTCTTCGCCGCACCGCGGATCGAGGAGGACCAGGGCCCGCTGCCCGCCCAGCCGTTCCCGTGGCCCACCGACCGCACCGTCCGCTACGGGCTGGATGCGCTCGCCCTGAACGCTCTGGAGGACGTCACCACCGACCTGGCCGCTGCGGCGCACCGCCGACTGACCGAGCTGGACCCCGCTGCCGGCCAGGTCCGCTGCACCTTCTTCACCACCTCCGAACTGCTGCTCGGGACGGCCACCGGCCCCGGCAACGGCGGTCGGCCGGGATTCGTCGCGCCGACCGTGCCGGCCGCACCGGCCGACGGTGGCCCGCCGCTGGCGGCGAACACCCGCCGGGGCAGCCTGCCCGCCCCGAACGATCAGCTGATGCTGTCCACCTCCTTGCCGTCGACGTTGGACGGCCTGGTCGCCGCACAGCTGATCGCGACTCGGTCCGGCAACACCTTCGAGGCGGTGAACGCGACCGGCCGGGACACCTTCGTGAACCTGGCCGGGATGCGCAGTGAGCACTATCTGGCGATCGGCAACGCAGCGGCGCAGTCACCGCAGGACCGGGAGCGGATCCTGCCGCTGCTGATCGACGACCTGACGACCGCCTCGGACGAGCAGATCGAGACCGAGTTGCTGTCGGTCGCCATGGACGTCAGTCCCGGCTGGGCGCGCCGAAGCCGGACCCTCGGGCTGGACGACGCAGCACCGACCGTCGCCGGTGTCCGGCAGGCCCTGCGATCCGGTTCGGACGGGGTGCACCTGGCCCTCGTTGCCGGCCGACCGGCGCCGGAGGCGTTCCCGATGCTGCGGGAGCAGTTGCCTCCGGAGAAGGGCAAGACCTTCCATTCCTGGGGTAGACAACGGCTGACGGCCGGCTACTCGACGGCGGTGGCAGATGTGCGGATCGGCCGACGGACGCTGACGACCTACCAGAACGGCAACGTCGACGGCCGCAAGGTGCCGGCGGTGTTCCAGCAGATCGACCTGAACGACGCGGGTCTGGTGATCGCCGATCCTGCCGGACGGACCACGATCGTGGACCGCGCGCTGCGTTCGCTCGACCTGATGGTGTCGGGCTTCCGCGGATCGCAGAAATTGCAGCGGCAACTCGACGATCGGCTCCGCGACGTCCCCGTCCTGCGCGTTGCGACCAGCCCGATCGACATCGAGACCCATCGGCAAGCGATCCGTCGAGCAAAACGGCTGTGGGTGTTCGCCTTCGTCGGCCCGATCCTGGTGATGGCGGTGTTGATCGGCGCTGCGGTCGCCCAGCAACTCGCCACCGACGATCCGATCGACCTCGACACCTCCGTCGGCGAGTCCGCCAAGCTCAGCAACGGCACCGTGATCACCGTCACCGAAGTCGATCCGGTGGTGCACGACCATGACGCCACGGTACGAGTGCACGTGCGGTTCTGCGCCGGGAAGGACACCGATGCCGACGGCGCGCCGGCCGACGTCCGCCGCCGGGTCTCACCGTCGGACTTCGCCTTCTACGACGGGTATGCGACCGGTCAGCGGACGACGACCAGCACCGAACTGCCGCGCCGAACCCTCGCATCGGGCGAGTGTGTCGAGGGCGATGTCGGCTTCCGGGCGATGAGTTACACCGGCGGTCAGGACAAGGTCTCCTACCGCAACGAGGTCGGCGACAAGATCCTGTGGAGGCAGTGACGGCGGGCCAACCCTCCGGGCGGCCGACTTCGAACTGCCGGTAGGTTGTCCGGTCATGATCGAGCCGACCATGATCAACAACTCCGTCGAGGCCGATGCCCGGGTACGTACCGGAGCGGACCGGGTGGCGAGCGATCCGGCCCTGCTCGGCGATCCGGGACGCCGCTATGGGCTGCTCACCAACTACACCGGCGTGCTGTCCGATCTGACACCGACCGGGGTCGGCCTGCTCCGCGCCGGGGTCCGGCTGACCGCGCTGTTCGGTCCCGAGCACGGCCTCCGCGGCTCCGCGCAGGCCGGCTTCAGCGAAGATCAGGACCTCGATCCCGACACCGGACTTCCGGTCTTCGACAGCTATCTGCGCACCGGGCCGCAACTCACCGAACTGCTCGACGCCTCCGAGGTCGAGGCCGTGATCATCGACCTGCAGGACATCGGCGCCCGGTTCTACACCTACCTGTGGAGCCTGTACGACCTGATGATCGCTGCCGCGACGACCGAGCGTCCGGTGATCATCCTGGACCGGCCGAATCCGATCGGCGGGGTCCGCGCCGGCGGTGCCAGCCTGGACCGCGGCTACGCCAGCTTCGTCGGCCGGGTGCCGATCCCGATCCGGCACGGACTCACGCTGGCCGAACTCGCCCGGCACCTCAATGATCAGGAGATCGCTGCAGTGGCCGGCCGACCGGCCCGGCTCTCGACCGTGCCGATGACCGGCTGGCGACGCTCCGATCATTTCGATCGGACCGGGCTGGTGTGGGTGCCGCCGTCGCCGAACATCCCGACCCTGCAGACCGCGATCAGCTACGTCGGAAGCTGCCTGTTCGAAGGAACCAACCTCAGCGAGGGCCGCGGGACCACGACCCCGTTCGAGACATTCGGCGCGCCGTGGATCGACGGTCGGCTCACCGCGGCGCTCCGGGAACGGCGGCTGCCCGGCGTGCTCTGGCGGGACGTGTCGTTCGTCCCCACCTTCTCCAAGTATGCCGGCACCGGCTGCCGCGGGGTCGGACTGCATGTCATCGACCGGGACAGCTACCGGCCGATCGAGACGACCTTGATCATGATGGAGATCCTCGGCTCGCTGTACCCCGAGTTCGGGCTGCGCGAGCCCGGCGCCGGCGTCGACAACCCCGGCGAGTCGCACGCCCTGGACCGGCTGTGGGGCAGCGCCGAGCTTCGACAGCGGATCGCCGACCGGCGTCCTCTCCTCGGGTTGCTCGACGGCCAGCCGGCTTCGCCCCTCGACTGGGCCGACCGTGGCGTCCTGCTGTACGACGAGGACCCTGGCCCCGTCGAAGGCTCCTGAGCCCGTGGAAGGCTCCTGAGCCTGTCGAAGGCCCCTGAGCTCTCAGGGCACTGCCGACCCGAGGTAAATATTCACCACTTGTCTCGGACGGCGGGATACTTCTTGCCCGAGCGGAGTGGCATCAATACAGTCCCCGGAATGATCATCCGTTCGTTCCGCGCCGGAGACGGTCCAGACCTCGCCTCCTGCTGGACCAGGTCGGCGCCGCAGGACCCGATCGGGTATCGCCGCTTCCGCGACATGTTCCTGCTCGACCGCAGCTTCGACCCCGCCGGTCTCAAGATCGCCGAGGTCGACGGCACCGTGGTCGGCGCTGCGTACGCGGTCCGTCGGCTGATCCCGGAGAGCGGTGACGATCTGCAGCCGGACGCGGGCTGGATCCCCTTCTTCTTCGTGCATCCCGATCATCGGGGCCACGGCGTCGGCCGGCAGTTGCTGCAGTCGGCACTGGACTGGCTGGCCGATCTCGGCCGCAGCACGACCTACTTCAGCTCCTACACGCCGAACTACTTCCTGCCCGGCCTGGACGCCGACCGCTACCCAGCAGCCGACCGGCTGCTGCGTGCCCTCGGCTTCGAGACCCAGTACCGCTGCGTTGCGATGGATGCCTCGCTGCAGGACTATCGGATCCCCGACGACGTCGTCGCCCTGATCGATCGGCAGCGTGGGTCCGGATACCGGTTCGGCCCGCCGACCGATGACGAACTGGTCGGCCTGATCGACATCGCCGGTGCGGAGTTCAACGCCGACTGGGCCCGCGGCATCCGGGAGGCCGTGCTGGACGGGATGCCGCTGGACCGGATCATGATGGCCTGGGATCCGGACGGCAACCCGCTCGGCTGGGCGATGTTCGGCACCTACGAGCACGTCATCGAACGCTTCGGGCCGTTCGGTGTCCTGCCGGCCAGCCGCGGACTCGGGCTGGGCAAGGTGCTGCTGCACCTGACCCTGGAGCAAATGCGGGCCGCCGGAGCGCACAGTGCCTGGTTCCTGTGGACCGAACCGACCTCGGCCGCCGGCCGGCTCTACCTGAAGTCCGGCTTCGACATCACTCGGACCTTCACCGTGATGCGGCGGACCGCACCGAGCTCATGATCACGTCTGGCCGCCGTGGTCGGGGTGTGATGATCATCGCGATGATCATGATCGTCGCGATGACCGGCTGCACCGTCGGACGGACCGACGACGGCGACGGACCGGTGACGCTGACGATCCTCAGTCACTACGGCAGCGATCCGTCCAAGACCGAGCTGCAGAAGATGGTCGATCGGTGGAACGCCGCCCACGACGACATCAAGGTCCGCAACGAGTACGTCAACTTCACCGATCTGCTGACAACGCTCAACGTCCGTCAGACCGGTGGCCGCGGAGCAGACATCCTCAGTGCGTACGGGCTGTGGGGCGGCAACCTTGCCGCATCCGGTGTGCTGGCCCGGCCGCCGGCAGCTGTCGCCGACGACATCCAGCAGAACTACAACACCGCAGCCCGTGGCGCCGTGACCGGCACCGATGGACGGATCTACGGTTATCCGACCGAGCTGAACACCTATGTGTTGTTCTACAACAAGAAGATCTTCGCCGAGAACGGGATCAGCCGGCCACCGCGGACCTGGGACGAGCTGAAACAGGTCGCCAAGAAGGTCAGCCGGAAGGACCGCGCCGGCAACGTCACGACCGAGGGCATCTCGCTGATCCAGGACGGCGACAACGAGAGCGTGCATCCCTATCTGTCGCTGCTGGATTCGGCCGGAGGCCAGTTCCTGGACGACAACGGCCGGGCCGCATTCGACAACGAGACCGGTCGGTCGGCGCTGCAGCTGGAAAATGATCTTGTCGCAGCCGGCGTCAGTCACCCGGAGATCTCGCCGGGCCAGCAGTTCCCCACCGGCCGGGTCGCGATGGCCATCCAGGCCGGCTGGTGGCTAGGCAGCCTGAAGGCCCAGATGGGCGAGGACTACGCCGACGTCGGCACCGCGCCGATCCCGGGACCACGTGCCGGGCAGCACGGATCGCTGGCCTACGGCTTCTTCCTCGGCGTCAACGCACGGAGCAAGCACCAAGCCGCCAGCTGGGAGTTCCTGCAGTGGTTGAACTCCCATCGGACGGCGAAGGGCATCACCGGGATGGACGCGATGATGACCGGGATGGGCGAGCTGCCGACCCGCACCGACGACGCGCAGCAGCTCGCCGGTTCGCTGGACGATCCCAACCTGAAGCCCGTCTACGAGGCGATCGACTACGCGATGGCCGAGCCCAGCGTCACCGGCGCCTACCAGTCCAAGACCGACCTGCACACCCAGCTGATGACGACGCTGGTGCAGCAGACCCCACCGGCGCAGACGTTGGGCACGGCGGCCGACCAGATCGATGTCCGGGAGTGAGCAGCAGACCATGGTTGCCCTGACCGGTGCCCGAGCCGGCACCGAGACCACCCAGCGGTCGCGCGGCCTGCCGATCGCGCTGCGCCGGGAACGCCGGGCCGCCTGGGCGTTCCTGACGCCGGCACTGGCCTTCTTCGCCGTGTTCCTGGTGCTGCCGTTCGGCTTCGCCGCCGTACTGGCGTTCTCCACTTGGACCGGCTTCGACCTGTCCCGGATCGACTTCACCGGGCTGCACAACTTCGCCGAGATCCTCAGCCCGCGGAGCACCTTCGTCGCGCCGATCCTGGTCAACACGCTGCTGTTCGCGATCGGCGCGGTGGCGATGGCGACCGTCGGTGCGATCATCGTCGCCGGCTGTATCGACCGGCTGCGGTTCCAGGGATTCTGGCGGGCCGTCTACTTCCTGCCGGTGGTCGCCACCGTGGTCGCGATCGGCAACGTCTGGAAGATGATGTATCAGCCGGCCGGGTTGATCAACGGACTGTTGAACCGCCTCGGCGTCAATTCGATCGGCTTTCTCAGCGATCCCGACATCGCCCTGCCGTCGGTGGCCGTGGTCCAAGCCTGGGCTTCGATCGGCACCGCGGTCCTGATCCTGACCGCCGGCCTGAAGGGCATCGACCAGACCTACTACGAGGCCGCGGCACTGGACGGCGCCGGGACCTTCAGCACCTTCCTGCAGATCACCCTGCCGCTGCTACGGCCGTCGCTGCTGTTCGTGCTGATCACCCAGTTCATCGGCGGTCTGCAGTCCTTCGCGCTGATCATCGTGATGACCACCGACGGCGGACCGATCAACTCCACCAACGTCGCCGCCTTCGAGATGTATCAGCAGGCGTTCAAATTCGGCGCCTGGGGAACGGCCAGCGCGATGGCGATGGTGCTGTTCGTGATCATCTTCGTGATCACCCTGATCCAGCTCTGGATCGCCCGGCTCGGCGGGGAGGAGACGTCGTGAGCAGGTTTGCGGGCAGTCGCCGGTTGCGGCTGGGCTGGCTGGCCTATCTGGTGGTGATCGCCGGCGGTGTCACCATGGTGCTGCCCTTCCTGGACATGGTGATGAGTTCGTTCAAGGGACCCGACGAGTACGGGCTGTTGCCCTATCACCTGCTGCCGAAGAATTTCGATCTGGAGAACTATCGACTCGCCTTCTCCCAACTCGATCTTGGCCGGCTGTTCGCCAACAGTGTGATCGTCACCGTCTCGGTCACCCTGTTGGTGTTGATCACCTCCAGCATGGCCGGCTACGCACTGGCCAAGCTCCGCTTCCGCGGTCGTTCGGTGCTGTTCCGGTTCATCCTGGCCACCATGATGCTGCCGCCGTTCCTGCTGCTGATCCCGGACTTCATGATCATGCTGAACTGGCCGCTGGTCGGCGGCAACAACCTCCTCGGCCGGGGCGGCGACGGTGGCATGACCACCAGCATCGTGTCGCTGATCCTGCCGTTCGCGGTGAACGGGTTCGGCATCTTCCTGGTCCGGCAGTTCATGATCGGCATCCCCGACGAGCTGCTCGAGGCGGCCCGGATCGACGGCGCCGGCGAGTTCCAACTCTGGCTGCGGATCATCCTGCCGCAGATCCGGCCGGTGGCCACCACGCTCGCGCTGATCACCTTCGTCGGGCAGTGGAACGAATACATCTGGACCCTGCTGATCTCCTCGGCCAACCCTGACCTGATGACCCTGCCGGTCGGCGTCCAACTCCTGCAAGGATTCCTGGACCCCAACCGCACGATGCCGATCGTGATGGCCGGCCTGGTGATCAGCACCATCCCGGTGCTGGTGGTGTTCCTGGCCTTCCAGCGCTATTACGTCCGCGGCATCGTGATGTCGGGCATGAAATGATCTTGAGCCCGAAAATGATCTTGACCCGAGATACCACCAACACCCAACAGAAGGACGACTTCGATGAGTAGCACGGTGCTCGCCGTCGGCGGACACATCGGCGACATGGATCTGACCGCCGGACCGACCCTGGCCAAGACCGTCCTGGACGGCGGCCGGGCGATCATCGTCGCCCTCACCTACGGCGAACGCGGGCATCCCAGGATGACTCCGGACGACTACCGGGTGCAGAAGGTCGACGAAGGCAAGGCGTTCGCCGACGCGATCGGTGCCGAGTTCCACGTCTTCGACATCAGTGACGGTTTCCTGGAGGTCACCGACGAGGTCGCCGGTCGGCTGGCCGCGCTGATCCGCGAGACCACTCCGGACGTGTTGATCGCCCATTGGAACCGGAGCATTCATCGTGATCATGAACACGCCGCCCAGCTCGCCGAACGGGCCCGCTTCCTGGCCTCGCTGCCGACCGACGACGGGACGCTGCCGACGGATGCTCCGCGCCACGGGATCGGCCGCTTCCTGCATGCGGAGAACTGGGAGGATGCCGACGGATTCGTCCCCGACACGTACGTGCCGATCCCCGACGAGCCGTTCGAGGTGTGGCGGGCAGCGATCCAGGGCCAGGCCTTCGCCCGGGGTGAGACCTACGGTTTCCGCTACATCGACTACTACACGGCGTTGCTGACGATGCGCGGCTGCCTGGCCGGCCACAGCCGGGCGGCAGCGTTCAAGCAGGCCGGCTCGGCGTCCCAGACGCTGGCCGGCCCCTGACCCGCCCCCTTGCCGCGCACTTTTGATGGCCTCGCGGAGAGTAGGACGTGCGCGGGGACAGCAAAAGTGCGCGGGAACGGGTCAGGTGGGGGGCCAGGGATCGCCCCAGTCGGTACGTCGGGCGGCCTTGTAGTCACCAGCGTCGCGTTTGGCGACGGTGAGGTCGGAGATGTCGCCGGCGGATCGGCAGACCTCCAGCAGCACTCGCCCCTTCGGCTGCCGCGGGTGCCGCAGCACCCGGCCGGCGGCAGGGCGGAGCGGTGACGCGGCCGGCACCGCCACCAGATAGCTGAACTTCTCGTCCTCGTAGCCGAGCTCGGCACCCTTGGCGCGTCGATGGGTTGCGCTGCGATTCACCCGGGCAGCGAAGTGACACCAGTCCCGATCCTGACCGCTCCACGGACAGCGGTGATCATGCGGGCAGGGGGCGATGATCCGCATCCCGGCGGCGATCAGCTGATCCCGGGCGGCGATGATCCGTCGATAGCCGTTCTTGGTGCCGGGCTCGACGATGATCAACAGCTGTCCGGCTGCGGCGGCAGCGGCGGCCACCACCTGCTGCTGCAGGACCGGCTCGATCTCGCTGAGCAGGTAGCCGACGGTGATCACGTCCGCCGTCGGCAGGGTCGTCGCGCCGGTCAGCACCGTCGGCTGCCAGCGCGCTCCCCGGACCGAACGCTGGTCGGCGGCCGCCGCCAACCGCTGCCCCAGCGCGATCGCAGCCGGTGCCTGCTCCAGCACGGTCTGGGTGTGCAGCCGTGGCCACCGGTCGGCAACCGCCCACAACGCCGCCCCGGTGCCGCCCGCGACATCCAGATGGCTGCCGATCTCGCCGGCGTCCGGAAGTTGATCAAGGACGGCGGCGATGGCCGCGTAGGTCGCCGGCATCCGGTAGGCGGCGTAGGCGCGGGCCTCGAGGTCGCCGGCCATGATCGGTTCCCCCGGCCGGGCCGGCCGGTCGGCCTGATAGCGGTCGATCAACCGTCCGGTGGTGCTGCCGAGTTGATCATGGTTACTGCGCCGGGTCTCGCGGACCAGCGCCTGCGCGAGATCGCCGGGCAGCTCTGTCATCGACCCTCGACCAACGCGGCGGTCAGCCGCTCACCGTGCTCCTCGAGCCAGCTGCCGCGACGCCGGATCTGGTCTCCGATGCCGTCGTCCCACATCCGCGCCCAGCCACCGCCGAGCCGCTCGGCCCGATCGCGCATCAGATGCCAGGACCGTTCGGTGCCGTAGCGCAGGTCCTCGACCAGATCGGCGCGATCATGATCATCAAGCCCGTACGCGTCGACGAAGGTGCGCGCCCGGGCGAACACGTCCACGTCCTGCAGCAGCCGATCACGATCGGCCGGGTCGGCGATCGGCGCCCAGTAGACCAGCGCCCCCTGGACCTCCTGCATCCGGGTCGACGGCCGGGCCAGGTCGAAATCGATCAGACCGACGGCGCGGCCGTCGCGGAAGACGACGTTCTCCGGTGTCACGTCGCGATGCCCGATGAACGTCGCGGGATAGCTGCGGGGCGGTGGGATCCCGGGCGGGTCGGGATTGATCTCGCCGGTGATGTCGGGCAATCCGAAGTCGATCATGGCGTCGTCGAAGGATCGCAGCAGCCGGGCGACCGACTGCAGGCGATCCTGATCGGCGATCCAGTCCGGCCGGGGACGGCCCGCGACCTCACCGTCGAGGTAGCTCAGCACGAGTCGATCGGCGTCGTCGACGCCGAGGAAGCGCGGCGCACCGGCGAAGCCGACCGCTTCCAGATGATCAAGCACGGCGATCACCAGTGGCGAGTTGTCGACCGGTGGACGGCGGACGGTGTCACCGACCCGGACCAGCCCCTCGGTGACGTCACCGCCGAGCAACGGAATCTCAGCACCGTTGCCCGGCGGTTCGACGTACTTCTTCACCACAGTTGGGAGATCAGTAGCGGTACAGCTCCGGCTTGTACGGGCCCTCGACCGGAACGCCGAGGTAGTCGGCCTGGGTCTTGGTCAGCTCGGTGAGCTTGACGCCGAGCGCATCCAGGTGCAGTCGGGCGACCTTCTCGTCCAGCGCCTTGGGCAACGTGTAGACCTCGGTCGGGTATTCGTCGGGCTTGGTGAACAGCTCGATCTGGGCCAGCACCTGGTTGGTGAAGGAGTTGCTCATCACGAAGCTCGGGTGACCGGTGGCGTTGCCCAGGTTGAGCAGCCGGCCCTCGCTCAGCACGATGATCGAGTGCGCCTTGTCGGTGCCGGCCTCGAAGGTCCACTCGTGCACCTGCGGCTTGATCTCGACCCGCTCGACGCCCGCGATCTTGGCCAGCCCGGCCATGTCGATCTCGTTGTCGAAGTGGCCGATGTTGCCGACGATGGCCTGATGCTTCATCCGGCTCATCTGGTCGGCGGTGATCACACCGAGGCAACCGGTGGTGGTGATGAAGATGTCGCCGTACGGCAGCGCCTCCTCCAGGGTGGTCACCTGGTAGCCGTCCATCGCCGCCTGCAGCGCGCAGATCGGGTCGATCTCGGTGACGATCACCCGGGCGCCCTGGCCGCGCAGCGACTCCGCGCTGCCCTTGCCGACGTCGCCGTACCCACAGACCACCGCGACCTTGCCGCCGATCAGCACGTCGGTGGCCCGGTTGATGCCGTCGACCAGCGAGTGCCGGCAGCCGTACTTGTTGTCGAACTTGGACTTGGTGACCGAGTCGTTGACGCTGATCGCCGGGAACAGCAGCGACCCCTCGCGGGCCATCTCATACAGCCGGTGGACGCCGGTGGTGGTCTCCTCGGTGACGCCCTGGATGGCCGAGCCGATCTCCACCCAGCGGGACTTGCCGGAGCCGATCGACTTCTTCAGCAGCGCCAGGATGACGCCGAGCTCCTCCGGGTCGTCGGCGCCGGGCTCGGGAACCGTGCCGGACTTCTCGTACTCGACACCCTTGTGCACCAGCAGCGTTGCGTCGCCGCCGTCGTCCAGGATCATGTTGGGGACGGCGTCACCCCAGTTGAAGATCTGCTCGGTGCACTCCCAGTACTCCTCCAGCGACTCGCCCTTCCAGGCGAACACCGGAACGCCCTTCGGATCCTGGGGCGTGCCGTCCTTGCCGACGACGACGGCGGCGGCCGCGTGGTCCTGGGTGGAGAAGATGTTGCAGCTGGCCCAGCGCACCTCGGCACCGAGCGCGGTCAGGGTCTCGATCAGCACCGCGGTCTGCACCGTCATGTGGATCGATCCGGCGATCCGAGCGCCGGTCAGCGGCTTGCTGTCCCCGAACTCGGCCCGCATGGCCATCAGGCCGGGCATCTCGTGCTCGGCGAGGGTGATCTCCTTGCGGCCGTAGTCGGCCAGGCTCAGATCTGCGACGCGATAATCCATGGGTGTCACCCTAAGCCGCGCGCGCGTATATCGGAACTCGGAACATCCGGTTCAGCCGGGTTCGCCGTTCCGCAGCCGGTCGGCAGGTGTCGTCCGCAATTCTTCCCGCGGCACCAGCCAGACGTCGATGGTGAACGGCGACCAGCCGCAGTTGACGCCTTCGAGCTTGCGCGGCACATAGACCTCGAACCAGACCGCGGTCCGATCGGTGTCCATCCAGACCCGGCTGCGCTGCATGCATTTGCCGTAGCCGCCGAGCACCAGGAAGCCGCTGTCCAGGTCGGCCGCCTCGACCGCGGACCGGTCCAACTCGTCGGGCAACCGGTCCAGAAATCGCTGCCGGTCCGCATCGTCGGCCAGCACCACCGTGCCGTCGATCGACACCGTGGTGATCCGCTGGTCGTCGGCCTGTGACCACGAGGTGAGCAGCCGACCGACCTCGGACCTGCCGTCGACCAGCGCACAGCCTGCCGTCATCGCCAGCAGCAGCAGGACCGCGGTCAGACGCGGCAACGGAGGTCGCATCCCTCCAGGGTGCCCGGTCCGCGGTCCAGGTGCGGCCGTCCGGTGATCGATACGGGTTCTGAATTCCAGCACTTTTCACTGTTGGACTAATCGATCGGGCTGCGGAAGGCTGCTCGTCATGGAGTACACGCATCTGGGCCGTACCGGCCTCTCCGTCTCGCGACTCTGCCTGGGCACGATGAATTTCGGTCCGCAGACGTCGGAGTCCGACTCGCACAAGATCATGGACACCGCGCACGGTGTCGGCATCAACTTCTTCGATACCGCCAACGTCTACGGCCGGCAGGTCAGCGTCGGCAAGACCGAGGAGATCCTCGGCAGCTGGTTCGCCCAGGGTGGCGGCCGGCGGGAGCGCACCGTGCTGGCCACCAAGCTCTACGGCGACATGCCGTACGAGGGTGCCCCGGAAGCCGGCTGGCCGAACTCGGGCAGGCTGTCCGCGCTGAACATCCGCCGGGCCATCGACGAGAGCCTGAAGCGGCTGCAGACCGACCACATCGACCTGATCCAGTTCCACCACGTCGATCGGGAAACCCCGTGGGAGGAGATCTGGCAGGCCTGCGAGGTCGCCGTCGGTCAGGGCAAGATCCTCTACGTCGGCTCGTCGAACTTCTCCGGTTGGCACATCGCCCAGGCCCAGGCCGCCGCCGAGAAGCGCAACTTCGTCGGCCTGGTCAGCGAGCAGTCCTTCTACAACCTGATCGTCCGCGACATCGAACGCGAGGTGATCCCGGCGGCGCAGCACTACGGCCTCGGCGTGATCCCGTGGTCGCCGCTGAACGGTGGCCTGCTCGGTGGCGTGCTGAAGAAGGAACGCGACGGCGTACGGCGCTACGAGGGTCGCGCCAAGGATGCGCTGGAGAGCCATCGTGACGCACTGACCGAATACGAGAACCTGGCCGCCGACCTCGGTGTCGAGCCGGGCGACCTCGGCCTGGCCTGGCTGCTGCACCGGCCGGGCATCACCGGCCCGATCATCGGACCGCGGACCGCCGATCAGCTGGACAGCGCCGTACGAGCGGTCGATCTCAAGCTGGAGCAGTCCACGCTGGACCGACTGGATCAGATCTTCCCGGGCCACAAGACCGCCCCGGAGGACTACGCCTGGTGAGCTGACTCACCACCACGGTCATCCCGCCCCCGGATCTCGACGCACCACCGGGCTCACCATCGCGTCGAGGCCCGAGGGCGGGATTTTGCCTTTCCGTGTCCGGCTCTCGCCGTTGCGTGCCACAAACCTGCGTTGTCGGTGCTCCCGCGGCAGATTCGGTACTAGTACGGATGCGACAGCCGGATCGCGGCGGCAGGGTGAACACCGAGCCGTCGGACCGTGGGGAGGACGCGATGACCGATACCGAGCCGGTCCTGCACCAGGTGTCGTTCGAGCGCGCCGAACCCGAGGTCGCGTCCGATACCGACCTGCTGGAGCACATCCTCGGCACCCAGGATCGGATGCCGGGCGTCCGACGGATCCGGGACTGGGCCCGCGCCGAGCTGTCGATACGGCCCGGTCAGACGGTGGTCGATGTCGGCTGCGGATTGGGCACCGAGCTGCTGGAGCTGGCCGATCTGGTCGGCGCACACGGGATGGCGTACGGAATCGAGCCGCATCCCGGGCTGCGCGGCCACGCACTGCGCCGGGCTGCCGGACGGGAGCAGGTCCGGATCATCGACGGCGACGCCGGCGCGTTGCCGCTCGCCGCGGGATCGGTGGACGCGGTGACCTGCGAACGGGTCTTCCAACACCTGCACGATCCGCAGGCTGCGGCCGACGAGTTCGCTCGCATCCTCACACCGGGTGGCCGCGTCGTGCTGATCGACACCGACTGGGAGACCTTCGTGGTGTCGGTCGGCCGCCCCGGCGTGGTGGCCCGCGCGATCGCCGCCTTCCGCCGCCGGCTGCCCAATCCCCGGGCCGGTCGGCTGCTGCGCTGTCAACTGGCCCGGGCCGGTCTGCTGGTCGATCCGGACGTCGTCGGCACCCTGATCGTCTGGTCCGACGAGGCGCTGCGCGCCATGGAACTGCTGCGCGTCCAGTTGGAGATGGCGATCGCCGACGGCACCCTGACCCGCGACGAGGCCGACGACTTCGAGAGCGAACTGATCCGCGCCGTCGACGCCGGGGAGGCCTTCTGCTCGGTGACGATGTACGGCGTCCTGGCTCGCAAGCCCGGTTGACGGGCTGGTCGGTCAGACCGCCTGCAGGATCTGGTCCAGCAGGACCCGACCGGCCGGGCCCGGCTGCTCGGGGACCGCGATGGCGACGTTCCACTCCAGCTCGTCGCCCTTGATCGGCACCGTCCGCAGGGTCTGCGGCCGCTTGTGCCGGAAATGTTCGGGGACGACGGCAACGCCGAGCCCGTGCCCGACCAGGTCGAGCAGGGTGTGCACGTCGTTGACCTCCATCGTCACCCGGCTCGGCAGACCGGCTGCGGCGAAGGCACGTTCGGCGAGCACCCGGGCACCCCAGCCGGGCAGGAAGCCGACCTGTGGCTCGGCGGCGATCTCGTCCAGCGTGACGCCCTTCAGCTCGGCGAACCGATGCTCGGGATGGCACAGGATGGCGAACGACTCGGTGGACAGCCGGACGGTGCGGACGCCGGCAGGAGCCTCACCGCACTCGGCGACCATCGCCAGGTCCATCTGTCCGGCGGCGACCCGGTCGACCAACTCGGCCGACCCCTCGAAACCGAGCCGGACCTCGACGCCGGGATGATCCTTGCGGAAGCGGGCCAGCTCGCGGCCGAGGTCGACCACGCCGAGACACTGCTCGGTGCCGATGCTCAGCGTGCCACCCAGCACACCCCGTACGGCGTCCACCGCGCTCCGCGCTGCGGCGGCGCTGGCGACCGTCCGGCGGGCCTCCTCCAGGAAGGCCTGGCCGGCCTGGGTGAGCACGACCCGGCGGGTGCTGCGGGTGAACAACGGGGTGCCGAGCTCGTGTTCGAGGGCACGGACCGAGGCCGACAGGCCGGACTGGGAGATCACCAACGCCTCGGCGGCCCGGGTGAAGTGTTGTTCCGAGGCCACCGCGATGAAGTGCTCCAGCTGTCGCAGTTCCACGGCTCGATCCTAGACGGATCGGACGGTAGCGGCCAGGTTGCTCAGCGCCCGCCGCGCGTAGTCGCCGGCATCGACGGCAATGCAGGCCAGGTCGACGAAGATCCGCCAGATCCCGCGGCGGCGTACGAAGTCGGGGTCGATCGGCGCGAACTCCCGGTAGCCGTCGAAGACGTCGGCCGGCACCGGCTGGAAGTAGTCCAGCAGCGCCAGGTCGATCTCCGGGTGCCCGAAGTACGGTGCGGCATCCACCAGCACCGCGCCGGCATCGGAGCTGACGAAATTGTGCTGCTGGGCGTCGCCGTGCAGCAACGTCGGGGCCGGCTCGGGGCCGCACAGCGACGGCAGCCGATCGAGCAGCCGACCCAGCTCAGCGGCCGGCTCGCGCGGCAGGCGGCCGGTGTCGACCACCGTCCTGAGCAGCGGCAGCACCCGACGTTCGCGGTAGAAGTCGATCCAGCTGCCGGACGCGACCGGTGTGTTGTCCTGCGGCAGCGCACCGAAGAACCCGTTGAAGTCGGTGAGCCCGAACTGCTCGCCGTGCACCTGATGCACGGTGGCCAGGGCGTGGCCGATCGCCCGCCAGTCGTCGGGCGTCCGTTCCTGGGGTGGACGCTCGGCCAATGCCTCGGTGAGCAGCACGATGCCGTCGTCCACGGCGAGCAGGCCGCTGCCGATCGGCGTCGGGACGGCGATCCCGGCCCGGTCCTGCAGCAGGGTCAGGCCGTCGCGTTCGGCGCGGACCTTCTGCTCGGCCGTGATCCTGTCCTCGGCGCCGCGCGCTCGGTCCAGCTTGGCGAACACCGAGAGCTGCTCGCCGTGCAGCACACCGCAGTCGTGGGACGCGCGATCGTTCAGGTCGGTGAACCGCACGGTGACCCACCGGCGTCCGAGATGGTGCGAGACCGCGTCCTCGATGGCGCTCCTGACCGTCGACGTCAGCAGCGGGTGTGCGGCGGCCACCCGCGCAGCCTACTGACCGCATACAGACTACGGACGACCCCGATGAGTTTCGTCGATCGGAATGGTCTGCACCTGCAAGAGCCGATTCAACAGACGGGACTGCAGGATGTGGATCATCGCCGGACACGCGAGGGTGGCGGCCGAACGCCGAGACGACTACGTCGCAGCCCATGTCGACCTGGTTCGACGGGCACGAGAGGCACCCGGCTGCCTGGACGTGGCGATCACGGCCGACCCGGCCGATCAAGGCCGGGTGAACGTCTTCGAGCGTTGGGACTCCTGGGACTCGCTCGAGGCCTGGCGCACCGTGGCCCATGCTCCCGAGACCGGCATCGCGCTCGACGAAGTCGCCGTCAAGGCGTACGAGGTCAGCAACGAGCGTGAGCCGTTCTAGAGTCGCGCGGTCGGTGGGTCTGAAGGGAGCCGCGAACGCTTTGTCGTAAGAGCGGCACCGTCACGGCCGAGAGGCCGGTGTGCGGCCCACTGGTACGACATCCTGATCGCGGTCGGGTGCAAATGGCCGGACGGTCGTCGGATCGACAGTGTCGGCGGTCCGGTCTAGCGTCTGGCCCATCATGAATGCTCAACGGGGACACCGAAGCAGCAATGGCGCCGACGCGTTCGTCCGACCGGATCTGACGGACGCCTGGCGGCGTACGGCGGAGCTGAAGGCGATGCAGCTCCGGGATGCGATCGACGACGGGATCCGCTCTGTGATGTCGACGCTGCCCACGGCCTACGCCGAGCCGTCGCTACTGCACCTCCAACAGCTGAGTGATGCCGCCGCCGAGGATTGGCTGGATCCGCGGTATGTGGTCGGCGAGGAGGTGCTGACCATGATCAGCAACCGCTGGGAGGCCGGGTGGCAACCAGCCGACCTGCTGCACTACCTGCGCCGTGCGACGCCACGGGTGGACCAGCTGGGCGCAACGGCGATCCACCGGCAGCTGCAGCGGTCCGGCCTGTTGGACAAGGCTCCGCCCGAATGGCGACAACAGCTGGCCGCCGTCGGTGACCTCACCCGCAGCGGGGCCGGGCGCGGACGCGGCTGGCTGTTTCCCGCCGATCTCGATCCGCCGCGAGCCTGGCGGCAGGCGCTGATCCTGATGGCGCGGCTGCGGCAGATGCATCGGCTGGCACCGCTCGGACCACCGCCATCGCAGTGGCGCGCCACGACCTCGTCGCCCCGCGACGGCATCCGTGGAGCAGCCGAAGCCGGTCCACGTCCGGCTCCGTCGGTCCTCGACAAGGTCCGCGGACTGCTGGCCAAGGCCGAGTCGACGACGTTCACCGCCGAGGCCGAGGCGTTGACGGCGAAGGCCCAGGAGTTGATGACCCGGCACGCGATCGACGAGGCCCTGCTGCAGACCGACCGAGCCGCCGACGACATCGACGTCAGCGCCCGTCGACTGCACATCGACAACCCGTACGCCTCCACCAAGGCGACCCTGGTGCACTGCGTCGCCGAGGCCAACCGGGTCCGCGCGGTCTGGGACGACCGGCTGGGCGCCTGCACGATCATCGGGCAACCGACCGATCTGGAGACCGTCGACCTGCTCTTCACCTCGTTGTTGGTGCAGGCCGCCCGGGCGATGAACGATCACGGCCGGGACAGCCGGTCGGGAAGTGCGGATCGATCGCGGAGCTTTCGCCGCTCGTTCCTGCTGGCCTACGCCAACCGGATCGGTGAACGGCTGGCCGAGACCTCCCACGACGTGGCCACCGAGTACGGCGCCGAACTCGTCCCGGTGCTGGCGCGCCGCCAGGAAGCCGTCGACGAGGAGTTCCGGCGGATGTTCCCCTCGGTCAGCCACGGCCGGACCCGATCGGTCGACCGTCGCGGCTGGGCTGCCGGGACCGCGGCCGCCGACCAGGCGGTGTTACCGAGAGGACGGCTCGGACGGCGCTGACGGCCGTCATCCGCGTCGTGCACTGGCCTGCGGAGCGTTCGAGGTCGACCATCGCGATCCGTTCGATCGGACCAGGGATCAGGCGTTCGGGCCGTTCGAGGTCGAGACGATCTGGTAGGTCACGCTCGGCCGGCGGCGGCGATCTTGCGCAGCGCCAGTTCGTAGCCGTCGATCCCCAGACCGGCGATCACACCGGTGGCGTAGGCCGAGATCACCGAATGATGCCGGAACTCCTCGCGGGTGTGGATGTTGGAGATGTGCACCTCGATCAGATCGGCGGTGCGTTGGGCGACGGCATCGGCGACCGCGATCGAGTAGTGGCTCCAGCCGGCCGGATTGAGCACCACCGGGATCGACGAATCGGCCGCCTCGTGCAGCCAGCCGATCATCTCGGCCTCGGCATCGGTCTGCCGGACCTCGACCTCCAGGTCGAGCTCGGCGCCGACCGCAACACACCGGTCGGCGAGGTCGGCGAAGGTGGCCGACCCGTACGTGTCCGGCTCCCGCTTGCCCAACCGGCCGAGATTCGGTCCGTTCAACACCAGCACCCTGGTCCGGCTCTGCCCCATCGCCCTGCCTCCTCCGTTCCCGCGCACTTTTGGTGTGGCCGCGCGGGTTAGAACCTCCGCGGCAACATCGAACCTGCGCGGGAAGCGTAGCGGAGTGGCGGAGTCAGTGGGCGGGGGCGGCCGGTGGTTCCGGACGCTCCTGGGGTTGGTAGTTCTCGAGGTAGATGTCGGGCTCGAGGTAGAGCGAGGTGACCATCGGCTCGGCCTCCCGGATCGCCGCCTCGGCGTTGTTGATCAACTCCGCGACGTCCGCGGCGCTGTCCCGTGGGCTGACCGCGATCTTGGCCGCGACCAGGATCTCCTCCGGGCCCAGGTGCAGGGTCTTCATGTGGATCACCCGATCCACCCCGTCGGTGGCATCCAGGGCCGCCCGTACCTTGGCGATCGCCTGCGGGGACGCGGCCTCACCGAGCAACAGGCTCTTGGTCTCGACCGCCATCACGATCGCGACCGCAATCAGCAGCAGCCCGATCAGCGCGGTGCCGATCACGTCGAAGAGGCCGTTGCCTGTCACCTTGGTCAGCACCACACCGAACAGGGCGAAGATCAGCCCCAGTACGGCCGCCGAATCCTCCAACAGCACCACCGGCAGCTCAGGAGCTTTGGCCGACCGGATGAAACGGGAGAGCCGCTGCTTCCCACGAGCCTTGTCGGACTCCCGCAGGGCGGTCCGCAACGACAGCGATTCGGCGATGATCGCGCCGACCAGGATCACCATCGGCACCCACCACCAACGGCCCATGTCCTCGTGGTGACCCTCGAGGACCGACTCCAGCTTGTGGTAGGCCTCGTAGAGCGCGAACACCCCGCCGATGCTGAACATCACGATCGCGACCATGAACGCGAAGACGTAGCGTTCCCGGCCGTAGCCGAACGGATGCTCCGCCGTCGCTTCCTTCTTGGCCCGCTTGCCGCCGATCAACAGCAGGAACTGGTTACCCGTGTCGGCGACGGAGTGGATCGCCTCGGCCAGCATCGACGAGACCCCGGTCAGCGCCCAACCGGCGAATTTCAGGATGGCGATGAAGGTATTGGCGGCCAGCGCGGCGATGATCGCCTTGTTGCTGCCGTGGCCACCCCCGGAGTGGGCGTCGTCGGTGGTCGCGACGGCGGATTCTGAGGTCACGTCGGCCAATCCTGCCAGACGACGCGCTCAGATCACGCGCCCGAGCCCGATCGACAGATAGATCGCGCCGTACAGGCCGGTCTGCAGCAGTGCCGCGTAACGATCAAGATCAGCACCGACGGTCTGCTGCACCAGGCAGACCCGGATGTCGGCGGCGTCGGCGACCTCGCGCAGTCGATTCTGCTCGGCCGAGGTGAGCTGATCGGCGGTGCCGTCGTCCAGCACCACCAGGGCCGGCCGACGCTCGTCCGGCGGCGGATCCTCGAACGGGTCGTCGAAGAGATCCTTGCGGGTCACCGACGCCAGCACCGGGGCCAGTTCTCCGGCGTCGGCGGACAGCGCAGCCCGGCCGCTGGCCGCCCGCAACGCCTCGGCCACCCGGCGGCTCGCGCGGCTGGCCAGCACCGAGCCACCCCAGACCAGCGGCTGCGCCTCGGCCAGGCCGAGCGCCAGGTCCTTGGCCGGGTTCTCCGAGACGTCGACGTACGGTGAACAGTCCTCGGCGACCCGGTCGAAGCTGTCGGCGACTGCGTCCGGATTGACCTCGGGGCCGAGCTGCATCCGATGCAACGCGGCCAGTACGACGACCGCCGCGGCCAGCCGGTCGCCGGTCCGGGTCGGCAACATGACGGTGTCCCGGCCGACGGCGTGTTCGGCGATCGCCGACGGCTGCGGGCAGGCGATGATCAACTGACTCCCCCGCCGGACCGCCTCCCGTGCGGTCGCGATCAGGTTGGCGTCGGCGCCGTCGGTGGCCAGCACGACGACCAGGTCCAGCGCACCGACCCAGCCGGGCAGCCCGTGCCGCGGCCAGGCCAGGAACGGGACCGGGCAGGTCGGCTCCAGCATCGCCCGGATCAGCCGGGCCTCCGAACCGGCGGCGATCACCGCCCGCGGTCGCGGCAGGTCGGCGACACTGGACAGCCCGTCGACGGCCTGATCGGACTCGGTACGGATCCGGGCACCGGCCTGCGCCAGCCGGCGCAGCATCTCATCGGCCCGGCCCAGCGCCGCCCGGTCCTCGAGCAGCGAGTCGTCGAAGAACGGCACCGCTACTCGCTCTTCTGCTTCGGCGGACGAGCCTCGTCGATCAACAGCACCGGAATGCCGCCCTGCACCGGGTAGGCCAGCTGGCAGTCCGGCGAGGTGCAGACCAACTCGTCGCGATCATGATCAACAGCCAACCCGCCGTGGCAGTTGGGGCACGCCAGGATCTCCAGCAACTCACTCGCCAGCTCAACCGCCACAGCAGCCCCACTCCCCCTCGAAGTTGTCGATGCGTCGTCGGGCTACAGCCGCACTAGCTTCTGACAACTTTGAGTACGTCGTCTCGGATCTTGTCGGTTAGTGATTGTGTCACCGACTCGGCGTTGAAGCGCAACAGCGGTTCGGTATTGCTGGCGCGGAGGTTGAACCACCAGTCCTTCGTGCTCACCGTCAGCCCGTCGGAGCGGTCGATCTCACCGCCGTCGGCGAGCACCTGGTCGGCGTACAGCTTTTCGATCCGGTCCAGCATCGCCGACGCATCCGCGACGGTGGAGTTGATCTCGCCGGAGGCGGCGTACCGGGAGAATTCCTTGGCCAGTTGGGAAAGCGGCTGGTCTGACCGGCCGACCAGGGCCAGCACGTGCAGCCCGGCGAGCATCCCGGTGTCGGCACCCCAGAAGTCGCGGAAGTAATAGTGCGCGGAGTGTTCGCCGCCGAAGATCGCGCCGGTCTCGGCCATCGCTGCCTTGACGAAGGTGTGCCCGACCCGGGTGGTGACACAGGTCCCGCCCTGTTCGGCGACCACCTCCGGCACCGTACGGGAGGTGATGATGTTACGGACGATCGTCGCGCCCGGTTCGCGGCCGAGTTCCTGCACCGCGATCATCGCGGTCACCGTCGACGGGCTGACCACCTCGCCCTGCTCGTCGATGATGAAGCAGCGGTCGGCGTCGCCGTCGAAGACCAGCGCCAGGTCGGCATCGTGCTCACGGACCGCGGCCTGGGCGTCCAGCAGATTCTCCGGCTCCAGCGGATTCGGGGCGTGGTTGGGGAAGCTGCCGTCCGGATCGGTGTACAACCCGATCACCTCGAACGCGTCGCCGCCGAGCACCGCCGGCAGCGTGTGCCCGGCCATCCCGTTGCCCGCGTCGGCGACGACCCGCAGCCGGCGCAGCCCGCTGGTGTCGACCAGCGCATGCAGATGCTCGGCGTAGTCGGCCAACAGATCGCGGCTCTCCAACGTGCCCGGCGTGGACACCGGGTCGGCCGGCCCGGCGGCGTCGGCGGCCAGCGCACGGTCCTTGATCGCGGCCAGGATGGTCGAGTCGACCGGCAACGCACCCGGCCGGCAGAACTTGACCCCGTTGTACTGGCCGGGATTGTGACTGGCGGTGAACATCACGCCGTGCAGGTCCAGCCGCCCGGAGCAGAACCACAGCTGATCGGTGCTGCTCAGGCCGACGTCGATCACGTTCACCCCGCGGTCGCGGACGCCGCGGGCGAACGCCGCGCTGTATTCGGGTGAGCTGGTCCGCATGTCTCGGCCGAGCACGATCGTCCGGCCGGCCAGCGAGAGCACCTCGGCGGTCGCGGCACCGATCGCGTACGCACCGTCGGCGTCCCATTGGCCACCCGGGCCGGTGATGCCGCGGATGTCGTTGGCCTTGAAGATTTCCGGATCGATCATCGGCTCATCACGGCGCGAGTCTAGTAGCTTGTCGTCGTTCAAGGTGGTGTTCGGCGGCGGCCGGGTGCGTGCATCGCAAAGCCGGCGAAGGAAGGGCTACCCGGGCGTAACGCGACTGAGCCGGGTGCCGCGAGGTGTGTGTGGCCGGGCGTCGCGAAACGCCGCGTTTCAGCGTGGATCCAGGTTTAGTGGCGACACGCTACGAGAGGGGATGGGGTGGGTCAGGCGTCCGGATCGGCGAGAACGGTGAGATGGCCGCGGCGGGCGACCTCCACCATCGAGGAACCCTGACCCGGTCGGTCGGGCTCCTCGCCGCCGTAGTTCAGCCCGACCTCCCGGACGGCGTCGGCCAACGCCAGCAGGTCGTCGTCGGTCGGTTCGGGATCGGTGAACTCGTCGGCCAGCCGGATCACTTCCCAGCCACGTGGGGCGGAGAGGTTGGTCGAATGCCGGCGGCACAGGTCGTAGCCGTGCGGCTCGACATGGCTGGCCAGCGGTCCGATCACCGCGGTGGACTCGTTGTAGACGTAGGTCAGCGTCGCCACCGCGCGCTCATCGCATGCGCTGCGGGAGCAACTTCTCGACGTCACCTGACCGACGGTATCGCTGCGCACCGACCGAGCCCGGTAGGGACACGACCGAGCGGCCGTCCTTGTACGCTGAATCTCATGTCCACCAGGCGTCGGGACCGGCACGGCCGCGGGCTCCGCGGCCCGCTGGCGGTCCGCAATCCGTTGACCGGGACGACCCTGGATCCGGTCCGTCCGCCGGCTCGCGCATCGTTCTTCGACGAGGCGGTCCAGAACTCGATCGAGCGGGTGCACGCGCATGCTCCCGATGTGCTGACCGGCATCACCGTCGGCATCGAGGAGGTCCCCTTCCTGCAGACCGCCTGGTCCGGCGAACGGGTCCCGCTGGCGGCGGCGGTCGCCGCCACCCCGGAGGCGTTCGGCCGGGTGGTGCTCTATCGCCGGCCACTGGAACATCGGGCGGCCAGTCGGCAGGGGCTGCAGATCCTGGTGCACCGCACCCTGGTCGAGCAGCTGGCGGCGCTCACCGGGCGCAGTGTCGATGACATCGACCCCGACGCCCTCGACGACGAGGACTGACCGAGCCGATTCCTCGGCCCGTTCAGCGCGCGGTGCAGCCGCCCTCGATCGGCAACGAACCACCGCTACCCCAAGGCGATATCGCACCACGTACTGCCATCTGCCCCCGGCCAGCCCAACCCCCAGGCGATATCGCACCACGTACTGCCATCTGCCCCCGGCCAGCCCAACCCCCAGGGCGATATCGCACCACGTACTGCCATCCGGCCAGGTGCCCACGGCTCCCCTTCGACAGGCTCAGGGCCCGACGGTGAGTGCCCTACTGGGCAACGCGGGGGTCGGCGTCCGAGGTACGGGCGGTGCCGGCCAGGCCGGGGGTGATCAGGGAGGCCGAGGTCAGCCCGTAGACGTCGCCGGACTGCTGCCGGAGCGTGACGCCGCCGTACACCTGGGCACCGTCTGCGGCCTTGACGACGAGGTAGGCCGGTCCGGCCTGGGTGACCCGTCGTTCGATGGAACCGCCGCCGACGACCGGGATCTTCTCGTCGTACAGGCTGACGCCCTGCAGGTTGTACAGCGCCACCTCGACGGTGGTCGGATCCTTGCTGCCGTTGCTGACCGCCACCTCGGTCTCGGCTCCGTCGACGACGGCTGCCGGTGCGACACCGGTGGCGTTGATGGCCGGCTGCGAGGTCTCGATCGCGAAGTCGTTCGGCTTGGTCTGCCCGGACCGTTCCGACCGCATCGCGGTGAGCACCGGCTGATCGCTGGTGACCCGTACGGTGCCGATCTGTTCGGCCAGCCCCTTGGCCACATCGACGGTGGTCGAGGAGTGCGCCTCGACCGAGGCCTGATTGGTGCCGACCGGGGTGAACGGACCCTGCGGACCGAGGATCTCGATCTTGGCGGTTGCCCGACGATCACCCGGATTGCTGATCACCAGTTGCCGCTTGCCCGGACCACCCGGAACCGCCGGGATCACCTGACCGGTGGCCGGTGCCACCGAGGCCGGATGCCAGTCCACGCCGGCCGGTTTGTCCCCGTCACTGCGCAGGTCGCGGGCGATCGCCGACACCCGACCGATACTGGCGTGCACGTGCACGGTGATGTCCCCGTCGGTGTTGCCGAGCAGATCGGGCAGCGACAGCGTCCGGCTGCGACCGGCCGGGATCAGCAGACCCGAACCGCCGGGAACGGTCAGCGGGCCGTCCGGGGAGGAGAAGTTCAGGTCGATCTCGGCCTGCTTGTCGTCGGGATTGCTGATCACCAACTGGCTGCGCAACGCATCGGTCGCGCCGAGCCCGGTGAACCACTGATCGACCGCGGGGTTGGTGCACGGCGCAAGGGACAGGCCACGGTCCTCGCCGTTCTCGGCGGCACCGTAGACCATGCCGGCCGATGAACCGGCCATGATGCCGTCGGCGGTCAGCTCGATCGGCTTCTTCGGTGCGGAGACGATCTTTCCCTGGCCCTGGGTGTTCACCGACAGCGGCGGCGTACCGGCACCGCTGTCGCCCAGTTCGCGGCCGATCAGCGAGCCGGAACCCGCAGCCGCCGAGGTTTTGGCCGCCACCCCGTACACCTGTGATTCGGTGCTGTCGGTGGTGTCGGCGGAGTTCAGGGTGCCGGTGGTGCAGACCGAGGTGGTCCGGCCGACCAGCGGCTGACCTGCCTTGGCGGCGGGCTGCTGTTGGACCGGCAGGAACTGGCCGCCGAGTCCGATCACGGCCGCAACGAGGGCGGCGACGGCGACCGCGACCCAGCCACGGATGGCGTTCAACGCGTTCACTTCTCGCCCTCCACGATCACATGGGTCTGCTCGGCGGTGTCATCGTCGTCGAAGTCATCGCTCCCGTTGTCGACCTGCCCGGCACCGGCCTGCTGCTGGGCCGCAGCCCCGACCCGAGTCTGATCCGAGACCCGGGACGTGTCGAAGGTTCGTCCGACAACGGGCAGGTCACCCGAACCGGTGTCCTTGCCGACCGAGGTGGTCATCCCGTCGGAGACGGTGAACAGCCCGGTCGCGCTGGTCAGTTCGGACAGGTCCTCCGCACTCGGCCCGCGTTGCAGCGGGATCCGACCGCCGGCTCCGGCGGTCGCGACGCGGCGGGCGTCCCGCATCGGGTCGCGCACCTCGGGACGGCGTACGGCGGGGGCGGCCAGCACCATCGTCACCAGCAGCGCGATGCCCTGCCCGATCGGCAGCCACGGGATCGGGCTGGCCAGTTCGACCTTCAGCGTGCCGCCGGTCTCGGGCATCACGAAGCTCTGTTGCCAGTTGTCGTCCTGGGCGGGCGTCAGCCGCTGGCCGTTCAGGGTGGCGATCCACCGCGCGTCGTCGGGGACACCGAGCCGCAGCGTCCGTTTCAGGCTGCTGGCCGGCACCTGCACCCCGTCGGCGCTGGATTGCGGATCGTTCAGCCGGGTCACCTGTTCGCCGGACACCAGCCGGGCGCGGGAGGTCGGCTGGGTCAGCTGCCAGACCGAGCCGCCCTTGCTGCCACTGGCCGCGGCCAGCCCCGGTGTGTTGGTGATCCGGGTACGGACGTCGTCGTCGGCGCCGGCGACCCAGACGTAGTTGACGCCGAGGTCGGCCAGGTCGGTTGCCAGGTCGGCGTCGCCGGAGCCGGACACCAGCCGGCTGACGACCCCGGCCACTTCATCCTTGGCAGCTCGTGAACCGCCGAAGGCGAAGCCGCGTTCGGCGTCACCGAGCCGGTTCTGGTCGTCCTCGACCACCGAATAGTCGGCACGCCCACCGGCCAGGTCGATGGCCAGCGTCCGGACCTTGTACGGCCCGTTCTGCGCGTCGGTGATGTACGGCGGGATGGCGTCCAGTGCGGTGCGATGCACCGGGCCGGTGGCGCCGGCGGCGACCCACCAGCCGGCACCGAGCAGACAGATCAGTCCGGCCACCACGCCGGCCAGCACCGAGGCCGGTTGAGCGAAGGAGAAGCTCTGTCGACCCAACTCGGAGGTGTAGCCGTCCAGACCGATGCCGGCGGCCAGCACCAGCGCGCCGAACGCGATCAGCAGATAGATGCCGACATCGGGACGGGTGCTGGTCTGCAGTGGTGGGACGGTGACCAGGACATGGGAGAGGACGACCGCGATCGCCAGCGCGGCCAGGCCGACCAGCCAGCCGGTCAGCACGGCACGCCGGCGGTTGCCGCGCAACAGTCCGACCAGGGCGAGAACCCAGATCGCGCCGAAGACGATGGCGCCGACCCAGATCGGCGGCAGCCCCACCTCGCCGGTGTGCCCGATCAGGAAGAACAGTCCGGAGGTCCGCTCCGCGGTCCCCTCCAGGGCAGGGTCGGGTCCGGTCAGCAGCCGGCCCCAGGTCCGGATCACCGTCGGCCACCAGGGGCTCAGGATGATCACCGGCACGGCGATCGCGATCACCAGCCGGCCGACCTTCCGCTTGCCGCGGGCGACGGTGAAGGCGGCGGGGATCGCCAGCAACAGGGCCAGCACGATCAGGGACGGGGCGAAGGCGCCGAGCACGGTCAGCACCAGACCGGCACCCCAGCCGCCACGCCAGGCCTCCGGGTTGCCGGGGCGTCGCAACACCAGGGCGCGGCCGGCGATGACCAGCAGCGGCAGCATGATCGCTGCGACGCTGAGCAGCAGTCGGCCCTGGTTGGTGCCGCCGAGCAGCACCGGCAGCAGGGCGTAGCTGACGGCCACCCAGAGCCGGACCCGGCGCTCGTCGATGGCCCGTCGGATCAGCGGATAGACACTGAGCAGACCGAGCGGGACGGTGCCGATCAGCAGCACCGTGATCAGCCATTCGGGATGTCCCACGAAGAGCGTGCCGGCGGCCGCGATGATGCCGGTCCACGGCGCGGTGGTGGTCGCCGAGGCTCCCGGTACGGCCTCGACGAAGCCTCGCCACAGCCCACCGAGATCGGTGCTGACCGGCAGCAGGTACGGGCTGGTCAGCGATCCCAGACCGATCAGTTTGCGGGCCGCGACCAGCGAGGCGACGATGCTGACCAGCACCGTGATGACGATCGGCGAGACCCAGGGGTTGGTCTTCTTCTCCTCCGGGGCACTCGGCAGCTCGTCACTGGTCAGTTCGTCCAGGCTGGTGCCGCTGTAGTCGGAGCCGGCGATCTCGGTGTAGCGGGTGCCGATCGCCGCGGTGATCACGTCGATCACGGCCCGGACGCCGGAGAACCGGCCGGGACGAAGCTTGGCGACGGTGGCCTCGGAGCGTTCGTCGATGCTCAGTTCGGCCAGCCGATGTCGCATCCGATGGATCCGCCGCGGATGGGTTAGGAACGACCAGCCGGCCATCAGTTCCTCGACGGAACGATGCGGCACCTTGCCGATCAGGTAGCCGAATGCGCGCACCAGGCAGCCGAGCAGCAGACCGAGCCAGACCAACGGCAATGCCGCCTGCGAGGCGTGGGCGGCGATCAGCGCCATCCCGTACTCGCGGTCGGCCTTGTCCGGATGCCGTCCGCCGACACCGCTGGGCCGCAGACCGGCCCGGCCGACCTGCCGGTGCACCATCGAGGCGGCCGGCGTGGTGACCACCTTGTGGCCGGACAGCTGGGCCCGCCAGCCGAATTCGACGCCGTCACGGAAGCCCGGCACCGCGGGGTCGAAGCCACCGAGCGAATCCCAGACCGTACGCCGCAGCAACATGCCGCAGCTGGAGACCGAGAGTCGGCGGGCCGGCTGGTCCCGCTGCCCCTGGTCGATCTCGCCGGCATCCAGGCCGAGGTCGCGGCGACCGGAGTTCGCGATCGAGACGCCGATCTCGCTGATCTGATGGGGTTGCCGGCGGCGGCGCGGACGCAACAGCTTGGGGCCGGTGATGTCGATCGTCGGATCGGTCACCACATGACCGAGCAACTGGGCCAACGCATCCGGCGCCGGCGTGACGTCGTCGTGCAACAGCCACAACCAGTCGTTGTCGCCGGCCCCACCCTGCTGGACGCGGTCCGGTTCGGCACCGGCGTCCTGGGCCAACGCGGAACGGATCGCGTCGCCGTAGCCGAAACCGTGCCGGCCGAGGTAGACCGCGTCCACCTCACGCCGTTGGATCGCATCGTCCAGCAGGTCCAGGGTGCGATCGGTGCTCTCGTTGTCGATCGCGATCACCCGGTTCGGCCGGCGGCTCAGCCCGGCCAATGCGGTCAGCGTCTCGGGCAGCCAGCGGGCGGCGTTCTGGGTCACCAGCACCGCAGTCACGCGACAGTGGGAGATGTCGACGACGTCGGGAGATTCCTCGATCGACGCCCAGGCCCACGGATCGTCGGCGTCGAGCAGCAGATCGGAGCCGGCTCCGCCGGAGTCCTGCCGATCCGACCCCTGCTGGTCCGACCCGTGCCGATCGGAATCGGGTCTTGACCGATCGGTCCGCAGCGGGGCGTCGATCCGCGGGAGATAGGTGGTCTCGCCGGGGTCGGCCGGCTGCTCCGGGCCGGACCCGGACGCCACGTTCTCATCCATCACGATTGCCTGAACTACCCCTACGAGATCTCGCGTGTGAATACCCACCGCGACGGCGGGCGGCCACTACTGTATGCGAGCCCGTGACCGATGACCATTTCGCAGACTCAGCCTCGATGGATCGAGGCTCAGCCTGAATCCACCGATGTGCCGCGTAGCGAGCGGCACCAGACGGGTGCATCGGCAAGGCGCCGGTGTGAGGGCGGTCTGGTTGACCGTCGAGCGACGGCAACGCCGCCGATGTGCCCGTCTGGGGCCGCGCAGTAGCGGCACATCGGTGGATTGAGGCTTAGCACGGCTGGAAGCTGCGCGGGAGGGCAGACCTGCGCGAGATCAGCTGTGCACCGGGCGTCGTGATCACCAGTCCGCGGCGAGGGACTCCGCGGACTCCGGGATGACCGAACCGTTCAGACGGCTCGTTTCTTCAACTTGCGCCGCTCACGCTCGCTCAGTCCACCCCAAATGCCGAACCGCTCGTCATTGGACAGCGCGTAGTCCAAGCATTCGGAACGGACATCGCACGAGAGGCAGACCTTCTTCGCCTCCCGGGTCGATCCACCCTTTTCGGGGAAGAACGCCTCGGGGTCGGTCTGTGCGCACAAGGCCCGCTCCTGCCAGCCCAGTGCACCCTCGTCGTCGAATTCCGGATCGTATCCGAACTCCTCCATCATGTGCCCTCCTCGACCCTGGTCCGCCGCCGTCCGCCCAGGGACGCTGCTCGCGGCGCAGCGCCGAGACGAACGACACATGTGAAATTACATGCCTGTCAATACCCATAAGTCAAGTGCGGAGGTGGTAGAGACGGTCCGATATCACATCTGGGGGCCACCGAGCCACCCGCGATCTGAGCACCGATCCAGGCCATCATCGGCCCTGTCGGCTAACCTTGCCGGTTCTGATTCTCGGGGTACGGATCGCCGCTGCGGGGACCGTCCGGACGGTTGTGCGGCCCGACCGGCGCGCGGTCCGGCGACGGCTCCAGCCGCCGCGGGCCGGGCTGGTCCACCGGCTGCCATTGATCCGATTCACCGGAGGTCGGTGGCCGTGATTGTGGTTGCGGGCCCCAATGAGCCTTATATCGGCCCGCCGAATTCGAATGCGGTTGACCGAATTGATCCGCCTGTGATCGAAAACTCGGACGATCCGAGGAAACACCCGGTCGAATATTCGGCGCAGGGCCCGAGGGAAATTGTCCGGCAAACGGAGGCTGCGGCACGTGGGGCTGTTGCGGCGGGCGCATCGTCGGCGACCCGGCGCGGATCCGGGTCAGCACCACCACGGCCAGTCCGGGGACCAGCAACTCCAGCAGCACGGTGACCATCGCGAACACGTTGCCGCTCCCGAACATCCCGACGACGGCCAGCACCAGCGCCAGCCCGCCGTGCGCGCCGAACAGCACGATCCCGGCCAGCGCGATCCCGCGAGCGTGCGGCGTCGGCGGCCCCCAGAGCGCGCAGCCGACGACCACGATCGCCGCCAGCAGCACCAGCGTCCGGGACAGCTGCTGAGCGGCGATGTACCCGGGACCGCTGGGTCCGGCCATCACCGTGTAGTAACCGACCGCCACCAACGCGAGAACGATCTGCAGGCCGACCGCGGCCAGCAGCAGGTAGGCCGCGGGCTCGCGGAATCGCATCAATCGCTCCAGCACACGCCTGCCCTCCTTCGGGTAGGTGGCCTGCTCGGGTTCTGCGGTGACCTTACTGTGTCCGGCCGCTGGGGCCGGTCCGCTGCCTCCGGAGCCGGCAAACCTCGGGGTCCGCGACCTCCGGGGTCGGCGACGGTGCCACACTGTTGCGGTGCAGATCGCGATACTGGCCGGTGGCGTCGGTGGTTCGAGATTCGTCCGGGGCGTCCGGCACGGTTATCCCGACGCCGAGCTGACCGTTGTGGTGAACACCGCCGACGACATCATGTTGCACGGACTGCACATCTCCCCCGACCTGGACACGATGATGTACAGCCTCGGCGGCGGCATCGACGCCGAACGCGGTTGGGGGCGATCGGAGGAGACCTGGCGCACCTCGGCCGAGCTCGCGGCCTACGGGGTGGAACCGTCCTGGTTCGGTCTCGGCGATCTCGACCTGGCGACCCACCTGGTCCGCACCCAGATGCTGGACGCGGGCTACCCGCTGTCCGCGGTCACCCAGGCGCTGTGCACCCGCTGGCTGCACGACAGTGATCACCTCCGGCTGCTGCCGATGACCGACGATCGGGTCGAGACCCACATCGTGATCGACGACCCCGCAACGTCAGCGGAGTCGGGCGGTCCGCCGAGCGATGCGGCCGAGCGGCGACAACGGGCGGTGCACTTCCAGGAGTACTGGGTGAAGCTGCATGCCGAACCGGAGGCCCGCCAGGTGCTGCTGGTCGGGATCGACACGGCGCGTCCGGCACCGGGCGTGATCGAGGCGATCAACGCCGCCGACCTGGTGCTGATCGCGCCGAGCAACCCGGTGGTGTCGATCGGGCCGGTGCTGGCAGTGCCCGGGATCGGCGCAGCCGTCCGCGGCACCCGGGCCCCGGTGATCGGCTTCTCCGGAATCATCGGCGGCGCGCCGGTGCTGGGGATGGCGCACCGGTTGTTGCCGGCGATCGGCGTGCAGACCGACGCCGAGTCGGTCGGCAGGCACTACGGGTCGCGCCGCGACGGCGGCGTGCTGGACGCCTGGATCGTGGACAACGCCGACGCCGCCGCAGTGCCCCGGCTGACCGAGGCCGGACTAGCGGCCGGCAGCACCGATCTGATCATGAGCGAACCGGCCGCCACCGCTGAGTTCATCCAGCACGGCGTCAAGCTGGCCTGCGAATGATCACGATCTTCGCCCCGGAGTCGATCGGCGAGATCCGCCCCGGTGATGATCTTGCTGCGATCATCGTCGACGCACTGACCGCCGATCATCAACAGCTGCTGGACGGCGACATCCTGGTCGTCACGTCCAAGATCGTCAGCAAGGCCGAGGATCGGTACGCCGACGCCGACGACCGGCAGGCGGTGATCGACTCCGAGACCGTACGGACCGTCGCCCGCCGCCAGTCGATGGGCATCGTGGAGACCCATCACGGGCTGACTCAGGCCGGCGCGGGCGTGGACAACTCCAACGTCGATGCCGGCCGGATCCTCTTGCTGCCCGTCGATTCCGACGCCAGCGCCGAACGGCTGCGGACCGCGATCGGTGATCATTTCGGCGTCCGGATCGGGGTGGTGATCTCCGACACCGCGGGCCGGGTCTGGCGGCTCGGACAGACCGATCACGCGATCGGCTCCGCCGGCGTCCGCGTGCTGGACGGCTATGCCGGACGCACCGACTCCTACGGCAACCAGCTGCACGTGACCAGCATCGCGGTCGTCGACGAACTGGCCGCCGCGGCCGACCTGATCAAGTCCAAGCTGACCGGCCGGCCGGTCGCGGTCGTCCGCGGCGTCGCCGATCAGGTGATCGACCCGACGTCCGCCGACGGCGCAGAATCACGACCCGCGCGAGCTCGCGATCTGCTGCGGACCGGGGAGGAGGACCTGTTCTGGCGCGGCGCACGGGAGTCCGTGATCGGCGCCCTGCTGGCCGCCACCGGCCACCCGGAACGGTACGAGGACGTGGTCCGGCTCTGGGACCGGGACGCGCTCTACGCCGCGATCACCGCGAACACCGACCTGACCGAACCCGAGCAAGCGCTGATCGCGAAGATGATCACCGCAGCCCAACCGCTCTGGCCGACCCCCTGAAACCTCCAGAGAGCGTCAGGCGTAGGAGGTGCCGAGTCGGCCGGTGACCTCGTTGACCAGTTCCTTGATCCGTTCGGCTTCGGAGATCGGGCAGACCAGCGTGATCTCCGGGGTCTGCACGATCACTGTTCCGGACAGCCCGACGACGGCGACCACCCGGCCGTCCTCGTCGCTGTTGATCACTACGTTGTCGGAGCTGTCGACGAGCACGCTCTGCCCGGTGGTCGCGTTGCCGTCGGCATCCCGTGGCAGCTGCAGACCGAGCGCCTCGAAGCCGCCGACGTCGTGCCAGGTGATCGGCAGCCGGACCGCCAGCACCTGGGCGGTGGCCTCGCCGCGTGACACCGGCTCCATCACCGCGTAGTCGACGCTGATCTTGGGCAGTTGCGGGTACAGCTCGTCGACCCGGGACCGGTCCGCGGTCAGCGCGCTCAGCAGCTGGTACGCCTCCGGCCGCAGCTGCCGGAGTTGATCAAGGAAGGTGGCGCAGCGCCAGACGAACATGCCCGAGTTCCACCAGTACTGACCGGAGGCCAGGTACTTCTCGGCGGTCGCCCGGTCCGGCTTCTCGGTGAAGCTGGCGACCCGGCAGACGTCGCTGTGGCCGGCGATCGCCGACCCGCGTTCGAGGTAGCCGAAGCCGGTGTGCGGGCTGGTCGGTACGACACCGAAGGTGACCAACGCGTCGGCATGGGACTCCGCGACACCGAAGGCGGTCTCCAGGGCCGCCCGCAGTGTCGAGACCGGATTCATGATCTGGTCGGACGTGACCGAGGCCATCACCGCATCGGGATCGCGGGCAGCCAGCACGGCTGCCGGGTAGGCGACGGCGTTCAGGGTGTCCCGACCTACCGGTTCGCCCAGGATGTTCTCCTCGGAGATCTCGGGGATCTCGGCATGCATGGCGTCCCGGAAGTCCGACCTGGTGCAGACCAGGATCCGATCGTCGGGCACCAGGCCCCGGATCCGCTCGTACGCGATCCGCAGCAGCGTCTTGCCGTCCACCAGGTTGAGCAGCTGCTTCGGCGTCCCCTGCCGGGACAACGGCCACAGCCGGGTGCCGGAGCCGCCGGCGACAATCACCACATAACGCATGCCGGCAAGCGTAGAGGCCTTCCGGGCGACGCGGGCCGTCTGACACCATCACGTGGGTGAACCGACTCTTCAACCAACGGCTGGCCGACCGCCAGCGCTCTGCCGGCGCCCGGCCGTTGATCACCTACTACGACGAACGCAGCCACGTCCGGACCGAACTGTCAGCGAGTTCGTTCGGCAACTGGGTGGACAAGACCGCCGGGCTGCTCACCGACGAGATCCTGATCGAACCAGGGCAACCCGTCCGGCTCGATCTGGCCCGGACCGCTCCCGGGCACTGGGTCAGCTCGGTCTGGGCTGCCGCGATCTGGCGGGTCGGCTGTCCGATCACCGTGACCGGTGAGGCCGCCGTCGATGTGGTCGGTCCGGAGTTGGCCGAACAGCCGTCGACCGACGGCGAACGCGTCGCCTGCAGTCTGCATCCGCTCGGCCTCGGCTTCGGCACCACCCTGCCGGCCGGAACCACCGACTACGGCACCGAGGTGCGCGCCCAGCCGGACAGCTTCGGCGGACCGTGGCCCGCGGCCGAGGACCGGGCCTGGGACGATCAGGGCACCGGACGCACCCAGGCCGACCTGCTGCTCGCCGTCGACGGGTCGGCCACCGAACAGCGACGGTTGATCATCCCGTCCCCCGGGAACGATCCCTGGACGACTCTGGTCGACACCTTGCTGACGCCGGTACTGACCGGCGGCTCGGTGGTGGTCGTCGTCGGCGCCGACCCCGACCGACGCGATCAGATCGCGGCAACCGAGCAGGTCGACAGCTGATCCCCGATTCGGACCGTCAGCCCGGCCCGTCGGGATGCTCGGCGTCATAGGCCCGGGCGAGCTTCTGCGGCACACACATCCGCCACGCGTCGAGCACGAATTCGCGGGCCTCCGTCGGCTCCAGCCGGACCAGTCGGGAGCCGACCCAGTTGAACCGCATCTCGGATGCGGCAGGCAGCAGGAAGGTGTCCGGGTCACCGTCGACGAGCGCATCCCGCTCGGTCTTCGGAAACGCGAACCCCATGATCGTCTCGTCGGCGGAGAAGGCGACATAGACGATGCTGCCGATCCGGAATTTCCGCCGGCCACGGACGAACACCTCGTAGGAGCGTTCCAGCCCGATTGCCAGCGGGCGGACATCCGCGACGGTCGCCATGAGCAGCATGATGACACGATCACGCCGACGTTCGATTGGTCGATGGGTGGAGTTCGCCCTGGCCCGAAACCTGACGATCGACGCCCGGTCGGTAACGTTGTCGGGGCTGGCACTGGCAGCCGTTTCCCGACACCGACACGTCCCCCGCACCGCAGGATCCGCCACCGCCGCTTCGGGTCTGCGGGCAGTCCTGACCGGAAGGAGCAGCATCATCGACCAGGAATGGCAGCGCATCCGCCGGCTGCAGAAGTATCTGATCAATCCACCGTTCACGGTGTTGGCCCACCTGGGCGTCCCCGGCTACCACGCGATCATCGAGACGACCGGACGGCGTACCGGCCGCCGGCGCCGGACGGTTGTCGGCGTCCACCGGGAGGGTGACACGGTATGGATCGTGGCCGAGCACGGCCGGCGGGCCGGCTATGTCTGCAACATCGGTGCCGACCCGCGGGTGCGGCTCCGGCTCGGCCGGCGCTGGCTCACCGGCCGAGCCGAACTGCTGCCCGAGGACGACGCGCAGGCACGGTTGGACGGATTCGGCCTGCCCGGGCATGCGCAGGCCGTCCGCCGCTTCGCCACCGCACCGCTGACCCTCCGGGTACAGCTGGACGGTGACCGCTGATCATCAGTCGTTCTGTGGGAAGCCCAGATTGATCCCGCCGTGGCTGGGGTCGAGCCAACGACTGGTGATCACCTTGCCGCGGGTGAAGAAGTGCACACCTTCGGTGCCGTGAGCGTGGGTGTCCCCGAACAGCGAGGATTTCCAACCACCGAAGGAGTAGTAGGACATCGGCACCGGGATCGGCACGTTGATGCCGATCATGCCCACCTGCACCTCGTTGGAGAACCGACGCGCGGCGCCGCCGTCGTTGGTGAAGATCGCGGTGCCGTTGCCGTACGGGTTGGCGTTGATCAACTCGATCGCCTGCTGATAGCTGTCGACCCGGATCACCGACAACACCGGCCCGAAGATCTCCGCGGTGTAGATCGACATCTCGGTGCCGACGTGATCGAACAGCGTCGGCCCGACGAAGAAGCCGCCGGACCCGTCGGCGTCGGGCGACACGGTCCGGCCGTCGACCACCAGGGTCGCACCGGCCTGCTCACCTTCGGCGATGAAACCGGTGACCCGTTCCTTGGCCTGCGCGGTGACCAGCGGGCCCATGTCGGAGCCGCGGCGACCGTCGCCGGTCTTCAGCGCCTCGGTCCGGGTCTTGATCTTGTCGACCAATTCGTCGGCGATGTCGCCGACCGCGACCACGGCGGAGATCGCCATGCAGCGCTCCCCCGCCGATCCGTAGCCGGCGTTCACCGCCTGGTCGGCGGCAAGATCGAGATCGGCATCCGGCAGCACCACCATGTGGTTCTTCGCACCACCCAGCGCCTGCACCCGCTTGCCGTTGGCGGTCGCCGTCTCGTAGACGTACTGGGCGATCGGGGTCGACCCGACGAACGAGATCGACGCCACCCGCTGGTCGGTGAGCAGGGCGTCCACCGCCGTCTTGTCGCCGTTCAGCACGTTGAAGACGCCGTCCGGCAGCCCGGCCTGCTGCCACAGCTCGGCCATCCAGAGCGCCGCACTGGGATCCTTCTCGCTCGGCTTCAGCACGACCGTGTTGCCGGCGGCGATCGCGACCGGGGTGAACCAGAGCGGGACCATGATCGGGAAGTTGAACGGCGAGATGATGCCGACCACACCGAGCGGCTGCCGGACCGAGTGCACGTCGACCCCGGTCGAGGCCTGTTCGGTGAAGCCACCCTTCAGCAGATGCGGCATCCCGCAGGCGAACTCGACGACCTCGAGGCCACGGGTGACCTCGCCGGTCGCGTCGGAGAGCACCTTGCCGTGTTCGGCGGTGATCAACTGCGCGACCTCGTCCTTGCGCTCGTTCAGCAGCTCCCGGAAGCGGAACATGATCTGGGTCCGCTTGGTCAGCGAGGTGTCCCGCCAGCCGGGGAAGGCCTCGGCGGCGGCCGTGATCACCTGATCCGCGTCGGCGGTGGAGGCGAACGGCACCTGAACGGTCACCGCGCCGGTCGCCGGATCGGTGACATCACCGAACTTTCCGCTGGTGCCCGTGAACTCCTTGCCACCTGCCCAATGGTGCAGCGTGCTTGCCATGATCTCTACCTCTCCTGAACTGTGGATGACGGTCGCGGGCCGAGATCGACTGCGACCACGCCGCCGGTGCGGACGGCCTCGACACCGGCCTCACAGACGGCGACCGCGGCGTAGCCGTCCCAGGCATCCGGACCGTCGATGGTGCCGCGCCGGGCCGCGTCGACCCAGCGCTGGAGCTCGATCGTGTACGCGTTCTCGAAGCGCTCGATGAAACCCTCCGGCACCACACCGCCCCAGCGACCGCCGCCGGTGCTGACGGTCTTGGTGATGCCGTGTTGATCAAGGCCGAACAGGGTGCTGCCGGTCTCGCCGACCACCTCGGTCCGGACCTCGTAGCCGATCCCGGTCCGGACGAAGATCTCCACCGTCACCAGCCGACCCGACTCGGTGCTGAAGATCACGATCATCGGATCGGAGACGCCCTCGGGAGCCGCCGCGGTCGCCGTCGGCCGGTGCACCTGGACCGAGGCGATCTCCTCGTCCAACAGATACCGGGCGACGTCGACCTCGTGGACGACGGAGTCCCGGATCATCATCCCGGAGTCGAAATGATCACCGTTGTTCTTGTTCCGGTGGATGCAGTGCAGCAGCAACGGCCGACCGATGGCGCCGGAGTCGATCAACTCCTTGGCTGCAACGTATTCGGGGTCGAAGCGACGCATGAAGCCGAGCTGGATCAGCTTCCGGCCGCTGCGCGCTTCGGCCTCGACCACGGCGCGGGCGGTCGCGACGTCGATGGTCAGCGGTTTCTCACACAGCACCGGGACGCCCCGTTCGAGACAGGCCAGGACCTGCTTCTCGTGCGCAGGTCCGGGGCTGGCGATCACCACCGCGTCGACGTCGTCGGCGGCGATGGCGGCGAACGGATCCGCTGCGACCCGGGCCCCGACGGTGTCGGCGATCGCGGCCGCCCGGTCGGCGTCGAAGTCGTTGATCACCGTGACCCGCGCACCGTGGATCCGGCTGCTCAGCAGCTCGGTGTGGAAGCCACCCATCTTGCCGACGCCGAGGACGGCGATCCGCAGCGGTTCAGTTGTGGTCGTCACGATTGCGGTCCTTCGACCGGCTCAGGACCCTTGATGCAGCTCCGGAGATAGGTGAAGGTGCGTTCGGCGATCGGCAACGGCACCTCGGGCGCGCAGGGATACAGGTCCTGCTCGACGATGCCGTAGATCGGCCGGTCGAATCCGCCGACGGCGTCCAGGATCGGCTCCAGCGCCGGCTCGCCGGCCGGCGGCTCGATCATCACGCCGAGTTTGACCGCTTCGGGGAAGGACAGGTCCTCGGCCAGCACCTTGTCCCGGATCGCCGGATCGACCTGCTTGAGGTGCAGGTAGCCGATCCGTTCGGGGTAACGGGTGATCAGGTCGAGGTTGTCGCCGCCGTAGTAGGAGACGTGTCCGGTGTCCAGGCAGAGGTTCACGTATGCCGGGTCGGTGGCGTCCAGGAAGCGTTCGATGTCGGACTGGTAGCCGACGTGGCTGTCGGCGTGGCTGTGGAACTGGACCTTCAGGCCGTACTCGTCGAGGATGCGTCGACCGAGTTCGTTCATCCCGTCGGTCATCCGCTTCCACTGCTCGGTGGTCAGCTCCCGCGGCTCCTTCGGCTCACCGGTCTTGTGATCACGCCAGACGTCGGGGATGACGACGATGTGTTCGCCGCCGACCGCCTGGGTCAGCGCACCGACGGCACCGACCTGACCCCAGACGTCGTCCCAGGAATCCTCCTGATGCAGGTGTTCGAAGACCGTACCGGCCGACACCTTCAACCCGTGCGCGTCGAGTTTGTCCTGCAGCACCTGGGGTTCGGTCGGCAGGTAGCCGACCGGTCCGAGCTCGATCCAGGTGTAGCCCGCCGCCGCCACCTCGTCGAGGAAGCGGTCCGGGCCGACCTGCGCCGGATCGTCGGCGAACCAGACACCCCAGGAGTCCGGGGCGGAGCCGATAGTGATCACTACTGTCCCTTCGGGTTGATCGGATCGAGATGGATCCGCTGATCGGGTTTGTGTTCGGAGTAGGTCTTACGGGCCTGCCGGGTCGAGTCCAGCGTCGACACCTCGCTGACCGGGACATCCCACCAGGAACGGGAATCGGGCGCGTCGATGAACGGATCGGTCTCGACGTGGATCACGACGCTGTGCTCGGCGGCCTTGGCAGCGCCGATCGCGGCGACGAACTCCTCGGTGGTCCTGGTCTTGATCACCTCGGCGCCGAGGCTGGCGGCATTGGCGGCCAGATCGACGGGCAGGAAGTCTCCGTCCAATTGCCCGGAGCCGGTCCGCCGTCGGTAGCGGGTGCCGAACCGTTGCGAGCCGAGCGACTCGCTGAGCGCGCCGATCGAGGCGAACCCGTGGTTCTGCACCAGCACGCAGATGATCTTGACGCCCTCCTGGACCGCGGTGACCAGTTCGCTGGCCAGCATCAGGTACGAGCCGTCGCCGACCATCACGAACACGTCCCTGCTCTCATCGGCGAGTCGGATCCCAAGTCCGCCGGCGATCTCGTAGCCCATGCAGGAGTAGCCGTATTCGACGTGGTAGCCGCCCTTGTCCCGGGTCCGCCACAGCTTGTGCAGGTCGCCGGGCATCGATCCGGCGGCGCAGACCACGACATCACGCGGACCGGAATGGGTGTTGACCATCCCGATCACCTCGTTCTGGCTGAGTCGGCCGCCTTCGCCGGTGACCGGGGTCGCCGGATGGCAGACCTCGTCGACGATGGCGTCCCATTCGGCCTTCAGGTCGGCGATCTCGGCTGTGTAGTCGGCTGCCACCCGGTGGCCCTTCAGCAGCGCGGCCAACGCCAGCAGGGAATCCCGGGCGTCGCCGAGCACCGGCAGCCCGGCCTGCTTGATCGAGTCCAGGCCGGCGACGTTGAGATTGACGAACCGGACGTCGGGATGGCCGAAGGCCGTCCGGCTGGCGGTGGTGAAGTCGGAGTAGCGGGTGCCGATGCCGATCACCAGATCGGCGTTGCGGGCGATGGCGTTGGATGCGGTGCTGCCGGTGGAGCCGATCGCACCGAGGCACTGCGGATGATCATCGACGAGATCGCCCTTGCCGGCCTGGGTCAGCCCGACCGGGATGCCGGTCTGCTCGGCGAAGGCCTGCAGTGCCTCCTCGGCCTGGCTGTAGTGCACGCCGCCGCCGGCGACGATCAACGGACGGTCGGCGGCCTTGATCAACTCGGCTGCCTGGGCCAGCAGGCCCGGTTCGGCCTGCGGCCTGGCCAGATGCCAGACCCGCTTGGCGAACAGTGCTTCCGGCCAGTCATAGGCCTGAGCCTGGACGTCCTGGGGGAAGCACACCGTCACCGCGCCGGTCTCGGCGACATCGGTCAGCACCCGCATCGCCTGCAGCAGGGCCGACGGCAACTGTTCCGGCCGCTGCACCCGGTCGAAGTAGCGCGACACCGGCCGGAACGCGTCGTTGACCGAGATGTCGCCGGCCTCCGGGCGCTCCAGCTCCTGCAGCAGCGGTGCGGCCGCCCGGTCGGCGAAGCCGTCGGCCGGCAGCAACAGCACCGGGATCCGATTCACGGTGGCCAACGCGGCACCGGTCACCATGTTGGTCGCGCCCGGTCCGATGCTGGTGGTGACGGCGTAGGTCTGGGTGCGATTCCTGGCCCGGGCGAACGCGACGGCGGTGTGCACCGCACCCTGTTCGTTGCGGGACAGGATGTACGGCATCGCGTCAGGATCGTCGGCTGTCGGATGCTCCACCTCGGTCTGCAACAGCGCCTGGCCCAACCCGGCGACATTGCCGTGACCGAAGATGCCGAGCGTGCCGGGAAACAGCCGCTGCTCGACGCCGTCGCGTTCGGTGTACTGGGCGGCCAGGAATCGAATGGTCGCTTGGGCAACCGTCAGCCGCACATGCTGGTCGGACATCGGTGTCGCTCTCCTCTGGTCGGTCATGCGGAAGTCGCTCCCGGTCGGTCGACACGCTGGGTGAGTCTGGGGTCGATCTGCTGGTCGGCCCAGGTCGCCCGGACGAAGGCGTGATCGGGATGGTCGGAGATCAGCCAGGCCCGTTCGTCGGCCGGGCCGGCCATCACGTTCAGGTAGTACATCTCGAAGCCCGGCGCGGCGACGCAGGGGCCGTGCCAGCCGTACGGGACGAGCACGACGTCGCGGTCCCGGACCTCCTGCAGTACGTCGATCGGACGATCGTCGGAAGCGGTGGTCCGCATGTAGCCGAAGCCCGGTTCGCCGCCCGGTCCGGCGTCGATCTCGAAGTAGTAGATCTCCTCCAGTTCGGACTCCTGCGGACCGGCCTGATCGTGCTTGTGCGCCGGATAGGAGGACCAGTTGCCGTCCGGAGTGATCACCTCGCAGGCGATCAGTTTGCCGGTCTCGAAGACGCCGACGGTGCCGAAATTACGGACCATCCGGCTGGACTGTCCGGCGCCCCGCAACTCCACCGGTACGTCGGTCGCCGCACCGTAACGGAACGGCAGCCGGACGTCGGTCCGCGCCCCGCAGAGCGCGAAGCGGCCACCCCGCTCGGAGACCACCTCGGCGGTCGAATCGACAGGCAGGTAGCCGAAGTCGCTGGGCCCGGCGAAGACCGATTCCCGACCGGCGAGCTGGAAGGTCTCGGCACCGGAGGTCACCGAGGCCGAACCGGCCAGCGGAATCAGGATCATCTCCTCCGCACCGGTCCGCAGCTCCCGGCGGCCGCCCGGGTCGAGGGCGAAGGTGCGCAGGCTGGAGAACCCCCAGCCGGCCGATTCCGGAGTGATCTCCACGTCGTAGCTCATGCCGGAATCCCCTTCTGTGCAACGGATGTCAGCTGATGCACCATCGACGCCGCGGTGTCCACCGCGGCGGTCACATCGTCGTCCCGCGGATACAGCAGGCTGCGTCCGACGACCAGGCCGCGGATCGACGGCAGCGCCAGTGCGTCCCGCCATTGGGCGTAGGTCTGCTCGGCATCCCCGACCGGGTCGCCGCCCAGCAGCAGGGTCGGCAGTGTGGTTGCCGCGGCCACCTCGGCCATCCGGTCGACCACCGGCAGTTTGAGCCAGGTGTAGGCACTGGAGGCGCCGAGCCCCTGGGCGATCGCGACCGATCGGATCACTGCCTCCGGGGTCAGATCGTTGGTCAACTTCTGATCCGTGCGCCGGGTCAGGAACGGTTCGAGGACCGCGATCCGACGGCTGCGGTTGAGCTCGGTCACGGCCTCGGCGCAGGACTGCAGGGTGGACACCGTACCGGGGTCGTCGAGCACGATCCGGAGCAGCATCTTGCCGCCGTCCAGGCCGGCCTCCAGCACTCCGCGGACGTCGTAGCCGGTCATCCGGTCGTCGGCTTCGAAGCTGGCACCGGCCAGTCCACCCCGGTTCATCGAGCCGAAGATGATCTTGTCATCCAGGGCGCCGAGCAGCAGCAGGTCCTCGATGATGTCGGACGTGGCCAGTAGGCCGTCGACTCCGGGCCGGGACAGCGCGGTGACCAGCCGGTCCAGCAGGTCACCGCGATCGGCCATCGCGGTCGGACGCCCGAGAGCCGACAGCGATCCGCGCGCCGGATGGTCACAGGCGATGATCATCAGCCGGCCGTCGGCCGGCAGGCCGGGGCTGGTCCGCGCGGCCAGCAGGCGGCCGATCCTGCCGGGGTCGGAGATCCGCAGCTCGGTCAGCGCGGTGGTGTCGATCATGATCGACTCTGTACGGGAGTCTGCACTGCCGGGTCGTTGCGGCCCTCGTTCGGGTTGCCACCACCGAGCAGGGTGTCGATCTCGGTCGCGGTCGGCATCGCGGTCGAGCATTCCAGCCGGGAGGCGACGATCGCGCCGGCGGCGTTGGCCCGTTCGAGGACCTTGGCCAGCGGCCAGCCGGCCAGCAGTCCGTGGGCCAGCGAGCCACCGAAGCCGTCGCCGGCCCCGAGTCCGTTGACCGGTTTGATCATGATCGGCGGCGACACCACCCGTTCGGTCCGGGTCTTGGCCAGCACGCCCTTCGGTCCCTGTTTGACGATCGCCAACTCGACCCCGGCGTCCAGCAGCGCGTCCGCGGCCTTCTCCGGGTCGGTCTCGCCGACCGCGACCTCACACTCCTCCCGGTTGCCGACGGCCACCGTGACCTGCGGCAGCACCGCGGCGATCTGCTCCCGGGCCGCCTCGGGCGTGTCCCAGAACATCGGGCGATAGTCCAGATCGATCACCGTGAAGCTCTTGCGGGCCCGGGCCTGGAGTACCGCGAAGTGCGATGCCCGGCTGGGCTCCTCGCTGAGTCCGGTGACCGACATCCACATCAGATTGGTGGCCCGGACGGCGTCGAAGTCGATGTCGTCGGGTCGGACCTGCAGGTCGGGGGCGGTCGGCTTGCGGTAGAACCACAGCGGAAAGTCGTCGGGCGGGAAGATCTCACAGAAGGTGACCGGCGTCGCGTACTCGTGGTTGGTGACGATGTGTCGGTCGCTGACCCCGAGTCGACCGAACTCGCGCCGTACGTAGCGCCCGAACGGGTCGTCGCCGACTCCGGTGATGATCGCTGACCGGCTACCCAGCCGAGCAGCAGCCACCGCGACGTTGGCTGTGGTGCCACCGAGATACTTCCCGAACGAGGTGACGTCCTCCAGTCCGACACCGATCTGGTCGGGGTAGATGTCCACCCCCGCGCGGCCGAAGGTGAGCACGTCCAGCGGCGGCTGCGATTCCATGACCGACAGCCAATCAGCCCACCGGAGGGTTGGTCAAGCTTTGTCCAGACAAATAGTCAAAGCGCCTCGGCGACGTTAGGGTGACGGCATGGTCGACTCCGCCGACGCTGCACCCAAGCAGCTCGAGATCGCCTTGGACCGGTCCAGCCCGGTGCCGTTGTATCACCAGCTCGCGCAGACGATCGAGGCCGCCATCCTGTCCGGCGAACTGCTGCCCGGTGACCGGCTGGAGAACGAGTTGGCGATGACGACCCGGCTCGGGTTGGCGCGGCCGACCGCCCGGCAGGCGATCGGCGAGCTGGCCCGCAAAGGGCTGGTGGTCCGCAAACGCGGGGTCGGCACCCAGGTGCTCAGTGCCCGGATCAACCGGGAGACCCGATTGTCCAGCCTGTACGACGATCTGGAACGATCCGGCCGCCGACCGCAGACCCGGCTGTTGAGCTTCGAGGTCGGCCCGGCCGACGACGAGATCCTGACTCCCCTGCTGGAGTCATCCGGCGAGCTCGACGAGTCCGCCGAATACCTCCGGGTCCGGCGGCTGCGGATAGCCGACGGCGTACCGCTGGCGATCCTGACCAATCATCTGCCGGCCACCATCGGCCTCACCGAGGCCGATCTACGGACCACCGGCCTGTACGCCGCGCTGCGGTCCCGCGGGATCAACCTGAAGGTCGCCCACCAGACCGTCGGCGCCCGATTGATGACGCCCGACGAGGCCGACCTGCTCGACGAACCGCAGCCGGCCGCTTGCCTGACCGCACTGCGGGTGGTCTACGACGACACCGGCCGGCTGGTCGAGATCGGTCAACACGTCTACCGCGCCTCGCACTACTCACTCGAGGTTTCGCTGGCTCCATGATCATCAGATCCGACCTGCGACCCAGCTGATCAGTCGCCGCAGATACCGCTTCAGGACCGAGGCATCGGTATAGGGCGCGAGATTCTCGGCCAGCTGCAGGCCGAGCACACCGCCGAGAGCGAGCATCAGGCCGACCACGCCGATCAGGACGACCACGAACACCGACCGGCGTACGTGCTGGGCCGGCGCGTGCTGGACCGGGAACCGTCCGGATGCCTGCCCGGACGATCCTTGCGATGCACGGCCCGGCGTCGTACGCCGGATCGAGCTGGTGAAGATCGCGCCGAGGACGGCGGTGGCGGCACTGACCAGCGCCGCACCCACGACGGTGCCGCTCACCCCGAGCCGGGTACCGAGGGCGGCGGCCACCATGGCGGCAAGAGCGCCGCCGACCGTCTGACTGATCGACAGCCCGAACGGCCGGTGCTGTGTCTCCGGCGGGGTCAACGGGTCGCGTCGGCAGTCGGCGCGCCGCTCGGGGCAGCGCCGCTCGGCGGTTGTCCAGCACCGCCGGGTGCGTCGCCGCCGGTCGGTTCGGTGCTGGTGTCCACCGGTACGTCGAGGGTGACCTTCAGCCCCTTCTTGATACTGCCGGTGACCTTGCCGAGTTGATGCTGACCGCCGTCGTCACCGAACACGTTGTCGTTGTCCAGCGAGACCTGCTTCAGGTTGGTCACCGACTGTTCGTAGCCGGCTTCGGCGTAGACCCGATCGCAGGCCTTCTGCGGCAGCGCGACCTGGGAAGTTGCGATCGCCTTGCCGGCGTCGGTGATGCTGTCGGCGTCCGGGTAGACCTCGAAGTGGATGTGCGGCCAGCGACCCGAATAGCAGGCCGGGAAGATGCTGGTGAAGGTCACCCTGCCGTCGGCGTCGGCGAGCTGGACGCCGCGCAGATAGTTCTCCTCGGTGAGGTTGTCGGCATACATCGAATACTGGCCGTCCCGATCGCAGTGCCAGACGTAGACCGCGACCCCCTCGAACGGGGCGTCCTGTGACGTCATGTCGAGGATGGTCAACTGCAGCGTCATCGGCACGCCCTCGGCGGTGGCACTACCGGTCCCGAAGCTGGAGCGGATGTCACTGCGGACGATGCCGCTCTCCTCCAGCACGTCCGGCCCGTTGGAGCCGTCACCGGGATACGGCCCGGCGGTCTCGTCCGGGATCTCGGTCATCGTCGACGATCCGTTGGTGGCGGCGTCGGCGACCGCTCCGTCGGAGGCACCGCAGGCGGCCAAACCGGCGACGGCGGCGCCGGTGCCGAAGAGCGCCAGCACACGGCGCCGGTTGAGCAGGGTGCCGACGTCGAAGCTCAGCCCCTGGTCGACGAGTTCCTCGTCCTGGCGCGGCAGTCGTCTGCCCTGATAGCTGCGTTCCGTACGATCCGGGATCGGCATGATCATCTCCTTCGGTTGCCTGGCGATGGACACCGAAGGTAGGCAGCGCTGCTGTCCGCCTGCTGTGCGGAACGTGTCAGGACGTCATGTCCGGGCCGCCGCGACTCGAGGCCGGACGATGATCCAACCCGAGCAGGAATCCCGTTCCCCAGGTCAGATGCATCACGGCCAACACCAGCGGCAACCGCAACCTGGCCTGCGGGCTGAGATCGCGCGCGGCCAGCGTCCCGACCATGATCAACAACGCGTACCCGAGCGGCGCCAGCCAGCCGAGCTTCAAGATCAACTTATCGGTCAGCAGCCCGACCACGCCACCGGCCGTTCCGACGCCGATACCGAGCACGGTGAGCGGCGGTGCGAGATAGCGCAGCCCGGCGGTGTCCGGGTGCCGGCGGACCACCTCGCGGCGCCACCGGCCGGTCTGCAGATACTGTGCGGCCAGCGCGCGGTAACTGGACCGGGGCCGATAGGTGACCTTCAGGTCGGGCGAGAACCAGATCAACTCGCCGGCTTTGCGGAGCTGATAGTTCAGCTCCCAGTCCTGGGCCCGGTGCATGCTCTCGTCGAAGCCGCCGACGGCCAGCAGCGCCTGCTTGCGGAACACACCGAGATAGACCGTGTCGGCCGGTCCGGCCGGCGAGTCCTCCAGATGGAACTTCGAGCCACCGAGCCCCAGTCGCGAGGTGTAGGCGTAGGCGACCGCCTCCTCCAGCGGGGTCCGGCCCTGGGCATCCATCACGCCGCCGACATTGGCCGCTCCGGTCTCGTCGAGCAGTTCGACGGCCCGCTTGATGTAGCCGGCGGTCAGCTCGCCGTGCCCGTCCACCCGGACCACGATGTCGTGCTCGGCGGCGGCGATCGCCAGGTTGAGCCCGCTGGGCGTCCGGCCCGTCGGGTTGCGGACCACCTGCAAGCGATCATCGGCCGCCGCCAGCTCCGCGGCGATCGCCTCGGTCCGATCATGGCTCGGCCCGACCGCCATGATCACCTGCAGGTCACCGGAGTATTCCTGATCAAGGATGCGGCGGACGGCGGCGGCGAGATGACGTTCCTCGTTCAGGATCGGCATCACGACCGAGACACCCGGATAGTCGATGAGCACGGGCGCCATTGTGTCAGGCGTCCGGGATCACGATCATCAGGCCGAGCAGACCGAGTCCAGTTCCGCCCCTGCTTCCTTCTTGGGCGCGTCCTTCTTGGACGCCGGCGAGCTCGCACCGCTGTCGGTGGGCTGCGCGTCGGTGGACTTCGGAGCGTCAGTCGTGTCGGTGCCCGAGGAATCGCCCTTCTGCTGTTGCCCCTCTTGCTGTTGTCCCTCTTGCCCTTGTTGCTTGGCCCGCTCCTTGGCTTCCTGCGCTGCCTTCTTCTTGGCTTGCTTCTCGGCCTTGGCCTTCGCCGCGCCCTCATCGGTCGCCTTGTCGACCGACTCAGCGGTGATCCGGTGCATCGCCGCGAAATCCGGGCTGCCCGGATAGACCAGCGGGGGTACGAAGGAGACGCTGGCGATCTTGGTCTTCTTGGCCTGCTGCGCCAGCTCGATCAGTCGGTTGATCTCCGACGGCGGCACATCGGTCTCCATCACCTGCTTGCCCGCCTTGGCGATGTTGTTGAACTTGGTCAACACCGTCACCGGATCGAGCTGGTTGAGCATTGCGTTCATCACGCACTTCTGGCGGGCCATCCGGGCGTAGTCGGAGTCGGCGTGCCGGGACCGGGCGTACCACAGCGCGTGGTAGCCGTCCATGTGCTGCTTGCCCGGTTCGATGTAGTGCTTGACCTTCTCCCCCGGCGTCTGGCCGCCGATCGGCAGCCGCGAGTTGACGGTCAGCGTCACGCCGCCGACGGCGTCGATCAACTTCTGGAAGCCCTTCAGGTCGACCATCGCGTAGTAGTTGATCTTCAGTCCGGTCGCACCTTCGGCGGCTTCCTTGGTGGCCTGGGCGCCCGGATTGCGCACTCCGGGATAGAGGTCCTTGTGCTGCATGGCGTAGGTGTAGACCGCGTTCAGCATGCAGGTGTGATCGGCACAGCCGTAGCCGTCGGGGAATTTCTTGTGCAACGGCGAGGAATCCGGGAACGGAACGTCCTCCATGTTCCGCGGCAGGCTGAACAGCACCGTGCGACCGGACTCGACGTCGATGCTGGCGACCGTCATGCTGTCCGGCCGCAGCCCGACCCGGTCCTTGCCGGCGTCGCCGCCGAGCAACAAGACGTTGATGCGACCGGCCTTGACCGCACTGTCGCCGCCGCCGGCGAACACCGAGGCCATGAAGTCGCGTTGGGACGACACGATCGACGCGCTGGCGAACATCGCGCCGGTGACCAGGAAGACCAGTGCCGTACTGAGCATCGCGAATCCGAGCCGGTGGTTGCGGGCCAACTCGGGCGGCCGACTGATCCGCCAGGCGTCGATCATCAGCAACGCCCAACAGATCCCGACCAGCACCAGCACGCCCTGCAGCATCCGCAGCGGCACCGAACTGGAGAACAGGGTGATGAACGCGCCCCGCCAGATCAGCGCCAACAGGGCCGACACCAGCACCAGTCCGACCAGCACCGCCCAGGTGCGCAGCGCGATCCGGCCGACCCGTTTGTTGCCGGCGGCCATCTGGGCGGACCCGGGCAGCACCAGCGTCATGAACAGAAAGGTCAGGCCCCGTCTCAGCTTGATCGTCTCGCTGCGCCGCTGTACCGAAACCGCTGGCGAACGTTCAGGGTCGGTGGTCGAGGGGTCTCGGCGGGGCGGCAGCGTGGCTGAGGTCACCGGCGGGCCTTTCGTATCGGACGCCCGGAGTCGGCGAACAGCACCGACCGGCAGCGGAGGCTGCGCAGCTGGGTGGATGTTCGAGTTGTCCGGCGCCGTGTTCTGGGGAAGGTATCCGTACGCAGACCCGCTCGGTCGGCCTGCATCCGGATGGCTCCCAGTATCGCGACCGGAGGCGTACTCGGCGCGTCCGCCACGCCGGACAACACCGATTGGTCGCCGATGATCATCGGCGACGCGCTTATCGGGCCATCACGCTCTGTTCAGGATCCGCCGGTACGTTGGGGCTCATGGCACCCGGTCACGACGACGACCTCGACTGGCTCTATCAGCGCGACAAGAAGCCTGGATCCGAGCCGGAGCCGGAGCCTACCCGGGTGCTGCCGGCCAGCGACGTCCCGCCTGCGGGCGGCCGGCCCGACCGTCCACAGCAGCCGCCGCGGCAGAGCTGGGCGGACCAGCAGGGCGCTCCCGACCAGCGGCGCCGATCGGATCAACCGGATTGGGGCGACCAGCAGGGTGGCTCCGGACAGCCGCCGCAGTCACCGCCGGCGGCAGCGCGCCCGGTCAAGCCGCGGCCACCCAAGCGGCCGGGCCGCAAGGTGCTCGCGGTCGTCGGCATCCTGGTGCTGGCCCTCATCGTCTGGCTGATCGCGGTGCCGATCTATGCCTGGAGCCACGTCGACCGGGTCGCCTACGAGCCGAGCGGCGACCGGCCGGACGACCAGCCCGGGACGACCTACCTGCTGGTCGGCAGCGACTCCCGGTCCGGGCTGACCAAGGCTGAGAAGAAGAAGCTCGGCACCGGGTCGTCGGCGGGCGGGCGGACCGACACGATGATGATCCTGTATGTCCCGCCGGGCGGCGAGCCGGCATTGATCTCGCTCCCCCGGGACTCGTTCCTGGAGATCCCCGGGCACGGATCGAACAAGCTGAACGCCGCCTACTCCTTCGGCGGCCCGAAGCTGCTGACCAAGACCGTGGAGCAGAACACCGGGCTGCGGATCGACGAGTACGTCGAGGTCGGCTTCGCCGGGTTCGTCAATGTGATCGACGCGATCGGCGGCGTCGAGGTCTGCCTGAAGAAGCCGATCAAGGACAAGGACAGCCACATCAACCTGAAGGCCGGCTGCCAGAACCTCGAGGGCAAGAACGCGCTCGGCTACGTCCGGATGCGCAAGGCCGACGCCGAGGGCGACCTGGGCCGGGTGAAGCGGCAGCGTCAGATGGTCAGCGCGATGGCGAGCAAGGCGGCATCGCCGGCCAGCGTGCTGAATCCGGTCCGCTACTGGAAGCTGGCCAACGCCGGCACCGATTCGCTGGCGGTCGGCGAGAACACGTCGATGTTCGCGATGCTGCGGATGGGCCTGGCGATGGGCAAGGTGTCCAGCAGCGGCGGCCTGACCCTGACGGTGCCGATCTCGAACCCGGACGCGTCCACCTCTGCCGGGTCGTCGGTGCTGTGGGACGACAAGGAGGCCAAGGACATGTTCGGCCAGATCGCCCGCGGCGACACCAGCGGTCTCAAGCAGTACCTGAAGTAGTCGTCCCACTGGGCTCCGGGACCCGGATCATCAGGGCTCCCGGCTCGATCTCGGCCACCAGGCGACGGCAGGACCCGATGGTGTCGCCGTCCAACTGGTATTCGTCGGGCTCGGTCAGTTCGACGACCACTCGGCGACCGGTCAGCTGATCGATGCGGTCCTCGGCCCGCTGCTTGCCGGTGATCAATCTGCTGGCCAGCGCGATCCAGTGCCGGATCCGTTTCGGACTGGCCACCAGGACGTCCAGCAGACCGTCGTCCGGTTCGGCACCGGAGATCAGCTCGACGTCGCCTTGGATGGCACCGACGTTGCCGACCAGGCAGATCTTCGCTTTCCGTTCCAGCGCCGGGTGATCATCGACCGTCACCCGCATCTGGCGCGGCCGCCGTTGGAGCTGTTGGGTGGCCGCGACGACGTAGGCCAGCGAGCCGACCTTGTCCTTCAGGTTGCTGTCGGTGTTGCTCATGATCGCCGCATCCAGGCCGATGCCGGCCATCACGGCGAACCTGTCGGTCTCGGGTGCGTCGTCGGTGGTGATCGCGACGACGTCGAGGCTGCGTTCGGTGCCCTCGAAGGCGACCTCGATCGCGGCCTGTTCCTGCAGCGGAATGCCGAGGTTACGAGCCAGCAGATTGCCGGTTCCCTCGGGTACGACGCCGAGCGGGATCCCGGAATCGGCCAGTCCACCGACCGCAGCCCGGACCGTGCCGTCGCCGCCGGCCGCGATGACCAGGTCGACGTCGGCAGCCCTGGCATCGGCTGCCATCCGGCGGCCCGGGTCGTCCTCGGTGGTCTCCAGCCAGAGCGGTTCGGCCCAGCCGCTGTCGGCGGCCCGGGTGTTGATCATCTCCCGCAGTCCGTCGCCGATCTTGATCGGGTTGTAGATCACCGCGACGCGACGCTGTGTGCCGTCACCGGAGGTTGGCTCGGTCATGGCTGATCCCCTTCTCGACGTGTCGACGAGGTCCTGGCCGAGTCATGGCCGCGGACGACAGCGGGTCTCAGCGTGTCACACCTTCGCTCAACTCTCGCGTTGTTCGAGGAATGCCGCCGCCACCCGTTTCGGGGCACGATCCAACCAGGCGTCGGTGATGACCTCGGTCGACTCCTCGGCCCCGATCGTCGACAACCGCAGCAGCACCGCGGGATAGCCGTCGAAGTGCGGAATGGTGAAGAACTTGTCCGGCTCGCTCTGCAGCAGGGCCTCCTTCTCGCCGTCGTCGGCGACCCGGACGCCGAGGATCTCACCGTCCGGCGCCGCGGCCCCGAGTGCCTCGCGGTCGCGCTTGCCCAGGGGGCGTTCCCAGACGAAGCCGCGGTCCTTCACCCGCCACATCACCGAACCCCAGGAGACCTTCTCGCTGGTCTCCGGCAGGCTCATCGCGATCCTCCGCACATCCTCGAGCGTTGCCATAGCCGCAGCCTACGGCGGTTGGCTACCGTGGTCGAACATTCGGCGGACCGGAGGATGATCATGGTACGACGCGACCCCGATGAGGTGGATCTGCTGGTGGTCGGCGGTGGCAAGGCGGGCAAGTCGCTGGCCATGGACCGCGCCGCAGCGGGCTGGTCGGTGGCCATGGTCGAACGGGACAAGATCGGCGGCACCTGCATCAATGTCGCCTGCATCCCGACGAAGTCCTTGGTCGGGTCGGCCCGGACGCTGACCGACGCGCGGCACGCCGACCTGATGGGGATCGAGCTCGGCGGCGAACCACGGGTGGTGTTGGCCGCGCTGCGCCGACACAAGGAGTCGGTGGTCGGCGGCATGGTGCAGGCTCATCGGCAGCTGTTCGCCGACTCCGGGATGGATTTCATCCTGGGCACGGCCCGGTTCGTCGGTCCGCGGACCGTCGAGGTGGCTGCCGAGGACGGATCCACCCGCCGCATCCGGGGGCGCGACGTGGTGATCAACACCGGCACGACACCGGCCCTGCCGCCGCTGCCGGGCATCGAGGACACCGAGATCTGGACCTCGGAGAGCATCCTGCGGTTGGAGCGGCTGCCGGAGCGGCTGCTGATCCTCGGCGGCGGCTACATCGGGTGCGAGTTCGCGTCGATGTTCGCCCTCTTCGGTTCCCGGGTGACGTTGGTCCAGGGCCCCGATCAGCTGCTGCCCCAGGAGGATCCCGACATCGCTGCCGAGATCACCGAGATCCTCACCCGCCAAGGTGTCGAGGTGCGGACCGCTGCCCGCGCAACGTCGGTCCGACGCGAGTCCGATCATGGTTCGGTCCTCCTCACTCTTGTCGACGGCTCGGTGCTGGACGGCGATGAACTCCTGGTCGCCACCGGTCGGGTGCCGGTGACCACGGAGCTCGAGCTGGACGCCACCGGAGTCACCGTGACCGATCGCGGCTTCGTGTCGGTCGATGATCATCTACGCACCACGGCCGAGCATGTCTGGGCGGCCGGTGACGTGGCCGGTGGGCCGCAATTCACTCATGCGTCCTGGAACGACTTCCGGATCCTGCGCGCCAATCTGACCGGTCAAGACGTCTCCACTGAAGGCCGACTGATCCCGTACACGGTGTTCATCACGCCGGAGTTGGCTCGGGTCGGCCTGACCGAGACGCAAGCCCGTGCGGCCGGCCGCAACTTCAGAGTCGCGAAGATCGGAGTAGCGGCGATTCCGCGAGCCAAAACACTGCACGACAAGACCGGCACCTGGAAGGCCGTGGTGGATGCCGACACCGACGAGATCCTCGGCGCTTCGCTGCTCGGTCACGACGCGGGCGAGGTGATCGGCACGGTGCAGTTGGCAATGATCGGCAGGTTGCCCTATCAGACGATCCGGGACGCGGCACTCAGCCATCCGACGATGAGCGAGGGCCTCAACCTGTTGTTCGACACCTTGGGTTCGGAGCCACATCGACCATGATCAACGCTCGTGGTCGGTCGCTGGACGGCCGGCCTCCTGAGTCTCGGATCACCAACTGTGGAAGGGCTTTTCGGGCAAGCAGGATTGTCAGAGGTCACGTCTAGGGTCGTAGACATGATCGATGGCAGCGGGCTGATGCGGCACAGCCTGACGTCGGACGGGCTCGACCCGTCGACGTTGGGTGACGCCGAGCTGCTGGATCAAGTGAATTCGTTCCGTTGGTTGGAGCGCGCCGGGATCAACAGCAATCTGATCTTGGCCGCGATCTGGGCCGACCGCTGCCCCGCCGACAGCATCGATCCCTATCAGCTTGGGGTTCCCGGTGGTGATCGCCCGATCCGGCCCGGTGGCGACGGCACTCCGGAGATCGCACGGTTCGCCGTCACCGAGTTCGCCGCCTCCGTGGGCAAGTCGACCGGCAGTGGTGAGCTGATGATCGCCGACGGCCTGGACCTGCGCTACAGACTTCCCCGCCTCTGGGCACGGCTGACCCGTTACGAGGTCGACGGCCGCGACTGTCAGACCGTCGCCCGGCAGACCCGCCATCTGACTCCCGAACAGGCGCTCGCGGTGGACGCGTCGATCGCTGACCTGATCGGACGCTGGTCCTTCGGCCGGTGGATGAAGCATCTCGAGGCCAAGATCATCGAGGTCGACGCCGACAATTACAAGCGTCTCGCCGAAGAAGCCAAGAAGGAGATCGGCCTCTACCTCGGGCAGAGCAACGATCACGGCATCAAGACTCTCTACGGACGACTTCCTGCACCGGTAGCGATCCGGCTGTATGCGCAGGCCGACCGGGTCGCCGACATCCTTGCCCGGCGCGGGCATACCGGTTCCAAGGGCGAGCGGCATGCCGAGGCCCTCGACATCATGACCCGCCCGTTGGAACATCTCCGGCTGCTCGCCGAGGACACCGCACCAACCCTGTTCGATCCCGACCTCGATACCGACGACGACTCACTGCTGCCGAAGCCGTCGACCGCCGCTGGCGCCGGGACCGATGTCGCCCAGGACGAGCCGGAGCCGGAGCCCGACGACTTCGACGACACCGGCGATGAGGTTCCGGTCGGCCCGTCCAGATTCCCGCGCATTGATCAGGATCGTCGTCTTGCCGAGTTGGCGATCAAGGCGATCGGTCAGATCGACCCGGTGAAGCTCCGGCCGAAGGCGACGCTGTACGTGCACATCGCACGGGAGACGTTGGAGAACGGTCTCGGCGTCGCGCGGGTCGAAGACGTCGGCCCGATGGTGTCCAGCCTTGTCGCCGACTGGCTGCGGTGTTGCGACGTCACGGTCAAGCCCGTGATCGACCTCGCGGCCGATCTGGCGCCGGTCGACTCGCACGAGATCCCCAAGGCCATGCGCGAGCGGATGTATCTGAAGTATCCCGGCAGCGTCTTCCCGTTCTCCGGCTCCGTCGGACGCCGTGTTGATCTTGATCACAGCATCCCCTTCACACCAGGGATCCCTGCCCAGACAGCAGAATCCAAACTCGGCCCGGCCGGACGACGGGAACACAACGTGATCACCCACGGACTGTGGCGACGCCGACAACCAACGCCCGGAACATTCGTGTTTCGGGCGCCGCACGGCAGAGTCTTCCTCGTCAACCACACCGGTACCTACGACCTCGGTCGTGGATCATTCGCCCAAACGATCTGGCATGCCGCCGCGCCCCCATCACAGACCGCCGACTGATTGCTACAGCAGTACGCACACGCGCCTTCAGCGCGCCCGCCGGCCGCCGGTCGATTGAGCCGGCGATCAGAATGACGACCGGCTCGACCTGGGGTCGATTTCCGACCCGGAGGAGCGAGCCGGGCGTGAAAGTCGTCGTGTGAGCTTGGGGATGGATTGGCTTCCCAGCGAGTGCTGCGGGTCGGGGAATTCTCATCGACTGCACACCGGGGCGCCACAGCAGCTGGACAGATTCGGCCGATAGCCTGCACAGTCACTGGATCGCAATACAGTCACTCCAGGAACTGGATGTGGATGGCTTTGATGGCGAGCCATTCCAGCAGAGGGGCATGAGAGAAGAGAACCGAACATGATCTTCCTATTCCGTCGCAGAAGCCGGAAGCACCTAGGTCTCCGAGGAGTCGCGATCGCGGCCGTGCTGGCATTGGCTGCCGTTCCCTATGCAGTCGCCGGCCCGACCGATGCGCCCAGCGGTGACGCCGCGGACAAACTTGCGGCAGTCCCCCAGGGCAAGTCTGCGCCACCCGGCGAATACGGGTCGGATACCTACTACTCCTCCGACGCAGAGGAGGCCGCCCTCCACGCCATCGCGGATGTTGCCGAGTCGGTCGACGCTGTCGGCTCGGCGCGAACGGGTGTGGATTCGATGCTCGTCCGCGTCCCTGCTGGCGCCCGAGTGCCCTCTGACATGATCGTCGGAGCGTTCACGGTGCATTTTGAGGCAAGTCGGTTCACCGTGGAGTCTCTCTACTCGCTGCGGAGTGCAGTCGGTGCAGCCGGCGACCGGGCTGCGGCTACCGGTGAGAAGTCCAACTTCGGATTCGGCTACGACGCGCAGCAGGATCTGCTCGTCGCGTCTGGAACAGTGCCGCCCTCGGTGACGGACCTGGCGCAGTCTCGGCCCGCAAGTGGTCTGTCGATACACCAAACTTCCTCAACCGATGACGGACGCGTCTCGTCGTGAGGCGCATCATGTCCCGATGCAGTCGTCGTCCCCGGACATCGCGCGAGAGATCCAGGCGAGACTGGACCTGATCCGGTCGACATCCGGCGAGTCGTCCGGACGCAGGGCCTGCGCTTCGAGCGTCACCCGGCCTGCGTAGCCGCGAGACCGCAACCCGGCAAGGAATCCCTGCAGATCGAGCTTGCCCTCATCGGGATGCAGATACTGCTGGCCCTGTCCCCACGGCAGATGGGGATCGACGAGATCCTTGAGGTGGACGTGATCCACGCCGCCGGTCGTCCAGAGTCGCTGATCGGCGACCACCTGCTCGAGTTGATCATGCATCGCCAGGAACGCCGTGTCAGCAGTGATTCCGACCCGTGGGTCGGCAGCGACGCATCGGGCGACAACGTCCACCGGTGTCTGCTCGCGGCAGAGCAGCGTCTCGATCGAGAGCTGCACGCCATGATCATCTGCGATGTCGGCCAGTCGGGGCAGCACGGCAAGTTGCTGATCGATCCGGGCGTCCGAATCGGGCAGTCCCCACAGATGCAGCACCACCAACTCGGCGCCGATCGCGTGCGCGAAGCGACAGTTCAGGTCGAACAGCTCGGACGCCCGCCACCGTTCGTCGGCCGACTCGGTGACCAACGCCGGGCCGATCGACTTCGCCGCATGAAGGACCGGCATCCGTGCCCCGGTCGCGATCAAGGTCCGGAGTACCTCGTCGGCGCGTTCGGACCAGCCGTTGTAGAACATCACCTCGAAGCTCGTCCCGGGCAGCGCGCGCATCCCGTCGGCCACCAGGTCTGCCGACGATGATCCGGACCGCGGGAAGAACGCACCGGTGGAACACAACGGCTCCCAGCTCTGCACGGCGCCAGTGTGGCACGGCGGTCGGTCGACGACGCACGCCCGGTGGTCGTGTTCTCTCGGATCTCCGAATGCCTGGCGGCGTTCATTGTGCAGCAGCAGTGGCCCCGTCCCCCCGGGAAATGGGCCGGGTCGGGCCCAGTGCTGCGACGTTCTTCGCGCGGTAGGAGTCGTCGAGCACCGCCTGCTACGCCGCCATCACGCCGGACAGCGACAGGAACTCCTGCCGGGAGCGCGGGTCGGTGCGCAGTCGTCCGAGCAGGGTGGAGGTGACGGTCTGAGCGCCGATCGCCTGCACTCCGCGCAGCGTCATGCAGGAGTGTTCGGCCGACATCACCACACCGACCGCCCGGGGGCGGAGTTGTTCCTGCAACCAGTCGGCGACCTGCTTGGTCAGGCGTTCCTGGGTCTGCGGTCGGCAACCGAAGTGCTCCACCACCCGCGCCAGCTTGGACAGTCCGAGGATCCGCTCGCCGGGAAGATAAGCCACGCACGCGCGGCCGACGAACGGCAGCAGGTGGTGTTCGCAGACCGATCGCAGCGGGATGTCGCGAGCCAGCACCAACTCGTCGTACCCCTCGTCGTTAGGAAAGGTGGTCAGGTCGAACGGCCGTGGCGTCAGCATCTCCGCCCACGCCCGCGCCATCCTGCCCGGTGTCGCCCGCAGACTCTCCGAATCCAGCGACAGCCCCAGCGCCCGGAGGAAATCGGCCGCGGCGTCCTCGGCGCCGGGCAGGTCCAGCCGGTCGGCCGGCTCTGCCACATGCAGTGCCGGCGCCGGTTGCTCATCGGTCCCGGCGCTCATCGGGCCCCGACAGAGGTGCCCGATCGACCGGACCGACGCAACGGTCTGTCGTAGCTGCGCGCCAGTTGGCCGAGCGCCAGCGCGGCGACCATCAGCCCGACATCACGCAGCGCGACATCGAAGTAGCCCGGGAACGTCAGGTAGTTCACGATGATGCCGGCCAGCCACAGCGCGACGACGTAGGCGGCGTACCGCGGCTTGATGGCGACCATCACACCGGCGAACATCTCGATCCCGCCGACGACGTGCATCGCGATCTGGGCGGAGAACGGGAGCACTCCGACGATCCACGGAGCGAAGTAGGCCGGCCAGTCGGTCAACAGGTTGAAGAACTTGTCCAGCCCCATCAGGAACGGGAGTGCGGCGAACCCGACCCGAAGGATCCAGAACGCCCCGAAGGCCGGTTCCTGACGCAGCCTCCCCCACAACCCCGTATGCAGGCCGGCATCGACCGGCGGGTGAACAGATGCCGAAGTCATCTCGAGCTCCTTCTAACAACAACGCCAATGTTATTTAGAGTTTCGCTCCACCCTTCGAGGTTTGTCAACAGGCGTTGGTGATAGAGTTCGGGCCGTGGCCGACGATGGGACCGCGGGCGATGACTGGGCGGGGCTGAACGCGCTCAGCGACCCGGTTCGGCGCCGGCTCTACGAGTATGTGGCCGCACACGACACACCCGTCCGCCGAGAAGAGGCGGCCGCGTCGGTCGGCATCAGCCGCACCCTGGCCGCCTACCATCTGGACCGGCTCGCCGATGCCGGGCTGCTGGCCACCAGCTATGCCCGACCCGCCGGTCGGGGCGGACCCGGCGCCGGCCGTCCGGCCAAACACTACGAACGGACCCAGGACGAGGTCGCGGTCACGGTGCCGCCGCGGACCTACGGGCTGCTCGCCCAGCTCCTCGCCGCCGCGGTCGCCCAGGACCGGACCGGCGAGGTCACCTCCGCGTTGATGGAAGCCGCTGCCGAAGAGGGCCGCGCCGCGGGTGCCGAGGGCACCGACCTGCTGACAAGCCTGCGCGTACGGGGCTACGAACCGGTCGTCGGCACCGACGGCGACATCGACCTGCGGAACTGCCCGTTCCACCAGTTGGCCCAGCAGCAGACCGAGTTGGTCTGCCAGCTCAACCACGCGCTGCTGCGCGGCTGCCTCGCCGGACGCGACGAGGATCCTCGGCGCGCCGATCTGCACCCGCGCCCCGGGCGGTGCTGCGTGGTCATCCACCCGGCAGACCATTGATCACGCCGGCCCCGAGCCTTGGCTCCGCCGGCCGGGGAGTTCAGTTCTTCAGCAACTGGCGGGCCATCACGATCCGCTGGACCTGGTTGGTGCCCTCGTAGATCTGGGTGATCTTGGCGTCCCGCATCATCCGTTCCAGCGGGTAGTCCTTGGTGTAGCCGTAGCCGCCGAGCAGCTGCACCGCGTCGGTGGTGATCTCCATCGCGACGTCGGAGGCGAAGCACTTGGCGGCAGCGCCGAAGTAGGTCAGATCGGCGTCGTTGCGTTGCGACTTCGCGGCCGCAGCGTAGGTGAGCTGACGGGCGGCCTCCAGCTTCATCCCCATGTCGGCGATCATGAACTGCAAGCCTTGGAAGTCGGCGATCGGCTGGCCGAACTGCTTGCGCTCCTTGACGTAGCCCTTCGCGTAGTCCAGCGCTCCCTGGGCGATCCCCAGCGCCTGCGCGGCGATGGTGATCCGGGTGTGATCAAGGGTCTTCATCGCCGTCACGAAGCCGGTGCCCGGCGCACCGATCATCCGCGACGCGGGGATCCTGACGTTGTCGAAGTAGACCTCGCAGGTCGGCGAGCCCTTGATGCCGAGCTTCTTCTCCGGCGCGCCGAACGACACCCCGGCGTCGGCCTTCTCCACCACGAAGGCGCTGATCCCCTTGGTCCGCGCATCGGGATCGGTGACGGCGAAGACGGTGTAGAAGTCGGAGACACCGGCGTTACTGATCCAGCGCTTGACGCCGTTGATCACGAAGTCGTCGCCGTCGGCCACCGCCTTGGTCGTCATGCTCGCCACATCCGACCCCGCCTCGGGCTCGGACAGACAGTACGACGCCATCGACTCCCCGCTGGCCAGCTTGGGCAGGTAGGCCTGCCGGATCTCCTCGCTGCCCTGGTTGATCCAGCACAGGCTGGCCAGTTTGTTGACCGCCGGGATCAGCGAGCTCGACGCACAGACCCTGGCGATCTCCTCGATCACGATCACCGTCGCCAACGCGTCGGCCCCGACCCCGTCGTACGCCTCCGGCACATGCGGTGCATGGAAGTCGGCGGCCCGCAACGCCTCGTAGGACGCCTTCGGGAACTCCGCCAGCTCGTCGGCCTCGGCAGCACGCGGCGCCACCTTGGCCTCGCACACCTCGCGAACGGCGGCGCGGAAGGCATCGTGCTCGTCATTGGGCCGGTACATCTCGGAGAAGTCGCTCACCCGTTCAGAGTAGACCAGCTTGCTACTCGCGAGTAACCCCCGAATCGGACGGCCGGTCCGCAACCACCTCCAGCACCGTGACGGCGACCACGCCGGGCTCCAGACCGGACTGCCGCAGCGCGTCGCGGACCGCTCGGCGTACTGCCCTGCCGACGGCGAGTGCGGACCCGTCGTGGTTGGTGGTCAGATCGACGCTCACGTCGACGGATCCGTCGCGGCGTGGCCGGATATCGAGCCCCGGAATCCCCGGGCGGACCAGCCGAGCGACCGCGGGTGTGGCGCGTCGAACGGCGTCGGCGGTGATCGACGCGACGGCTCGCCGCAGCGTCGGTTGCAGCCGGTCGACGCCGTCGACGGCGAGGATCAGACTCTCCAACCGGGCCGCCAGCTGCGGGTCCCTCGGATCAGTCGTCATGGACGTCCTCCACACTGATGTCGACGCGATCCAGCTCGAGGCCGGTCCGGCCGGTGACCCGCCCGGCGATCCGATCCCGGAGGATCTCGATCACGTCCAGGATCGCCGAATCGGCCCGGACGCTGACGGTCACGCTGAGTGCGATCCGCGCCGCCGGCGGTTCGGATGATCCGGTGTCGAGGGTCGCAGGGCCGTTCTGGGTGATCGGCGTCACCCGGACCCGCCGAGCACGCACCGCATCGACATCGTCGGCGGCCGCCAGTACAACCTCGGTCACCGCGCGCTCGGTGATCGCCAGTTCGGGATCCTCGGGCTGGATCTGCTGCTCGGGCTGGACCTGCTGCTCGAGGGGGATTCGGCGCCCCTGCCGGATCTCCTGCCGCGCGATGTCCATGATCGCGGTCTTGACCCGACCGCTCGGCTCGTCGGTGTCGTCGGACAACCGGTGCTCGGAGTTGACGGCATCCTGCAGCCGTTGCAGATCGGTTCGCGCCTGCCGGCAATGCTCACAGCTTCGTTCGTGCTGGTCCGGCGGCCGACCCAGGCCGGCCCAGACCTCCTCGATGGTACGGCCGCAGTCCAGCTGCGGCAGGTCGTCGGCTACCGCCATGGTGTCATCCCCTCGGCAAGCTTCTGACGCGCTCGCGCGATCCGTCCACGCACCGTGCCGTGCGTGACGCCGACGATGTCGGCGATCTCTTCGTAGCTGCGCCCGTGATCGGCGTACAGGGTCCAGCACAACCGCAGGTCCTCGGGCAGCTGCTCGATCTGTGCCCTCAGTGCTGTCGCGGTCGCGCGTTCCTCGGTCAGGGTCGCCGGGTCCCGCAGATCCGCACCGTGGCCACGGTTGTGTTGGTCCTGATCCAGCAACTCAGGATCTGCCGGATCGGTGGGCCGCCGGTCGCGGGCACGCAATCGGTTCAGGGTGGTCCGGGTGGTGATCTGGTAGACCCACCGCGGAAACGCCGCTGGGTCGGACAACCCGGCGACCTGACGCCAGACGGTCACCAATGCGTCCTGGACCACGTCCTCGGCCGCACCACGATCGCGCAACATCCGCAACGCCAACCGGAACAGCGGCCCCTGATAGCGATCGACGAGCCGTTCGAAGGCGATCACGTCGCCGTCCTGGGCCCGCGCGACCAGCGTGACATCGTCCAGATCGGGCCGCCGGCTCGGCGACTCACCCATCGGACCCGGCGAGCACGGCGTGCCCGGACGAGGTCGGCGAACCACCGACCGTGACCCGGACGGCGACCCGGTCGAGCTCGGCGTCCAGACTGCTGGACAGGTCGGCGGAGATCCGCTCGACCGCCTGCCGGGTCACCTCGGCCGGCGTCGCTCGGTCGTCGATCCGCAGCTCGGCGGTGACCTGGGGATGCCGCGCGGTGCCGCGTACGGCGATGTCGGCGCCCTGGATCCCCGGCAGTTGCTCGACCCTGTCGGCCAGCGCGGCGGCGATCACCTTGCTGTCGCAGTTGATCAAGCCTCGGCGGGCGTCGTCGTGCAACCCGAACAGCGGCGCCGGATCGCGGCGGGGCAGCTGGAAGATCAGCCAGCCCAGCGCCATCGCGGCCACCAGCAGTCCGCCGACACCGATCAGGACCGTCGGGACCGGTTCGGTGAACATCGACCGGAGTCGGCCGGAACCGAACACCGTGCTCCCCGGACCGGGCGGGCTCACGGTGATCCCGGCAGCTCGCGCGATTCTGTCGCCCAGCCCGAGCCCCAGGCAGATCGCGATTGCTCCGGCAAGCACCAGCAGCAACCCGACCACCACCAACCAGAACCGGTTGGTCGAACCTGTCGACCGTCGTCGCATCATTTCTCCATCCGTTTGCTTCGTGGGTCCCGATCGGCCGATCCGGGTCGGAACTCCACGGGGTGCGGTGCTCGATCACAGCACTGCACCTTCACACCTGTCGTACTACGACGCGGGGTCGCGGTGATTTCTCCAAGGCGGTCTCGGCCAGCAGATGCTCGACCGCAGCAGCGATCTGCTGCCGGACGTCCTCGGTGTAGCGGGTCGCCGTCCGGGCCTGGATCACGATGCGACGGCCGTCGACCGAGGTCTGCACCCGGTCCACACCGTCCACCGAGCCGACCCGGGCATTGATCAGACGCGCGAGGGCGCGACGCGGCACGACCCCGTCGAGTCGACGAACCGATCCTGCTCCGATCCGGTCGGCGCTCAGTTGCAACACGTCGGGTCGACCGGGCCGTAGCGCCGCGATGATCAAGATCAGACCGACCACGACCGCAACGACGGCGGCCGTCAGCAGCACCGCATCGTTCCACCGCAGTCCGGACAGCCAGGACAGTACGACGGCGGTCGTCCGGTCCGGACTCCCGGTGGCCAGCCGGTATCCGGCCGCGACCAGGGCTGCGACGCCGATCGCCAACAGCACCAACGCCGTGATCGTTGCGGGTACCACCCGGCTGGGCCGATGCCGTTGCGGCAGTTCGGTGCGCCCGCTCATGCCAGCACCCTGCCGCCCCGGCCGGCGGCCGTCCGGCCGGACGACGCCGCGGCGGTACCGTCGACGACCAACGCGACCACATCGACATCGACCCGGGTCACGGTGACTCCGGAGAGTCGTTCGACGTTACGGGTCAGTTCCTGTTGGACGCGCAGCGCCAACGCGGCGATCGGCGCCGGAAACCCGACCCCGAGTTCGACCCGCAACGTCGCCGTCCGACCCGCGACCTCGGCGGTCACCTTCGGCCGGGCCGAGGCATCGGCATGTGCCCCGATCCCGAGGAACCCACCGCCTCGGCCGGCCGTGCCGGCGATCTCGGCCGCCGTCTGCGAGGCGATCTTCTCGATCACCCGATTGGCGACCACGACCCGACCGCGCTGCGCGGCGGGCCGTCGTTCCAGGCGTCCGTGCCGCGGCGACTGCGGATCGGCGAATCGACGGTCACCCGGCTGGACGGCCGGAACCGTCGTTGTCATCGCCGCCCCGTCCGTCCGAGCACTGCCTGAAGGTCCAGCCGGCCGTCCAGGATCCGCCCGATCACCAGACCGACGGCTGCCAGCACAGCGACCAACAGGAACGCGCCGAATCCGCCGAAGGCGGCGACGACGCCGAGCACCAATCCGACCAGCAGGCCCCAATGAGTCCCGGACATGATCAACTTCCCATCTCAGACGTAGGTCGACCGGTCATCGTCAGGCCAGTTCGCTGGACTGCTCGGCTGCCGGGGCGTCGTCGTCCTCGGGCAGATGGACGTCGGTGACGTTCACATTGACCTCGATGACCTCCAGCCCGGTGGCCCGCTCGACGGAGTCGATGATGTTGGTCCGGATCCCCTGACTGACGTCGACGACGGAGGCGCCGTATTCCAAGATCACGCTGACATCGACGGCCGTCTGGCGCTCGCCCTTCTCCACCGTCACACCGCCGGCAACGTTGGTCTGGGACCCGGGGATCCGTTCGGTGAGTGCGTTGAAGGCGCGCCGGACGGGGTTGCCCATCGCGAAGACGCCGGGCACCTCACGGGCCGCGATCCCGGCCAACTTCTGCACCACGGTGTCGGCGATCGTGGTGTCGCCACGCTCGGTGTGCAGCGCATCCAGCTGCTTGCGCTCCGGTTCGGTGGTTGCGGGCGCCTCACGGCGCGCCTCGTCGGACGTCTTCGGCAAGCTGCTGGCAGTGGAGTCGGTCATCTCTGTTCCCTTCGCACATGGAGTGTTCTGCAGGTCAGGACACCGTCGGTCACCGATCGTCACGGATCCGGTTCGGGTCGGTTCACCGGGCTGCCGCACCACCGGTCCCCAGATGACCCGACGACCACTCACCGAGCCGGTGGCTTAACCGGTAAAGTCACCGCTCATGCGAACGCTCTCTCTCACCTCCGACAGCGCGGCCGGTGTGAACTGGACCTTGACCGCTGCCGGCGATGTCCCCGGCGAGTGGTCCGAGCTGGCGAAGCGGACCTTCGCCGCGACCGTTCCCGGCGAGGTGCACACCGATCTGTTGGCCGCCGAGGCGATCCCGGAGCCGTTCGACGGTGCCAACGAGGCGCGTCTGCAGTGGATCGGCCGGACCGACTGGGTCTACCGGTTGGAATTCGACTGGCAGCCCGGGTCGGAGGACCGGCACGATCTGGTGGCCGAAGGGCTGGACACCTTCGCGACGGTGACCCTGAACGGCACCGAACTGGGCAGCACCGCGAACCAGCACCGCAGCTACCGATTCGATGTCGGCGCCGCGTTGCGGCCGGGACCCAATGAACTGGTGATCACCTTCGCTGCCCCGTCGATCGCGGCCGAGGCGGCCGAGCAGGATCTCGGCGCGTTGCCGGTCGCGTATCCCCATCCGTACAACGCCGTCCGCAAGATGGCCAGCAGCTTCGGCTGGGACTGGGGTCCCGATCTCGCCGGTGCCGGCATCTGGAAGCCGATCAAGATCGAATCCTGGAGCTCCGTCCGACTGGCGGCGGTCCGCCCGCTGGCCACGGCGGAGGGCTCGACCGGCGTCCTGCAGGCCGAAGTTGATCTTGAATGGTCCGGTGCGGAGTTCATCGATCAGCCGGTCACCCTTGCCGTCGAGGTCGCCGGCCAGTTGATCGAGGCGCCTGTGGCCCACCGCGCCGGGCACGCGACACTACGGGTCGAAGTGCCCGACGCCGACCTGTGGTGGCCGCGCGGCCACGGCGACCAGGCGCTCTACCCGACCGCGATCCGGCTCCAGCTGGCCGGCGACGTGGCCGACCGCTGGGACGGCCGGGTCGGCTTCCGGACGATCACCCTACGGACCGAACCGGACGCCGTCGGCACCGACTTCGTGATCATGGTCAATGATCAACCGGTCTACATCAGGGGCTACAACTGGATCCCCGACGATGCCTTCCTGACCCGGCTGAACGCCGACCGCTACCGGTCGGCGATCATGGACGGCTACGACTCCGGCGCCAATCTGCTGCGGGTCTGGGGCGGCGGGATCTTCGAGAGCCAGTATTTCTACACCGTCTGTGACGAGCTCGGCATCCTGGTCTGGCAGGACTTTCCGTTCGCCTGCGCGGCCTACAGCGAGGACGAACCGCTGCGCACCGAGGTGGAGGCCGAGGCCCGACAGGCGATCACCCGACTGTCGGCCCATCCCAGCCTGGCGATCTGGAACGGCAACAACGAGAACATCTGGGGCTACGTCGACTGGGGCTGGCGGCCGCAGCTGGCCGGCCGGACCTGGGGCAACGGTTACTACCGCGAGCTGTTGCCGAAGCTGGTCGCCGAGCTCGATCCACGGACGCCCTACTCCGCCGGCAGCCCGTACTCCTTCGACGACTACCTCCATCCCAACGATCAGCGGCACGGCTCGATGCACATCTGGGACGTCTGGAACCAGGTCGACTACACCCACTACGCCGACTACCAGCCGCGATACGCCTCGGAGTTCGGGTTCCAGGGCCCGCCGGCCTGGTCGACCCTGACCTCGGTGGTCCATGATCAACCGCTGGACCCGTACGGGCCGCAGATGCTGGTACATCAGAAGGCCGGCGACGGCAACCTCAAGCTGGAACGCGGCCTGGGTGATCATCTTCCGCACTGGCGCACCGAGCCGGAGATCGCGATCGACGACTGGCACTGGCTGACCCAGCTGAACCAGGCCCGGGCTGTTCGTTTCGGCATCGAGCACTTCCGCAGCCTGGCTCCGGTGAACAGCGGCACCTGTGTCTGGCAGCTGAACGACAACTGGCCGGTGATCAGCTGGGCGGCCGTCGACTACGCCGGGATCCGCAAACCGCTGTGGCATGCGCTGAAGAGTGTCTACGCCGACCGGCTGCTCACCGTCCAACCGCGCAGCGACGACCACGGTGATCAACAGCCGACCGTGATTGCCCACAACGACAGCGGCGAGGCCTGGACCGGAACGCTGATCATCACCCGCCGATCGATCGGCGTCGGCAGCGCTGTGTTGGCTGAGCAGACCGTCGACTTCCACGTCGGCCCGCGGGCCGCTCTGACGATCGCCCTGGACACCGACATCGTCACCGCCGGCGATCCGGCAGCCGAGTTCATCGAGGTCCGCACCGAGACCCCCGAGCCGAGCACCGAGGCCGCTGAGCCTGTCGAAGGGCATGCCTACTGGTATTTCGCCGAGGATCCGGCGCTGCCCCTGACCGCACCGACGGACGCCTACAGCAGCTCGGTCGAGGCCTCCGACGGCGGCTACCGGGTGACGGTCACGGCCACCGCGTTGGTGAAGGATCTGGCCCTGTTCCCGGACCGGCTGGACCCGGCCGCCCGGGTGGACAGCTGCCTGATCACCCTGCGAGCAGGCCAATCCCACACGTTCACCGTCAGCGGAGCCGGCGAACTGGACCGGGCCGCGCTGACCGCAGTGCCGGTCCTGCGCTCGGTGAACGAGATCGTCACCGGTACGGTGACACCATGATCGAACCCATTCAGCCGCAAGGCAGCCCTGCCCCCGCCGTCCCGCTGAGCCCGGGCATCAAGGCCGGCGACTTCCTGTACGTCTCCGGTCAGGTCGCGACCAACGACGACGGCTCGATCCTGATCGGTGATTTCGCCGCCGAGGTGAACGGTGCCATCGACAACGTGCTCGCCGTCGTCGAGGCCGCCGGTGGCAGCATCGACCAGGTCATCAAGATCAACGCGTTCCTCTCCAACGCCGCGTCCTTCGGCACCTTCAACGACCTGTACGCCGCCCGGCTGGGCAATGTGCCGCCGGCGCGTACGACGATCGTCACCGGCTTCGGCAACCCCGACGTCCGGGTCGAGCTCGAGGCGATCGCTTACCTCGGTTCCTGACCCTCAGCCTGAATCCACCGACGTGCGGCGTAGCGAGCGGCACCACACGGGTGCATCGCCAAGGCGCCGGCGCGCGGGCGGTCTGGTTGACCGTTAAGCGTCGGCAACGCAGGCGATGTGCCCGTGTGGGGTCGCGCAGTAGCCGCACATCGGTGGATTCAGGCTCAGCTGTAATCCCGGGTTCGGGTCCGCCAGCAGACGATGCTGCGGTCCGTGACCCGCTGACCGAAGGACAGGTACGACCCGTCGGCCAACGAGACGCTGCTCGGGTTGGCCTGATCCTCGGTCGGGCCGGCGTTGAACACGCCGATCTGCCGGTAGCCGGTCCATGGCCCGGACGGATCGGTGATCAACGCCGCATAGGTCGGCCGCTGGGCCTGCAGGATGTTGCCGAAGGTGATCAGCACCGACCCGTCCTCGGTCGGCAACAAATGGTGCGACGAGGTCGGCAGATCGGTCACCTCGGGCGCCGACCAGGTCCGGCCACCGTCGGTCGACCGGACGATCCGGGACATCCGTTCCGCGCCGACGGCGGCGTAGTAGGTCCGGATCACCATGATCAACTCGCCGGTGGGCAGCAGCACCAGGTTGGGTTCCCGGTTGTAGTTGGCCGCCGTGTCGGCGATCGCGGTGACCTCGTCGGCCGCGGCGAAGGTGCGCCCGCCGTCGGAGCTGCGCGCAATCCGGGCACCCGATCCGTAGAGCGGCTGCAGGATGTCGCCGTCGGCCAACTCGACCGCCGGCCCGTGTTCGTAGGTCCCCGGCTTGCTGGATTCGATCTTCGCCTCGGTCGGGAAGGTCACTCCCCCGTCGGTCGAGCGCAGCACGAAGGTCCCCACGTTGGCGCCACCGGTCGACCAGTCGGTCCGGAAGATCGACAGCAGCAGCGTGCCGTCCCGCAGTTGGGTGATCTTGGGATCGCGGTTGTCGTAACTGCCGGCGACCACCGTCTTCGGTTCGGTCCAGGTCCTGCCCTCGTCGGTCGAGCTGACCAGCCGGATCACGCCGTTGGCCTGGGTGTGGCCGGTGGCGGAGTGGTAGACCGCGATGATCTTGCCGTCGGCCAGCCGCACCGCATCGGGGAAGCGGGCCTGCCGCGCCGGGTCGCTCTCCTGGGCGACGACCGCGGTCGGGATCGGCGGGTAGGACTGGGTCCGTGCCTGCGCCGACCGCGACAGTCCGGTCGCCCGCTCGGTGATCGTCACCGTCACCGGCTGCAGTCCGATGTCGGTCTCCTGCAGCGCCGCGGATACGGTCAGTCGGCCGGGCCGCCCGCTGATCACGGCGTCGCGCCAGCGGCCGCCGACGTGGACCCGGGCGGTCACGTCTTCGGCAGTGACACCGGGCTGCCGGATCCGGGCGGCCGGAGTCGCCGACGGTGGTGCGCCGGTGGTCAGCGAGGTGATCACGTCCGTTGCCGCCACGGCGTTGTCGGTCGCCTCGGACGAGACCCGGTCGGTGCTGGCCAGATCGTCGAGATAGAGGTCGGTGCCGGTCGCAGCTGCCAAGAACTCGATGCCGGTGATCGAATCGATCGTCTCGATCCGGTCGGTGCTGCGGAAGACGAACTCGCCGACGGTCAGCACGATCGCCTGTGCCGTCGCCGTCAGCTCTATCCGGGTCGGTTGGTCCTGGTCGGTCAGGTCAGGAATCGCTCCGAGCTGCCGAGTGCCCTCCGGGCCGCTGATGCTGACCTGGGCGGTGGCACTGCGTCCGTAGTTGTAGAGCGGGCCGACGGTCAGTCGATAGCCGACCGCGTCCTGACCATCGGCGGTGCTGCCGTGGATCGCGATCCGGAACGGCTGCACCTGATGCGGAGCAAGATCAACAGCGAATCGGCGGGCCGGTGCGGCCGGATGCTCGAAGATCACCGCACTGTCGGCCGCCGCGCTGCCCCGCAGCCGGACCGCCCGGTTCCCCGTTGCCCCGAACGGCGCCTCGGCGACCGTGACGTCGCCCCGGACGGTGGCGTCGGCGGGTGCGGCGCCGACGGGTTCGTCGTCGAAGGTGCGGATGGTGTCCCCCGTTGTCGTCCGTGGCCGGCCCGGCTCGGCCGTTGCCGGTGTCGCCGTCAGCGCCAGCGGCAGCAGTCCGACGGCGGGTGCGAAGGTGATCAAGGTACGTCGCCGCATGGTGGCCTCTCTCAGCCGGTGATCGACAGGTTGTCCAGGTAGTAGATCCCGCCGTAGCCGGCCGGTTCGTCGGTGCTGAAGGTGAGCCCGGCGAGCTGGTCGGCGGCGTTCATCGTCGTTGTCGTCTCGAAGGTCTGCGAACCGATCGTGATCGTTGCACGGTCGGTGGTCGCGTCGATGCTGACCGGTCGATAGGTCCGCAGCGGGATCGCTTCGTCCAGCGCACCCAGCCCGACCCAACCGGTGCCGTTGTTGACCTCCAGCTGTTGCGGTGCCGACCCGGTCCCGGCCTTGAGGCGGAAGTTCCAGGCGGTCACCGGTTTGCCGCCTGCCGTGCCGCGGACTCCGATGGTCAGCGGTGCTCGGGTGTCGGTCTGGCCGAGACTCATGCTGGCCCGTTGATGGTCGGTGGCCGGCGACGGACGGGTGATCCGAGCGTTGTCGTCGGTCCACTTGTCCCACAGCCGCAGGGCTGTCCGGCTGTGATCACCGCCGAATTCGCTGTAGGCGGGGTCGGCTGCGACGTCGGTGACCCAGGCGTGCTCGGCGTCGGTCCAGCCTCGCGGTACGGCGAACGGCAGCTCGTTCTCGAAGGTGTCGATGCCGGCTGCGTACAGCTGCAGTTCGGTGATCTTGGTCGGCCGGTCCTTGGCGCCGGTGATCTTGAGGTAGCCGACGTCGGAGGCGGTGACGTCGGTGTAGCGCATCGCCCGGTCCTGGCGATCTCTCACCCGGTTCACCGTTTTCCAGTTCGACCCGTCGGCGGAGACCGCGACGTCGGCGCTCTCGGCATCGCCGTGGCCGAGCATCAGGCCGATCCGGTTGATCGGGTAGCTTCGGTCCAGCTTCAGCACCATCGTTCCCGGCCGGGACCCGCGGGGCACCAGCACGGCCTCCGAGCCGACCGCGGAGCTGCCGTCGAAGGCCGCGGCCGGGCGCTGCTCGGGGAAGCGGCGGTCGGGTGCGGCGAAGGACCCGGAGACCGACGCGGACTTGTCGATCAGCTTGCTGGCGACGTCGATCAGTCCGACGCCGGGTGTCACCGCTGCGACGTAGGAGGCGCTGACACCGAACTGTTCGTCGTAGGCGCCGCAGCCCCAGACGTGGCACTGGTCGTAGAAGATGATCGATCGGCCGGCGCCGACATTCTCCATCGACGTGTTGCCGCTGGTTCCGTCGTAGCGGCCGTTGTTGCCCGTCGACGGATAGTTGGCGAAGATCGTCCGGGCGCTGTCCCAGTGCTCGCCGGTGCCGTCATTGCTGGTCAGCACCCGGACGTCGGGACGCCCGGTGGCCAGCAGCAGGGTGCCGTTGGGTTGCAACACGAGATCGGGATAGATGCCGTGCAGCACTGCGCCGTCCGGTCCGATCAGCTTGCGCGCCGTGGTCCAGGTCCGCCCGTTGTCCTCGGAGACGGACCGGAACAGCTCCGGCGAACCGCCGACCGTGCCGCGCAGCACTGCGAGCAGCCGGTTGTCGGCGGTGAACGTCCAGCCGACCTCGTTGGACCCGCCGAGATCGGCGGTCGGGATCACCGAGCGCAGCGACCACGTCTCACCGCCATCGGAGCTCTGCAGGACGAACGAACTGGACGTCCGTTCTCCGACGAAGGTGCCGTACGCGGGGACGATCAACGTACCGCCGGGCAGCACCAGCACCCGGCGGTGCACCCGCAGACCGTTCGGGGTCGGGCCGAGTTGATGATCTTCGGGCATCGCGACCGGGGCCCGCTGCAGCTTCCAGTGTTCACCGTCGTCGGTGGAGGTGCGGACCAGCAGATCGACACCGGTGTGCTCGGCGTTCCACTCCGGGATGAAGTCGATCTGCAGCAGCGACCCGTCCGGCATCCGGGTCATGTTCAGCGCCGTGGCCGGCTGATCGCGCTCGGTGTGCAGGAAGGTCAGACCGCTGTCCTCGGAGGTGGACAGGTTGACCTCGGATGCGGCCGAGGCGACGTCGGGGTTGGACTGGGTGGAGACCAGGATCTTGCGCGTTGTCCGCCCGGTGCCGTCGACCTTGTTGATCGAGTACGACGCCGGCACCGCAGCCGGGGCTCCGGGCCCCCAGTTGAGGACGTTCCAGTGTGAGCCGGCACCCGACGTGATGCTGTCCGGGTCCGCACCGTCGCCGGCAACGAAGCCGGATCCCTGAAGGGGAAGCGATCCCTGCCCTTGGGCCGTCGAGCCCACCAGGCCGGCCATGATCAACATTCCGGCCGCTGCCCCGAGGCCGAGGTAGTGGATCCGTGTCCTGAGGTCTTTCCCGCTGCGCCGCACTGCGCCTCCAGGTGATCTACGTGGAACGATGTTTCACACTATCGCTCGGCGGTAGTGAACTCGGCCCCGGCCGATCTGTCAAGGCGTGCGGGGTCGCTGCGTCCGGTGCTGCGTCGGGTGAGGGCTGCGTTCAGCCGCCGCGGGTGACGACGGCGAACGGCGAGCTGGTCAGGTCGGTGAAGTTGCCGACCTGGGCGTTGACGGTGCATTCGGGCGCCTGGGACAACGCGGTCACGGTCAACCCGTCGGAGGACACGGTCAGTGCGCCGGAGCAGCCGTCACTGAAGCGGACGCCGTCCTCGCCGCCGGCGACGGCGGTCAACATCTCTGACGGCTGCCCGACCGCCGGACTCTTGTAGAGCGGATTGACCGCATCCTCGCCACTAGGCCAGACCGGCACCAGGGTGATCGGCAACGTTCGCTGGCTGACGATCCGGGACGGGGTGTTGACCTGGATGTCCTGCAACCGTTGCACCGGATAGGCGGTCCCGGAGACATCGGAGTCACTCATCGCATCGGTGGTCGCCTGGCCGGCGGCGTCCAGCCAGTCCTGCAGCTGGGACTGGTCGGTGATCTTCTGATGGACGTCCACCGACACTTCCTGGCTGTTCTGCTTCTCGACGTCGACGCCGTCGATGCTCCAGCCGCAGCGCTGGGTGATGCCGGTGACGCTGGGCAGGTTCTCCTTCTGCGCGCCGTCGGTCCAGGACACGGTCGGGCACCCGCTCTGTTTGGGCAGCCCGGGAATCACCTCGAAGAACGGCCCGGACAGCGGAGCCTTCTGGGCGGTGTAGGTGATCGTCAGCTTGATCGTCGCCGACGACGGGTCGTATTCGGCCTTGCGGCTGATCCCCAGTCCGGTGGGGGTCGCCTGGTCCTGTTGCGTCGCCTGGATCACCGGCGGCGCCGACTTCTGCTCCGGCGGCGGTTTCGGTCGCGGCAGCACCTTGATCAGCACCACCGTCAGCACGATGATCAGGATCAGTGCCCCGACCCCAGCAGCGATCACCCAGGGCCGTTTCCACCAGACCCGGGGAGCCGGTTCCTCGATGCTCTCCTCGGCCACCTCGGCGACCGGTGCCGGGCGGCGCGGCATCGGCCGGTGCATGGTCGCACCGACCGGGGCGCCCAGGTCCGGCAGGCTGGTCGTGCCCGGTCCCGGCGCTTCACCGCCGGCACCGGCGGACTCGGTCTGCGATTCGTCGATCCCCCGGATCGCGGTCGCCGGCCGCTCGGTCTGGGTGAATTCCTCCGGACCGGTCTGCAGCGGCAGCTCCGGCACATCGGTCAGCGCCGCACTCAGTCGATGCAGCGCGACAGCGGCGTCGGCGGCCGTCGGTCGTGCCCGCGGATCCTTGGCCAGCATCCGGTGCAGCAAGGCGCCGAGGTCGGTCGGCACGTCCAGCGACGGCACCTGGCTGGAGACGTGCCGGTAGGCCACGGTGAAGTCGGTCCCGGGGCCGGCGAACGGGGTGCGTCCGGCCAGCATCTCGTAGAGCAGCACGCCGGCGCCGTACACGTCGGCCTCCGGTCCGGCGACGCCGCTGCTGATCAGTTCCGGCGACATGTACTCCGGGGTGCCGAGCAGCCCGGTGGAGGTCCGCGGCCGTTCGGTGACGATCCGGGCGATGCCGAAGTCCGTCACCTTCGCGCCGTCGGAGCGGCCGGTCAGCCAGTCCTCCATCAGCAGCACGTTGTCGGGCTTGATGTCGCGGTGTGACACGTCCCGGCGGTGGGCGGCGGCGATCCCCTCCAGCACCTCGGCGGCCAGCCCGGTGGCCACCTGAGGCGGCAGGTTGCGGTAGGTGGCCAACACGTCGCGCAGCGATCCGCCGGCGACGTAGTCCATCACGATCGCTAGCCGGTCGCCTTCGACCACCAGGTCGCGGACGGTGACGATGTTGGGATGCTGCAGGCCGGTCAGGATCGAGCGTTCGCGGACGAATCGCTCGACCAGGGTCGGGTCTGCGAGGTGTTCGGGGCGCAGGATCTTGGCCGCTACCGTCTCGCCGCTGCGGACGTCGACCGCCCGCCAGACCTGACCGGCGGCGCCACTCCCGATCGGCTCGCCGAGACGATACGAAGCCCCGAGAGCCTCGCTGTACTCCATCTACCCCGGCCCATTCCTCGACTGACGAACGTCGGGGCCGATGACCATCCCCGACGATGGGCAACCCCGACGATTACCAGCACGCATCATGCCATCGACCGGGGCCGTTTCCCGACTCGTCGGTCTCCCGGACCCGCCGAGAAACCGGTCACTCGCCGAGATGCCGGGTCCAGGTCGCCTGCGCCTCCTCCTCGCGGCCCGCGCGGGCGAGTGCGTTGCAGAGCGCCGCGGTCGCCGGGTAGCGCCGATCGGGGTCGAGCTGCGGCAACACCTGTTCCAGCAGGGCTGTGGCCTCGTCGACCCGTCCGGCGTCGGCCAGGTAGCGGCCCCGATCGGCCCGCACCTCGACCAGTGCCTCGAACCGGTCACCGAGCTGCTGCTCCGCCCGGTCCAGATGATCGAACGCGGACTGCCACTCCCCCTCCAGGGCGTACAGCTCGGCGGAATGTCGCTCGACGTCGACGGTCAGCAGAGTCAGGTCGAGGTCCTCCAGCCGGCCGCTGTCCGCCGCCAGCTCGGCGATCCGATCGGGGAGGGCCTGCAGCGTCCGTACGGCCTCCTCGACGGACCGATCGGCGAGCACGTTGGCCCTGATCCTGGTCGCCCCGATCAGCAGATCGAGTTCACCGAGCTCGGGGGCCGCGGCGATCACCGCGTCCAGCAGCGGCGCAGCCCGCTCGTACGCGTCGTGTTGCCAGGCCACCCGGCCGGCGTGGTAGCGGGCCTGCAGCGCTGCCGCCGGTGCGTCGGCCGCGTCGGCGAAGTCGGCTGCCTCGACGTAGGCGGCCTCGGCACCGGGCTCGCCGAGCTCGGACAGGGCTTGCCCCAGCAGCCACAGCGCCTGGCCGAGCGGTGCGCCGTCCAGTCGCCGGAAGGCGGGCAGTATCGATTCGATCAGCTCGGCGGCGCTGGTCGGGTTGCCGAGCTGCTGTTCGGCGATCGCGAGCAGCCAGGTCGCGTAGCTGCGGACCCGGTCGTCGGCTTCACGGGTCGCCCGGGAGATCAGGTCCTGTGCCACCTCGCGGGCCCCGGCCCAGTCCTGCAGGTCCAGCAGCACGGTGGTCAGCCCGTAGCCAGAGCCGAGACTGAAGCCGACCTGATGGGTCCGGGCGTGGTCGGCGGCCGCCCGGTAGTCCGCCGCCGCCGTCTCCGGGTCGCCGGTGCCGGCGGCCAGCGCGGCACGCGCCGACATCGCCTGGACGACCGCATAGTGCTGGCCGGCGGCGGTGGCGTCGTCCTGGATCCGGCCGAGCCGTTCGGCGGCTTCGTCGGGATCCAGCTCGGCGGCCTGCACGGCATGCACCCTGCTGAGCAGCGCCCAGCCGTGATCGTCGGCGACGTCGAACAACTCGGCGGCCCGGGTCAGCAGTCCGGCCCGGTCGGCGGAAGCGGCGGCACCGGACAGTGGCAGCAATGCCTTGGCCGCAGCGTCCGGTCTGCCGGCGGCGACCATCTCGTCCACGCCGCGGTGCGCGGCGGCGATCCGGTCCGGATCGGGTGTGTCGGTCAGACCGAGGGACGCCACCTCGATCAGGAACAGCTCGGCCTTGTCACCGGCGCGTTCGGCCGCATTGCGGGCCTCGGTGAACAGCCGGCCGGCCGTCTCGGGATCCGCGTCGGCCCGGTGCTGGGCCAGCTGACGGTCCAGGTAGGCCCGGGCACTCCAGGTCTGCTCCGACGCCTGATCGTCGCCCGGTTGTCGGCGCAGGCGCTGCCAGCGGTCGACGAGGTCGGTGCCGGCGATGCCGTCGTCGAGCCGGGCCCGCAGCCGGCGGGCCAGGTCGATCGGGTCGGTGGGCGCGTCGGTGTCTTCGGTGTCATCGGGTGCGGAGTCGGCGACCAGGCCGGGGATGACGATCGGCACCTGGTACGGCGTCGGGTTTGTCGCCGCGGCCAACTGTCGGGAGATGACCGTGGTCGCGTTGCGGCTGTCGAACTGGCCGGCGATCCGATCCGCCGTCCGTCGGCAGCTGTCGATCACCGTGTCCACCGGTTCGTCACCGATCATGTCCGGCGTCGCACCGATCCGCCGGCCGGCATCGAGAACGGCGGCGGCGATGCCGCTGAAGTACATCTGCTCGGAGGCGAGCGGAAGTTGATCACGCCAGTCCAGCCGCGGCAGCAGCCGAGTGACCGCTTCGGCGGTGTAGCCGGCTCGGACGTCGAACATCAGCTGCCGGGCCATCGGCACCGCAAACACCGGGTCGGCCTTGGTCAACCGCCAGCCCCGTTGGTGGGCGGCGACCGCATCGTCGATCCGGCCGGTGCGGAGCAGCGAGTCGACCGCGTCACCGAGCACCACGTGTGGCTGCTCGGCGCAGCTGGTCTCACCGACGATCACCGGCTGCCAGCTGATCAACGCCTGCTCATGATCATCGCGGCCTGCTTCGATCTCACCGAACAGGCTCGCCTCGCAGGCGAAGCAGTCGGCAAGATCATCACGGGGCGCCGAACGCCATCGGCCCAGCCAGTGGTCGATCTCCGCTTCGGTTCCGGCCTGCAGCGCGAGCCGGGTCCGCTGTTGGGCGACTGGCCGTTCGCTGAAGCCCTCGGCCTGCACCCGGCGTGCGACGTCGTCGAGCATCTGCTGTGCTGTCTGCAAGGAGATCTCGGGGATGTTGATCACCCGCTCCATCGCCCATTTGCCGAACCAGAGGATGCGTCCGCGATCGTGCTGATCGGGTACGTCGGTGTCCAGCTGGGTCAGCAGCCAACCGATCATCGCCAGGTCGCCCGGATCCTCCGGGACACCGTTCCGGCTGGATACCAGCGAGATCCGGGCTTGCAGGATGCCGTCCGGTTCACCGATCTCGTCGGCCAGCAACACGGCCCGCTCGGCGGCCCGGACCTGGTCCGCACCGCGGGGCGCCTGCCTGGTCGCTGCCAGGGCATCCTTGAGCTCGGGGGTGATCATCGCAACTCCTGGAGATCGAGTGTCGTCCGCAACAGATCGGGCAGGGCCTGCTGCAACACGGTCGCGTCGAACGGCGTCAGCCGGTGTCGGCCGGACGCCAGCGCGTGGGCGTACAACGCGCGCAGCGCCAACGTGATCAGCTCGGTGTCGCTGCTGCCGGCGAGTCGCCGCAGATCAGGATGGTCGGTGTTGATCACGAAGCGTGGATGGTTGGGCAGGTCGCGCTGCAGGCCGGACAACACCGCCGCCCAGGCACCGTCGGCCTGCTCGGCAAGATCATCTTCGACCGCCCGGACCGCATCCTTGCGACTGGCCAGCAGCAACACCGCGACGGTCTCCGGTCGGAAGCTGCGCAGCTCGGTCCGGACGTCGGTCCTGGCCAGCATCGCACCGGCCTGGTCGAGCACCGTGCCGAACAGCTCACGGTCGGCCGGCGCCGGCTCGGCCAGGTACCCGATCAGGTCCTGCGGGTCGAGTCGGGCCGTCCGGCTCTCGGCGCGAGCGGACTGCAGGCGTTGCAGGATCTCCACGTCGTAGGCGTGGCCGGCGTTGATCACCGCCAGGCGCTGAGCGCCGGCGATCTGGCTGACCTGGCGGTAGTCACCGTCGTTGTCGCAGTAGTGCAAGGTCGGGTGATCGGCCAGCAGGTCGTCCAGACTGGCGGTGCCGACGGTGCTCTCGAACGGCAGGAATCGCGCGACCAGATCCAGCATCGCCTCGTCCTGGACCGCCATCGCCCGCATCCCGAGGTGATGGACGGCGAGCAGCTCCTGCATCCGGCCTGGGTGGGTCTGCGCGGTCCGCAGCAGCCAGCTGCGCAGCTGATCACCGAGCCGGTCGCGCGCCTCGGCAAGATCATCATCGTCCTGCAGACTCTCCCGTGACGCGGTGAGCTTGAGGTGGTCGGTGTTGACCACAGCCCGTACGAAGAACGCCCACTCCGGCAGCAGATTCGGCTCGTTCTCGGTGACCAGCATGTTGTGCGCGTAGACCCGATGGGTGCTGCGGCCGGACGGTGTCGGTGGCACGAAGGCGTAACCGCGAGTTCCGGTCCCGGGGTCGGACAGCGGGATCAGGTCGATCGGGGTGAACCCGAGCTCCTCGCGGCACAACTCGATCGCGGCCGCCCGGCGGTCGGCGCCCGTGGTCGCCGGATCGTCCCAGCAGAATCGGCGGTCGGCCACGTCGATCAGGTCGTCGGCGGTCCGGAGCCGGATCCGATGTGGCAGATGGGCTGCATAGTGGCGCAACAGGTGACCGACCAGGTCGGCGCTCAGCAGCTCGGCCTGCCCCGGTCGTGGGGCCAGCCGGACGTCGGTGCCCGGCTGCTCACGACGCTCGTCGGCATCGGTGACGTCGAAGGTGCCGTCTGCTCGTCCGAGCCATCGCAACGTCTGTTCGCTACCGTCGGCGCGGGTGATGATCTCGACCTCGTCGGTGACCAGGAAGCAGGACAGCAGCCCGATCCCGAACCGGCCGAGGAAGCCCTCCCGAGAGAACCCGAGCTCGTCGCGTTTGCTCGATCCGCCGATGGTGGACAGCACCCGGTCGATGTCGTCGCGGGTCAGGCCGATCCCGGTGTCACTGACCTGGAGTCGTCCGTCGGCCGCGACATCGCACGGCGTGACGGTGACCGCCATCTCGTCGGTACTACGGGCAGTCAGCGCATCGACCGCATTCTGTACGAGCTCACGCAGATAGACCCGCGGCGTCGAGTAGAGGTGTCGGCCGAGCAGGTCGACGATGCCGCCGAGGTCGACATGGAAATTCTGTGCCACAAACGCTCCGTCGATGTTCTGGGTGCACGGTCGTGGTGTCGATCCTCGCAGACCGCGAGGTCTCGTGGTCCGCCGCATCCACAACCACCAGCGATCGGCGTCATCGCTGGCCCTGCGCGTCCAACCAGTCCTGATAGCTAAGCGGGCCGACACCGACCAGGACAACCGGCAGATCTTTGGCACGGAACGTCCATGGGTCGATCTCGGTGTCAGCCTCGACCGTCAGTACGGTCCCGTCGTCGAAGTGGAAGATCGGGTCAAAGACGCCTTCGTCGATCTCCATCGCCACAACCGAACGCCCGCGCTGCCCCTCGACCACCGCCAGCATCAGATCATCGTCGGACTCCCAGGTCGCCAGCACCCTGCCGTGCCGAGCCAGCGCCCAGGCACAGTTGACCGCAAGCGCCCAGCCCTCGCCGTACATGTTGATCATGAAGCAGTTCGTCGCCACCCCGGTCACCACCAGCGGCAGCAGAGCCGACACGTCCTCCTTCAGATCAGCCATCGGCCCTCACTCCTCGAACTCGATCAGGTCCTGCACGGCGGCGTGCAGCCAGCCGGCGAAGTCATCGTAGGATTCGAACAGCTCGAATCCCGGCTCACCGAAATCCTCGATGATGCGGACCGTGCTTGCCGTGGTCGCGAGGTCGAAGCAGGCCACATCGTCACGGTCGACGCGGCGCGCGAACGGCACCAACTTCCGTTGTGGGTAACGGTCTCTGATGCCTCTTACCCGGTTGATCAACTGTTCGCCGTGCAAGATCGACCACGGCTCCAGCTCGACCAACCCCAACTCGACCACTCGGAGGAACAGTGGCGGATAGACGAAGCCGTCGGGAAGGTCCGCGCTGGCCAGCAGCCGACGCGTCGGGCTGGCCACGGTCTCTCGCGACGATTCGTCCGCTCGACCCTGGACCCGATCACGTGCAGCGGCCAGGAGTTGGGGGTAGCGTTCGCTCAGCGGCGCCGTGAGCTTTGACTCCAGAGCCGACTCGAGGTCCCACAACACACGCCGCTCCGCGTGATGATCAACAGCACCGTCAGCGAGATTGAATCGGGTGAGCCAGTCGTAGACCACCAATGCTTCGTCCTGAGTGAGCGTGAGCTCGACGTCTTGCGTCATGTTCGCCAGTGTGTCATGCGACGGCCTCGCGCCGTCGGCCTAGCCGCACAGCCCCTCGCTCGTCAGAGCCCCGTCGGATGGAACTCAAGATCATCAACGGTCAGCACGACCAGCCGGCCAACCGCATCCGGAGGCGGCGGTGCGTCCAGCTCGAGTTGAACGGCGGCGCCCCCGATGATGACTCCGATCACCTCATCGTCGAAGGTCGCCGACACCGTCCCTCGCACCGCAGTCATGCTCCGAGGAGTCGACTCGACGGGAGCGGTGATCTCCGACCAGGAACGAGGCCGTGCAAACTCGAGCTCGACGTCGACCCTGTCCCCCGCCTGCACCGGCTCTGAACCGTGCCAGGTCCCGCTGAGGAGACCGACCTCGGTGGTCAAGGTCAGCGCAGGATCCTCCCGCGACGCCCTGTTGGCGGCGACTCCCCACATCGACAGCCCTCCCTCTGTTTCGAACCGCGCAGCGCCGTAGCGGCCGGACCTCAGTGTCAGCCATTCCCTGGGCCATGCCCCCGCTGCCACCGGGCCAGCGACATCGCGCGCGACCTTTCTCCCTCCGTCACAGCCACAATCACCGCGACGATGTCCTCCCGATTCGGAATCATCGCCCAGTGCGGATCCAGCTCACCGGACTCAACGTCCTCGATCACGGTCAGCCCATCTCCGAAGACTGACACGCTGATCCCTTCCTCAGTCTGCACCGCAACATCTGGGTGCTCCACATCCGCACCCTGCAGGGAGTCCAACAGTGCTGGGATGTCAGCGAGCTCGCCGTCTCGCATCGCTCCATTGACCTCAGTGATCAAAAAGACCACGATGGCACCCCTTCAATCGGCCGGGAGGAAATTCCGTCGCGCGAACCGTATCGCGACTTGAGCGGCCCGGCGTTCAACAAGCACTGCCGACGACCCGCGGTCTCCAGGGTCAGGACAAGCGCTGGGCCCAATCTTCGTCCTCATCCTGCACACGTATCGGCCACCTCGACCCACCGGCCGTCGGGCACGTGCGCAACTTCTTCCAGATCCGATGCGATCGCCTGGCCGATCTTGCGGCGGCGTAGACCTGATAGTCAACCACTTGACTGTCGGCGCCCTGACGGACGAGCAGCGCTCCAACGAGCGTGCACATCAGTGCCCGCTCGAGTGCTCCCGCTCCCACACCCGGATCACGCTGACGTCGATTTGCATGGCATCGGCCAGGATGCGCATCTCGACGACCGCATCCCTGCCGACGTGGATATCCCACTCATAGAGCTGAGTGCAGAGAAGGTCGAGCGCCAGACCGTACTCCCCATACCTGAGCTCGTCCTCGACCTTCTGCTGATCGCGGAGCGGAAGCTGTCCGCGGAACTGTCCGGCCAGCGCACCGATCCGTCGTTCCAACTCACTGAAGAGCATGATCACCGCTCATACCTGGCGAACAGACGTTCCGCTTCTGTGAAGGCCTCATCGAGCCCGACCGCCTGATGTTCTGCCATGCTCCCGAAGCGGATGAGTTCCATTGCGTTGACGAGTTCGACAAGGGTGCGGTCATCGGTCGACGACACCCCGCCCAACTAGTACGCCAGCCGCTCGAACTCCGAGTGGGCTGCTGCCGGATCCACCTGTCGAGCGGCGAAGCAGGCCCGCAACTCGCGAAAGTGCGCCACAACTTCCCTGTTGGTCACGCGTCATCACCTCACAAGCCATGATGCCGAAGACTCGCCAATCCTCTGTCGGCGCGACGCCCGGACCCGCGATCGCCCCATTGCACCATCGAGACTCCAGCTTCAGCTCCGCCACGACCGGACCGCGGCTTCACACACAGCGAGTGCGTAGTCCCCGAAATTGTCGCCGAGCCGCCTCACCGTCCTCATCCAGCGCCGCTGTATCGAGCACCACGAGTCCAAGATCATCTTCCATCACCTCGATCATCGACGCAGGCAGACCGAGAGACGCCCGCGCATCGCGCGTCGCACGGACCGAGCCCAGGAGCTCATTGCCCATCGCCGGTGTCTGATACACACCGAGAAACTCGAGCCCGGCGATGTCCCAGGTGCCGAACTCCTGAACCACACGCCGATACGACGGTGGAAACACGACACCCAACTGCTGCTCTGCGGCGCGCAACATTTCGTCCGAGCATCCGTCAGCAAAGGTGGACACGCGAGAGTACTCGTGAACAAGTTGGATGAGACTCTCTGCAGCTTCGACTGCGGTCATCAGTTTCCCTCCGAGTGGTGCGAACGCTGCGGCCTGACTTGGGATCCTGGTCTCGACCTTCCGGTGCAGTTGTCAGTTGTTGTCAACGTGCAGGCTCTTGGGCAACTTCTTCGATCGTGACGTCTTGATCGCATGGACACGATGATCTCATCGGAACTGAGCCGCGACGCGCTTCAGACGATCGTCAACGTCCAGACCGTCACTCGGCGTGCGGCCATCAGACCACGGTGCGCCCTTCGCGATCCAGTGCTCTCGCCACCTGCGAACCCCGACCAACGACGAGTCGCCGTAGCCGAATTCGACCCCACAGCACGGGCAGGTATCGAATGACGGGGACCGTCCATCCTCTCCCCACGGGCACCACTCGTTGAAGTAGTATCCACAAACCCGACAGGTTCGCAACGGATCAGAACTGGTCATTGAAGTAGTCCAAGTTAGTCGGCCGACCGCACACCATACGGGTCGGATCGGACGTACAGATCGGTCGCGGCCGCGTTCAAGACGTCAGGCATGCTCCAACGGGGCCGCATCCAGTGCGAGTGCCCGCCCAGTCATAGACCGAACCGCCCCGCTTCGAACCGCACGGCCCAGCGAGGTGGTCAATGCACATCGTCGCCTCGTCGCCAGCATCCCCCTACTCAGCCACCTTGGACCAACGGAGTCGGTTGACTCCTTATCAAGGTTTTCGCCGACCGTCCATCGGACGCCCATGAGAACTTCTGTCGAGTCGCGCCCGCTCTCACCACGTCGTAGGGCTGGTCGGACGGCCTCTGATCCACGTCATTCGGGTGCGCCTGGCGGGTCGACCTGTTTAGTCAAGGTGCTTCAGAAGCCCTTCACTGTAGTAACGCACCCTTGCCGGCGACGCTTCGGACGCCACGCGGCGGGCGAGCTCCAGACCACGCTCGTCAAGCCGCATAATATCGGATAGCCGGTCCCTACGTTCACCTGGAACGACACGAACAATCTCTTGATAGTCTGCGTTCCAGGAAATAATGTCGTCAATCAGATCTCTCGACAAGCCAGCCTCTCCTAACGAGACAGCTCCGCCATCGACTTCCGTGAGCACAGGATCCATGTAGTCGGCGGCCAGTGTCAAATATCTCATACCTACTTCCCAGATCATTCTGACCGAGATCCCTGGCCAAGATCATCGCCGACTTCAACCGCGGAGGGTAGCTTTCCTCGGTCAGCCAGACGAGCATTGCACGATAGACGTCCTCCGGCGCCAGATCATGGCGCCGACCGCGTTCGGGACAATCGGCTCTTCAGGTCGCACAACATCGATCGCGCGTCATCCAACTCGCCCGCCTCCTCCCACAGCTCACGCCACTCGGAGCCGTCAGCAACGACCCGATCCAGCGCTCGCGCAGCCAACTCGGCCGATTCCTCATCGATCTCAAGACGCTCACCCTGAACAAGGAACCTCGGCCCCGACCACTCCGGCACCACGCCGCCCCAGAGTTGGGCGACCACGGCCGCCGCCGCGATCGCCTCCGCCGCCACGGGCTGTTCCACATAGTCGTCGCAGCTCACAGCGGCCCGCAGAGCATCATCGATCAACCGCCGACGCGTCGAGAGGTCAGCTTCGTCCAAGCCGTACGCCCAGTCCATCGCCGAGTCATCATCGAACGGACCGGTACCCCAGGCACCCAATGCGCTCACCTCATCATTGTGTATAGCCCGAGAGACCGCGCTCTCGACGCTGCCGATCGTCCCTGCGCGAATTCAATCCAGCAGTTTGGTCAGCTTCAATTCAACGAACCCATGCCCCATCAGTCCGTCCCTTGGCCCCTGCTCCGCAGCACCCGGCTCCACCACTTCCTGGTGCAGCACCTTGCCGGGATCATTGTCATCGTAGGTCACCCGATAGGTCTGCCCAGTCAGTTCCTCGTATCGCACCAAAGGCGGAAACGCCCAGTCTGCGCGGTCCCAGTTGTCGAACCGGCCGAGCACCGCCCACTTGCCCTTCTTCAGACCTAGACCACCGAAAGCCCCGACCAGCACGGCATCATCCGGGCGCAGACCCGACAACTCGTCCAACTCCGGGACCGCATCACGCTTCGGCCCGAAGAAGTAGCCGAAGATCTGCATCTCTTTCATGCGAGCAATGATCCCAACTGCGTAGCCATCACTACGAAGCGGAACCGCGATCCAATCGCCCTCGGCGCAATCCAGCGCCGTCACTGGACTACTCCGTCCGCTGCCATATGCTGCCGACCTCCGTTCCTGATCCGCCGCCGGTTGCCTACAAGTTGATCCGCGATGGTGTCCAATCGCAGTCGACCAACCGCGATTCGGGCAGCCAATTCGCCACGACCGGCCACCGATGTGCCTACTCACGAGAATGCATGCGGTTGCCCGGACGGCCCCTGAGCACCGTCCTCGGCCAGTGCGCCGATCACAGACTTACAGGTCGTACACGTCTGACATTGTCAGCTCCTCACTGCGGTGGCCAGGCGGTTCGAGTCGGATCGGGCGGTACTGGCCTGCCGGGTCGTTGACCCCGATGACTGGTGCCACCGCTGCGGCATATCTGATCGTGCCTAATCAGAGCGTCGATGTCGATGCCCTCTCGCGTACCGCGAGCTCACTAGTCGCCCGATCGACAGGGACGCCTGCCACGTGGCACTCGGATCAGTAGCGATACCTGAGACGTGATGCATGATCTCATCATCACTCCACGACTGTGGGAATCGGATTTTCCTGGATATCCTCTGCCCGGACGGCGTGCACCACCGAACGCCCCGTTGGCCGCGCCTCACCCGGTTATCCTTCACCAATTGATGGCCGCCGACACAGCATTAAGCGGACTGCCGTTGTTGGAATCGCGGTAGGCCTGAAGCTCCTTATCGGTAACGGGTTTCAGACCCCACGGCCGCACTGGTTCAGCGGATGGGGAGCCTCGAGCTACTCCTATTGAGACTGTTCCCGATCGCGCAGTTCCGCTTCCCAGAGTGGAATGGTTCCGTAGCTTATACCTAGCGATTCACCCAACTCGCGCAGGTCATCCAGATTCGCGCGTGAAATTTGACACTCGCGCTCGTACAACTGCTCACAGAGCATCTCATAAGCCACTCCAGACTCGTTATGCATGACTAGGTCACGAATCTTGGAGCGTTCACTATCCGTTAAACAATCTGCATTGCGCTCGGCAGCCTGAATGATTCGTCTCTCCAGTTCCGACAGTTCGACCATCTTCACTCCAAAGGATGGGCTGTAATGATACCCTCGCCTGCGGGTTCCAATATGACCCTGATGTTGACACCGTCTCGACTTCCGACTACCTCCTTTCGTGCAGGTATTCCGCGTCTGGTGAAGTCAGCGCCCTCTGGCCCTGTGTTTTGTGTCCATTGCAACGACGGATCGGTCGCCACGTCTGAGACCTCATGCATAATCTTGTCGTCAGACCAGTCCTCCGGGAATGGAGTCTTGCCAGGCTGTCCGGGCCAACGATGCCCGCCGCTGCCAGGGCCATCGCCGTCAAGAATATGGCGCCGGCGAGATGCAGACGCCAGATCGACGTAGTCCTCGGGTCCACAATCGTTGTGCACCCGGACCCACGTCTCACCGGCCTGCACGTGGTAGCTGTGGAGCTCATCGACGTTGAAGTTGTAGACCGTCGCCGTCTCACCGGTTGCGGTGACCGCGACGACGTCGACCTCGCTACCCTTCGGATCGACCAGGCGATCACCCGGCTGCAGGTCACGGACCGGGATCCAGCCCTTGCCCTGCACATAGAACGGATGCTCCTCCGTCGAGGTGACCGTCCCCGCCGTGGTCTCCACATCATAGGTCGGAATGTTCTCGTGGACATAGGTGTCGATCACCCGCCGGGCGTGGGTCTCACCGGTCTCCGGATCGGCAGCAGTGACCTCGTCGCCGATCTGGACGTCCTCGATGTTCTTCTCCGAGCCGTCACCCATCAACACCTGGGTGCCCGCCACGAAACAAGCCCCGCGACCGACCTTGGACATCACACCGCCCGCGGCACCACCGGTGACACCGCCGAAGGCCGCGCCACCCGCAGTGGCCTTCACGAATCCACCCGGCGTCAGCGGCTGACCGGACGTCGCATAGGTCAGACCGCCGTTCACGCCGCCGTCGGCGGCACCCGCCGCAGCACCGGTCACCATGCTCTTGCCCATGCAGTTCAGACCGGCCTTGCCGGCGGCGCGCATCGCACCCACCGCGGCACCACCACCGGCAGCGCCGGCGACACCACCGATCGCAGCATCGACACCGACCTTGCCCCAGTCCACACTGCCGTTCTGGAACTTCTGGGTGCCGGCCGAGATACCACCCGACATCAGCGCGCCACCGATCATCGCCGCACCGATCGGACCGCCGACACCGGTACACATCACCGCCACACCACCGACGATCAACGCACCCGCCGCGATGTACTCCCAGTTGTCCTTCACCCAATTGGTGGCCGCCGACGCAGCATTGCGCAGACTCCCGTTGTTGGAATCACGGTAGGCCTGAAGTTCCTTGTCGGTAACGGGTTTCAGGCCCCACGGGTCCGACTGGTTCAGCGGATCATTGCCGGCAAAGGAGTACGGATTACCCGCCCAGCCGGCGCCCACCATCGGATCCAGCGGATCGGTGGACAGGAATCCACGGCTGCCCGGATCGTAGACCCGGGCCTGCATCCACTCCATGCCGTCGACCAGCAGATTCCCCTGGCCGCCGATCTGTACACCTGAGGGCAAACCGGCCGGCTCGGCGCCGGTCGCCACGCCCCACGGATCCTCACCGACCGACCGCGGACGCCAGTCCGGGGTCAACCAGCCGCCGTTGCCGTCGTCGCCGACCCGACCGTTGTGATCGGGCAACAACGCCGTCAACGGACCGAAGTTGGACACCGCCACGTCACCGACCTGAGCCAGCGACCGGACACCGGCCGCCGAATCCCACGCGACCGGCTGACCGTCCAGGACGGCCAGCTCGCCCAGCGCGTCGACCTCCAGTTCCTGGGTCCGCGCACTGACCTTGTCGGCGACATGGGTGATCGTGTTGATCTTGGTCAGGAAGCCGCGCGGGTCCCAGCTGAATCGGCGCTCGCCCTCCGGGCCGTGCTCACGGATCCGTTGGCCGGCAGCGTCGTAGCCGTATTCGGTGGTGCCGTCCGCGGTCTGCCGGGCCAGCAACTGCCCGGCCGCGTCGTAGCGGTAGCTGGTGGTCCGACCGTCGGTGACCTCGCGGGCCAACCGGCCGTCGGCGTCGTAGCTGTAGCTGGTCACCGAGCCGTTGCTGCGGCGGGCCTCGACCAGCTGCCCGGCGGCGTCGTAGCCGTAGCTGGTCCGCGCACCGTTACGGCTTTCGGCGATCACCCGGCCGCTGTCGTCGCGTTCGATCTCGGTGGTCTCGGTGACGCCCTGCCGGGTGACCTGATGGCGCACGATCGCGCCACCGTCCCAGGTCCAGGACGCGTACAGTCCGGGCGCAGTCATCGACACGATCCGGCCGATGCTGTCCCGGTCGATCACCGCCCGGCCCAGGCCTGGTTCGTCCAGCGCCGACACCCGGCCGGCGGCGTCGTACTCATACCGGGTCTGGGTGCCGTCGGCCCGGGTGAACGCGGTCCGCCGGCCGTCGCCGTCGTAGGACCAGGACAGCCCCAGCCCGCCGGCCGCCACACCCTCGCGGGTACGCATCCGCAGGGTCAGCTGACCGTTGGCGTCGTAGGCCAGTTCGTTGATCGTCTCGCCGTCACCGATGCGCAGCGTCCGGCCCGCGAAGTCGCGTTCGATGCGGGACAGCAGCCGATCACCGGCGAACTCGTCCAACCGGCGTCCGGTGTTGTCGTAGGTCCAGGACAGTTCCCGGCCGGCCGGATCGATCCGGCGGGTCTGCCGGCCGGCGGCGTCGTAGCCGTAGTGCGTGGTCCGGCCGAGCGGGTCGGTCTCGGACAGCATGCGGCCCATCGGGTCGAAGCGTCGTTCGGTACGGCCACCGAGCGGGTCGATGATCACCGAACAGCGGCCCGCGGCGTCGTATTCGAATCGGGTCTCACCGCCCGCTGCGTTGATCACCGAGAGCAGCTGACCGGCCGCGTCGTAGCGGAACTGGCGACGACCGTGCCAGCCGTCGCTGGTCCGGATCAGTCGGCCGACCTTGTCATAGCCGTAGCGGCTGATTCCCTGCCCTGGTTCGAATCGCTCGATCGCGCGACCGCAGGCGTCGTAGCGGATCCACACCCGTTCGCCGGTCGGCCACAGCTCGCCGGCCAGCCTGCCGTCGGCGTCGTAGTCGAACTCGTACCGTGAGCCGTCGGTGTCGATGGTCGCCACCCGGCGGCCGCAGGCGTCGTACTCGTAGTGGTAGGTCGAGCCCATCGGATGGGTGATCGCGGTCGGACGTCCGGCACTGTCGCGGACGATCCGGGTCACCCCGCCTTCGGCGTCGGTGCTCTCGATCACCCGACCGCACAGGTCGTAGACGTAGGAGACGCTGGCGCCGTCCGGCCCGGTCTCGGTGATCGTGCGGCCCAGCCGGTCGTAGTCGGCGGCGGTCTGCGACAGCCGATCACCGGAGCGCACCGGCAGTCCGAGTTCGTTGCGTTCGACGCTGCGCTCGACACCGGTCGGATCCTGGGTGTGCACCACGCTGCCCTGGACGTCGTAGTCCAACCGCCACTGGCTCCGGGCCGCGTCGACGAAGCTGGTCAGCCGGGACATCGCGTCGTGGCCGAAGTCCCAGGTCGAGCCGTCCGGCAGCTCCACCTTCGACCGGTTGCCCAGGTCGTCGTAGCTGGAGGTGATGCCGCGACCCAGCGGGTCGACGGTCTTGGACTCCTCGCCGTTGGCGCCGTACTCCAGCTCGGTCCGGCCGCCGGTCGGATCGATCACCGCGGTCATCCGGCCGCCGACGGTGTGCTCGAACCGCCACACCGCCCCGTCCGGATCCTGCCGGGACAGCAGCGGACCCGCACCGTCGTAGTGATAACTGGTCCGATTGCCCAACGGGGTGGTCGCCGCGATCACCCGTCCAAGATCATCGCGCTCCAGCCGGGCGACGTTGCCGTCGGCATCGGTGGTGGCGATCAGCTCGCCCTGTTGATCATGATCGAAGCGGAGGGTGACCCCCTCGGGGTCGACGATCTTCTTCAGCAGACCGTCGGCCCAGGTCATCAGCGTGACCCCACCGGTGGGGTCGACCGACCGGACCGGATCGCGGGAGTCACCCTCGTAGACGTAGTGGGTGGTGGCCTCGGCATCGTCGTTGCGCACCGTGATGGCGACCGGACGATCATGATCGTCGTAGGTCCAGCCGATCCGGGCACCCGACGGCGCGACCTGCTCGACCTGCCGGCCGCGGTCGTCGTAACTGTTGACGGTGACCGCACCATTGCGTTCGGTGATCATCACCGGATTGCCGTAGCGGTCGTAGCTGGTCGACTGCCGGTTGTCCTCGGCGTCGATCACGCCGACCAGCCGGCCCTTGCCGTCGGAGATCCAGGTGTTGTTCCGGTTCCCGTCCTCATCGGAGACCGCGGTCACGCCACCGCCGAGGTAGACGAATCGGCTGGTCCGGCCGTACTGCGACCGCTGGGTGGCGACCCGGGCCTGGTCGTCGTAGGTGTTCTCGGCCTCGATCACGCCGTCGGCGTCGATCACGGCCTCGATCAGGTCGGCGTCGTTCCACCGGTAGGTCCGGGTCCCGGATGGGGTCGCGGCGGCCAGCAGCCGGCCGGAATCGTCGTAGGAGTAGGAAACCAGGCGGCCGTCGGAGGCGGTCGCGTGGGTGATCCGGTCGGCGTCGTCGTCCCAGCCGAGCTCGATCGTCCGGCCGAACTCGTGCCGCAGTGTGGTCAGCCGAGCTGACTCGTCGTAGTCGAAGTCGATCTTCGTGCCGGGTCCGTTGTCGGTGGACCGCAGCCGTCCGTCACCGGTGAACTCCCAGCGCAGACCGGTGGAGTTGGTGACGGTGTAGCCGGCCGCGACACCGTTGGGCCCAGCATTGTCGACCGGGGGGCGGCGAGACAGCCACATGTTCTGCCCGTCGGCACGATCCCAGCCGTCGCCGAGCCGAGGGAAGACCACGATCCGGCCGTCGAACAGGCGCAGTCGGGCTGCCTCGTCGGTGATCGTCAGGCCTGCCTCGGGCCAGGAGGACCAGCCACGGCCGAAGCATCCCCAGTCGGCGTCCAGCGAGTTGTAGGTGCGCGGCAGGCTCAGCACCGAGGCCGGGCCGGTGAAGGCGAGATCGACTTCGTTCTCGATGAAGTTGCCGGTGGCGGTGTTGATCGGATCGTCGGCATAGCCGGTGGTGGGCGGGCTACCGAAGGCGGTCGGCGGATCGACCTTCAGATCGGACCGGTTGACCGCGATGCCCTTGCTTTTCAGAGTTTCGGAGATGGTGCTGTTCTTCAGGTAGGAGATGTTCCCCTCACCGCCGGCCTTCGCGAACGCGTCCGCCACGGTGGTCGCCCACTTGCCGTCCTCGCCGTTGAGCCGCAGCCACTCCTTGAGGGCGTTGATCGGACCGGACGCATCCAGGGTCGCCCAGGAACACGAGGTCCCGAAGCTGCTGACGTGGTTGTTCAACCCGGTGACGGTGCCGTTGAAGGAGTCATCGCCGCCAGCGGTGTCCGTGGCGAACTTCCGCAGATCGGACGGGCGAGCCGACGTCGTGCCGCCACCGCCACCGCCGCCGGATCCCGGGTGCGGCGTCTTCCGGGAAGCCGGCGTCTTGGCCGGAACACTCTTGCTCGGTCCCTTGTCCTTGATCTCGACCGCGGGCGGGTCCTCGCCACCGGTGATGTGGTCGTCGATCCATTTGCTCACGCCGTTGCGGTCGGCCTGCCGTTGCGCCCACTCCCGAGCGGTCTTGCGGCGGCTGTTCTCGTCTCGCGCATCCTGCTCGACACCCTCGACCTGAGTGACGACAGCACGCAGGTTCCGGACGATCTCGTCCAGGTCGTTCAGCTGGGTGGTGCCGTTGGTGGTGAAGATGTCGGCGAAATGGCCCTTGAAGTCGGCCGCAGCCGTCGAGCGCCAGCTGGAGCGGTTGGATCGCTGACCGGACAACAGGTTGGCGGCGGCGCGGAACGCGCCCTTCAGGTCGGACGAAACAGTGAAGCTGAACGTGACGTCCGGCATGCCTTTCAAATTGTCGATATCAAGATCGCCTGCATTGACCATGAAAGTCCCGACCGACCCCTCAACTACTCACCGCAGGGCTTGCGACGTGGCCCGCGGTGAACCTGATGATCAATAATTCATTCAAACGCCGAAATCCATCGGACGGGCCGTCGCGAGATTGCGACAGCCCGTCCGATGGACGTTGTTCGTTGGAGCCTGATCAGTGGCCGCCACCGGCGGTCATGATGTCGGTGGAGATCTTCGACAGCTCACGCTTCAGATCTTCCAGCTCGGTCTTCGCCTTGTTCAGCGCGCTGTGGGTTTCCGGCCACGTCGAGGTCCGGAACTGCGTGGCCAGCGGCCCGTCCCACACGTTCGGGTCGGACAGCTTCTTGCCCTGCGAATCCAGCGACTGGATCTGCTGGGTCAGACCGTGGTTGATGATGTTCTCGATCGCCCTGATCGCATCCTTGGCTCCCTGCGTTGTCAGTACGCGCGGATCTCCCATTGCGTTCTCTCCTTCGCCGACCCCGAATGCCGGCCATCGATTGGTTCCCTGTCGTCCTGCCATCGCCCGGCTGCTGCCCGGCGTCCGACGGCACTCCCACCCTCGACCATGCGCCGGACCCGACACCGGCGACAGTGGGAGCCAGAAAAAGATAGCAACCCGAGGGGCCATGCCGAGCACCGGAAAGTGACACTGAAGTGACCACTCCCACGCGTGCCCGGAATCGAAGAGCTGCATTTGTGGTGGGGCTCACAGCGGTGGCCGTGACACACCCGTGAGTTACCATTTCGGCGGTCTTCAGGTCATCCTGGTGGGCCGGACGAACACGCCTGACGCAGCAGGCGGAGAGGGACGGATGATCTTCAGGTTCACCCAGAGCCGACAGGACAGCGGACGCCGGTCGGTCCTGGCCAGGATCGGGCCTGCCCGATCATTGCAGGCCGGCACGGCGGCGATCATGGTCGCCCTGCTGGTCCTGGTCGGCTGTTCCCCGGGCGACAAGACCCCGAACACACCACCCAACCGCGTCCTGCAGTCGGTCGATGTGCAGATGACGCCGGACGGCACCACGACCGCCATCGACGGCACTGCCGTGTCGGTCCGGGAGAACGCCTCCGACGCCACCACCCAGTCCACCACCTACTCTCCGCGCGATGTCGCCGACGACCTGCCGGTCCGTGTCACGACTGCCTACCGGACCGCGGATCGGACCGGCACCGATCTGGCCGATCTCGCCGGTTACAGCGGTCGGGTCGAGATCGATCTGACGGTGCAGAACCTGACGATGCGCCCGCAGAACCTGACCTACGACGTCGCCGGGACCTCGCGCAGCCAACCGGCGCTGGTCGGCTCTCCGCTGACCGTTGTCGCCTCGACGTCGCTGCCCAAGACGACACCGACCGACGTGATCACCGCCTCCGCCTCCGGCGACGACAACGCGACCAACGGGGTGCTGAGCCAGTCGGAGGACGGCGGCTCGGTCGTCCAGTGGGCCGCCCTGCTGGCCTCGCCGCAGATGGGGACCAACGCAACGCTGCGGTTGGTGACCGACGCCAAGGACTTCCAGGTGCCGGCCTTCGATCTTTCGGTGCAGCCGGGCCTGGTCACCGATCCGTCGGTCAGCGGCGTGCTGGAGTCGGCGTTCAACTCCAATCCGAGCTCCCAGCTGGCGCTGGAACAGCGGACGATCAAGGTGATCACCGACGTCAACCAGGTCCTGACCCGGGCCAGCAACAACATCTCCAGCGTCCGGAAGAACCTCGACTCCACCTCCGAGACCCTCGGCAAGCGATCGGTCGAGGAGTTGAAGAACAGCACCAAGGGCGTCACCCGATCGATGAAGGATCTGGACAAGGAGTTGAAGAGTCTGGACTCCGACATCTCCTCCAACCTCGACGAGAGTCAGTCGGCCATCCTGTCCGAGCTGAGCGACACGGTCAGCACCATGGACAAGATGCTCGGCGACACCTCCGGCGGTCCGCCGGCGCCCAAGTTGGACGGCCAGGGCTGCAAGACCGTGGTGCAGAGTCCGGACGAGGCGTCCAGCGTGTACGGCAACCTGATGCAGGTCACCGCGCAACTGGACGGCTACGCCACCGCCACCGACCAGTGCAAGAAGAACGCCCAGCAGGCGCTGGCCCGTTCGGTCGGCCCGGAGAAGCCGTCGGCCGAGGCCTGCGAGGACAAGCCGTCCACCACCTGCTCGCTGTTCTACACCGAGCAGAAGTTCGGCGCGATCATGGACGACCTGGTCGCCAAGGGTGAGAACCTGGTCGATTCGCTGCAGCCGAAGGTGATCACCGACACCAAGACCCAGTACGCCGGCATGACCAAGCAGATCGACGCCGCCGACAAAGCTGTCCAGACCCTGAAGAAGTTCGATCCGCACGAGGACATGGACAGCCGGTTGGCCAAGACCCAGGACCAGCTGGATGTGGTCGACGGTCAAGTTGATCAACTCGTCGATCAGGTCACGTTGATCCACAACGACGCCAAAGAGGCAGCCGAGACCGCGCGCACGAATGCTGGTCTCGCCGAAGATCGAAGCGATGACGCACACGTCGAGATCACCCAGATTCATGAGGACGTGAAGGCACTTTCCGACCAGAACGAGAGGGTGGCGGACAACGTCTGTGAGTACGGCGAGAAGCAAATTCTCGACAAGGGTTTGAACCCGCATCAGTCGCGGGTATTGCGCTCGGACCTCGTCGGACAAGCGTGCCCTGATGAGGACGGCAATGAGGGCGCCAATCTGTCCGACGATTCCATCAGCGACAAGCTCGACGCTCTCGAGGACCACCAGGTAGCAATGTGGACCGACGTCGCGGACGACTGGGACAAAGAGGCCGCGAAGTGGACCGCCGAGGCCGAGACCTGGGACGACATCGCCGACCGCACCGACGTCAAGAACACCGACAGCGGCACCGGCAAGGAGATCTCCGACATCCGCAACCAGCTCAACCTGGCCCGTTCCCGGGTGAAATCGGTCGAGGCTGCTGTGGTGACCGGCCGGGACGGCTACCAGGATCGGTTCGGCGCACTGGAAGACAGCATGAAGGCGCTGCACGACCACAACGCAGCGCTCGGCACCGACCTGACCGCTCTGCAGAAGTGGCAGCAACGGCTGGCCACCGGTATCCCGGATGCGTTCGAGGATGCCGCCGACCAGGCCAACGATCAGGTCTCCGATGCCATCGACCCGCAGATCCGCAAGGTCACCACCCAGGCCGAGGTGGACAGCAAGGCGGTCGGTGAGATGTTCGACGAGTCCGCTGCCGGCCTGTCCAATGCCGCCGACAAGATCACCAAGAACGGCACCCGCACCATCGACAAGCAGCGCCGCGAGCTGGCCGAGTCGGAGAAACGCACCAGCGGCGCAGCGAAGAAGCGGGTCGACGCGTCGCTGAAGCAGATGGCCAAGGGCGTCTCGGCGTCGTCGCGGGACATGAACGGCGCGTCGGCCCAGCTGACCGAAAGCCTGAAGAAGGTGCTGCTCGACCTGGGCACCCGCAAGGTCAAGGGCTCCGGCCTGCTCGGTGCGATGACCACCAGCTCGGCCAAGGTCGGCACCGCCGACTACCAGCTGGCGCTCGCCTCGGAGACCACCACCTCCTATGCCGGCGTCCGCGGTGAGGACGTCAACGGCATCCTGCTCCGGCAGGCCCAGCTGCAGGCGGCATTGCAGGCTGGCGCCGAGCTTCCCGCCTTCCACCTGAACGTGCCCGACGGCGCCGAGAGCCAGACCGTCTACACCTTCCGGATCGGCGGCAAACAGTGACCAAAGGCCGCCTGATCGCGCTCATCGTCGCGGTCGTCGTGGTGCTGGGCGCCGGCGCCGGCGTCGCCTGGTGGCAGCTGCGGCCGAAGCCGCCGCCGACCCAGCCGGCAGCCGCTGCCCCGGTGGCGGTCTCGGTGCCCGAAGCACCGCGGCAGCTGACGATCGGGGTGTTGCTGACGCTGTCGGCCGCGCCCGGCGAAGGTGCGGAGTGGAAGAACGCCGCCGAGGGTTCCAAGGTCGCCGCCCAGCGGTTGTCGATGGGCGGCATCGACGTCAAGCTGGTCGCCGCCGACGACAAGGGCACCACCGACGGCGCGGGCCAGGCGGTCCGGCAACTGGCCAAGCAGCACGTCAGCGGCATCGTGGTCGCCAGTTCGGGGGCACACCTGAAGGGTGCCGGCGCGGCGGCGAAGAAGGCGCACCTGCCGCTGCTCTTCCCGTACGAGCCGGACACCGCGCTGCTTGGTGACAACGCCTGGGCGACCGGGCCGTCGACGGCGACCATCGGCAAGGCGATGGCGGCCTCGTTGCAGGCCGCCAAACTGAAGCGACCGCTGGTGATCGATGCCGGCGGCGGTGTTCCCGAGGGCGTCCGCGCCGAGGGCTCGCTGGACTTCGCCTCCGGCGGTGACACCGCCACTCTGGTCAAGCATGTGCAGGGGCTGATCGGCGGCAAGAACCCCAACGACGCGGTGATCGTCTCCGGCCCGGCGAACACCCAGGCGACCGTCGTCCGCGCCCTCCAGGGTGGCGGCATCGGGGTCCCGGTCTACGTCACACCACAGGCCACCAGCCCCTCCTTCGGCACCGCCCTGGCCGAGGCCGGTGGCAGCCTGTCGACCAGCCTGACCACGATCGGTCCGGACTGGGGTGACTCCGCGGCCCTCCGCTCCGACCCGGCCGGTCAGTCGATGTCGGCGTTCCTCAGCGCCGTCCGGCTGATGGCCGCCGACGACCAGCAGAAGAGCCTGATGGGTGACCAGACCTTCGCCGAGGTCGCCGCAGCTGCCGATGCGCCGAGCCATGACGCCGTCGTCGCGATCGTGCGGGCAGCCGCGGCCGCCCGGAGCGCCGACCCGGCGAAGGTGTCGGCCGCGATGTCCGGCCTGAAACTGGATCACGATTCGGGCCTGGCCGGCCCTACCCTGGACTTCGGTACCGATTCTGCGCTCGATCCGGGAGCCGTCGGCGTACTACGTTCGTCTGATCAGGACCTGGGTGTTCGGCCGCAGAGCGACGCCGGGACCCCTCGGTTGATCTGGTTCGCCGCACCGACCGGCAAGTGAACGCGCCAGCGAGACCGGGACACCAGCCCACCACCGAGCCGGGAAGGACAACGCGATGCGGCTGCTGATCGACATCAACGGTGCCCGGCACGAGGTCGAGCTGGACCGCTTCGCCCCCTCGGCGACACTGGCCGATCTGATCATCGAGTCCAGCGGCGAGGTGCCGCCGGACGACGCGGTGCTGTATGTCGACGACGACCCGCACCCGGTCGACACCCCGATCTCCTCCGCCGTCCTCCTGGAGGGCAGCGTCCTCGCCCAGACCGCGACCGTGCGCGCCCGGCCGATCGGTGGCTGGTCGGCGACCCTGGCCGGCGGTCTGGATGCCGGCCGGGTGGTCGCGTTGCCGGCCGAACGCCCATTGGTGATCGGCCGTTCCCCGCAGGCCGACCTCACCGTCGACTCGGTCAGCACCTCCTGGAACCACGTCTCGATCAGCCGCGAGGGTGACGGCGCGCGGGTCCGGGACGCCGGCTCGACCAACGGCACTCTGGTGAACGGCACCAAGGTCGGCGAGGACGGCGTGCTGGTCGACGATCTCGCCGTGATCATCGCCGGTGGTGTCGTCGTCCTGTTGCGCAAGGACCTCGGCGAGGACCGGGCCCCCGAGCCGGGGTCACTGCACAATCTCACCCCGGCCGGCACCGCGCCCTTCAACCGTCCGCCCCGCCCCGGACGTCCAGCGGACCCGGACTCGGTCGAGCCGCCGGAGCGCAAGGAGATCGCCAGCGCCACCCGGTTCAGCATCATCACCGTGATCGCGCCGCTGATCCTGGCCGGGGCGATGGTGGCGATCATGGGCAGCCCGCAGTATGCGATGTTCGCCATCCTGAGCCCGATCATGGGTATCGGCAGCTGGCTGGAGCAGAAGCATCGGCGGGCCAAGAACCTGAAGGAAGAGGACGAGCGCTTCGGCAAGGCGATCGACACCTTCCGCGACGAACTGCAGGCCGCCGCCGCCGACGCCAGCCGGCGCAGCTACATCGAGCGGCCCGACCCCGCGACCGTGCTCCGCCGGGCTGCGTTGCCGACCACCACGATGTGGCAATGCCGGCCGGCGGCCAAGGATTTCCTGGTGCTGCACGGCGGCGTCGGCGACGTCCCCTGGGTGCCACCGGTGGAGAACCGCTCCGGCCGCAAGCTGGAGGACAAGGTCCGCAAAACCATGCAGGCCAGCCGACGCCCGGCCTCCGCCGTCGAGATCGACCTGTCCGACGCCGGGGTGGTCGGGATCGTCGGCAACCGGGCCGGTGCCCTGTCGCTGGCCCGAAGCCTGCTCAGCCAGGCGTCGATCCACTGCGGACCGGCCGATCTGACGATCGGCGTCTTCTGCGATGCCGGCCGGGACGAGGATTGGGGCTGGTCGTCCTGGCTGCCGCAGATGCGCCGGCACGGCGGCAGTTCGGGCGACCGGTGGCTGTCGGACAACCGGGGCCGCAGCGAGGAGATGTTGCGCTCGCTGCGGGACTCGATCGACGGCCATCCGACGCCCGCCGTGTTGCTGGTGCTGGATTCCGATGTGCTCACCGAAGGCCGCAACGCACCGGCCCGTACGCTGCTCGGCCACGGCCGTGGTGAGCAGGACCGCGACCGGCAGAAGCCGCTGCACAAGGTCTCCGGCATCGTCGTCGCCTCCTCCGAGGACCAGCTTCCGGCAGCCTGCACCGTGGTCGTCACGGTCGGCGACGATGCCTCGGCGACCGTCACCCGGCCGGGCGACCTGACAACGGTCGATGATGTGGTGCTGGCCGGCATCAGCATCGAGACCGCCTATCGCGGCGCGATGGATCTGGCCCGGTTCGATGATCCGGAGCTGGTCGTCCCCGGCGCCGCGCTGCCGTCGTTGGTCCGGTTGCCGCCGCTGCTGGATCTGGAGGACCTGTCGGTGGAGGCGGTCCGCCGCAGCTGGCGGGAGTCCCGCGGGGTGTCCACCCCGATCGGCATCGGCGAGTCCGGTGGCTTCGCCCTCGACCTGGTCCGGGACGGCCCGCACGGCCTGGTCGGCGGCACCACCGGCTCGGGCAAGAGTGAGTTCCTGCGGTCGCTGGTCACCGGGCTGGCGATGCGCAATGATCCGACCAAGCTGACGTTCATCCTGATCGACTTCAAGGGCGGTGCCGCGTTCGCCACTTGTGAGCGGCTGCCTCACACGATCGGCACCGTCAGCAACCTGGACGAACAGCTCGCCAACCGGGCACTGCGCGCGCTCGAGGCCGAGATGGAGTATCGGCAGCGGGCGTTCGCCGCCGCCGGCGAGGGTGTGGACAATCTCGACGAATACCTGGCGACCAACCCGGCCGAGCCGATGCCGCGGCTACTGCTGGTGGTCGACGAGTTCGCCATGCTGGCCAAGGAATATCCCGACGTGCTGTCCTCGCTGGTCAGCGTCGGCGCGGTCGGCCGTACCCTCGGCGTGCACATGATCCTGGCCACCCAGCGGCCGGCCGGTGTGGTCAATGACGACATCCTGGCCAACACCAACATGCGGGTCGCGCTGCGGGTGCAGAGTCGGGACGACTCGATGAACGTGATCGGTGTCCCGGACGCGTCGGCGATCAGCCGGCAGCAACAGGGCCGGGCCTACGTCAAGCTCGGCCAGGACGACATCACACCGGTGCAGACCGCGCTGGTGACCGGCGTTTCGGAGCAGCAGACCACCACCCGGCTGGAGGTCCACCCGGTCTCGTTCGGCCGGATCGAGAAGTCCGCGACACCGCAGCAACAGATCACCAGCGACGAGACCGACCTGGACCGGCTGATCGACGCGGTCGTCGCCGCCAACGCCGATGCCGGTCTGGCGCCGCCTCGACCGGTCTGGCCCGAACCGCTCGGCGAACGGGTCCGACTGGCCGGCTTCGAGAGCCGGCCGGAGCAGGACGAGTCGTCGGACCAAGATCTCGAACCGGTCGCCGAGTTGCCGGTCGTCGGCGGCGTCACCGACCGGATGCACGTCAGTTTCGCGATCTCCGACGACCCCGATCATCAGCGTCAGATCCCGGCCGGCTGGGACATGGACCGCGGAAACCTGCTGATGATGGGGATTCCGGGAAGCGGCACCAGCACCGGGCTCTCGACCGTCGCGCTCACCCTGGCCTCGGCGATGTCGCCGGACGACCTGGACATCGTCATCCTGGACATGGGCTCGGGTGATCTGGCCCCGCTGGCCGACCTGCCGCACACCACCGGTTACGTGAAGTCCGGCAGCGGCGCCCGCGAACAGCAGGTCAGGTTCCTGCGGTACGCCCGTGCCGAGGTGGACCGACGCAAGGCCGATCCGAACGGCAACCGTCGCGTGCTGGTGCTGGTCGACGGACTGGCGGCCCTGCGTGAGGAGTTCCAGGACTTCGAGGGCATGACCCTGCTGGAGGGCCTGTTCCGCGCCTACGCCGACGGCCCCGATGTCGGGATGTCTTTCGCGGCCTCCACCTCCCGGGCCCGGATGGTGCCGCCGGCGATCGACGAGGTGACCACCCAGAAGTGGCTGTTCCGGTTGGCCGACCAGTACGACTACGCCACCGCAGGCCTCAAGCCGCAGGATGCGCCGCACGCCGTCGCCGGTCGCTGTGTGCTGGCGGAGACCAAGCTGCAGACCCACGTCGCCACGCCGGACCTCGGCCTGGCCGAGGCGGTTGCCGCGGTGCAGCAGAAGTGGCGCGGCGCCCACCGCAAACCCGACGCCGTGGGTCAGTTGCCGGACAACATCACCGTCGCCGAACTCGGAGCGAAGGCCCACGTCGACGGCGAGCCGTGGCTGCTGCCGGTCGGCATCCGCGAGGTGGATCTGGAACCGCAGCTGCTGGAGCTGTACGAGGGTGAGCACGCGATGATCGCCGGGCCGGCCCGGTCCGGGAAGTCCACGCTGCTGCTGTCGATCGCCGAGTCGATCCGGACCGCCGATCCGTCGATCCAGATCTGGGGCATCTGCGACCGGCGGTCACCGCTGGGCAGTTCCCCGCTGCTGGACCGGGTCGGTGTCGGCGCCGACGACGTGCCTGCCGTGCTCGCCGCCGCCCGGATCCACACCGGGAGACTGGTGCTGCTGATCGACGACGCCGAACGGTTCGAGGACACCGACGAGGCGATCGCCAACCTGCTCGCCGCCGGGCTGTCCGGGTTCTTCGTCATCGCCGCCGGCCGCTCCGACGACCTGCGCAGCATGTACGGGCACTGGACCAAGACCGTCCAGAAGTCCCGGTGCGGCGTGGTGCTGCAACCCAACGTCGACTTCGACGGAGAGCTGATCGGCGTCAACCTGCCCCGGCGCGCCCCGGTCGCCATGACCCCGGGCCGTGGCTATGCCGGCGTCGCCGGATCGGTCGCCCTGGTGCAGACCAGCAGCCCCACCCCCGCTACGTGACTCCGGAGACTGGCTGCCTGACTCCGGCGGCAGCGGCGGATAGACCCAGGTCACCAACACCACCGAGATGATCATCAGCAGGAACCAGGCGGCCAGCTTGGCCGGCGACACCGGATGCCAACCGGCGACCTGATCGGGATAGGACCAGGCGCCGGCCCAGGTGGCGATGTTCTCGGCGAACCAGATGAACAGCGCGACCAGCCCGAAGGCCAGCACCAGCGGCATCCGCAACTGCCGGTCGAACACCCGGAAGTGCATCGTCGTCGGCCCGAAGATGATCAGCACGGCGGCGATCAGGATCCACCGCAGGTCGACGATGTAGTGGTGGCTGAAGAAGTTGCCGTAGCAGGCCGTCGCGACCAGAGCCGACAGCCACAGCGGCGGATAGCGGGTGAAGCGCAGCTCGAAGAGCCGATACACCCGGACCATGTAGGAGCCGACCGCGGCGTACATGAAGCCGCTGTACAACGGGACCCCGGCCAGATGCAGATAGCCGCCGTCGGGGTAGCTCCAGGACCCGACCGCGGTCTTGAACAGCTCCATCCCGGTGCCGACAACGTGGAAGATCATCACCACCCGCAGCTCACGCCAGGTCTCCAGCTTGAAGATGATCATGCAGGCCTGGATGGCGACCGCTACGATGTGATCGCATCGTTGCGGGTCAGCAGCGCCGGCTCCGGATAGCCGAGCCTGGCGACCAGCAGCAGCGCGAGCATCGCGGCACCGAAGACGCAGGCCCAAGCCTGCTTGGCGACGAAGACCCCGAAGCGTACGGCGAACCGGGCCGGTCCACGATCCGCCGTGCGCGCGATCAGGGTCCGGGCGACCGCCTCGATCCGCTGCTCGACCGAGGTCAGCACACGGTTCGGCTGCGCGGCGCGCAAATGCCGTACGGGCCTGGTCACCGGCTCACTGTAAGCCGGGACCAGACCCGTACGTCGTGCCTGAGACAGACTCTCAGCGGACTGTCAGAGGGTCTTCGCCTTGGCGTCCCAGTCGTCCGGCAGCAGCTCCGGACGGTCGAAGGTGCTGTCCAGCTTGACGTTGTCACCGGAGGTCGCGGCCTCGGCCACCGACTCCATGATGTCCAGCACGTGGTAGGCCTGAGCGCCGGTCGCGCGGTGCGGCCGGTCCTCCCGGATCGCCCGTGCCATGTCCAGTGCGCCGGTGCCCCGCGAGGAGGTCTCCTCGGTGGTGGCGACGGTCTTCCAGTCCTCGTCGGTCCGTCCGATGATCTTGATCTCGCCGGCGAACGTGTTCGGATCCGGCACCGCGATGGTGCCCTCCGAGCCGTTCACCTCGAACAGGATCCGGCGAGCCGCCGAGTCGAAGGACAGGATCGTCTGCGACGACTGGCCGGAGGCGAACCGGGCGCTGGCGCTGACGTGGGTCGGCACCGTGACGTCGAACTTCTCCCCCGCCTTCGGACCCGATCCGATGATCCGCTGCTCCCGGGACTTCGACCCGACCGCGGCGACCTGCTCGACGGCGCCGAACAGCTGCACCAGTGCGGTGAAGTAGTACGGGCCGATGTCGAACAGCGGTCCCGCGCCTTCCTGGAAGAGGAAGGCCGGATTGGGATGCCAGGACTCCGGCCCCGGGCTCTGCATCAGCGTCAACGCGGTCAGCGGTTCGCCGATGTCACCCCGCTCGATGATCTTGCGGGTCTCCTGCAGGCCGGTGCCGAGGAAGGTGTCCGGGGCACAGCCGACCCGCAGGCCGGCCTTGTCGGCGGCATCCAGCAATCCCTTGGCAGCAACGCGATCCAGCGACAGCGGCTTCTCGTTGAAGACGTGCTTGCCGGCCTCGATGGCCTGCAACGCCACCTCGGCGTGCACCGCGGGAATGGTCAGATTGACCACCATCTCGACACCGTCGTGGCCGAGCACGGCCTCCGGCCCGCCATGGGCCTCGATGCCGAACTCGGAGGCCTTGGCGTCGGCCGCCTCGGTGATGATGTCACCGATCGCCAGCACCTCGACGTCGGGGAAGGAGGTCAGATTCTCCAAGTAGGTCTGGGAGATCGTGCCGGCGCCGATGATGCCGACGCCGATGGGTCCGGACTTCGCTGCCATGATCAGGCCGCCTTTCCGGTCAGGTAGCCGAAGCTGTCGGCAACGGCGACGAACCGGTCACCGGCGCTGTCGTCGAGCTCGACGACGCCGTACTTCATGTTCGGGGCGGCGTTGATGAAGTCCCACACCGGCAGTGATCCGTCGCCGACGGCGACCTGCTTCTTGACATCCTTGGAGCCGTCGCCGTCCTTGATGTGCAGCGCCTGGACGCGGTCGCCGAGCTTGCCGAGCAGCGCCGGCACGTCGGCGCCGCCGCCTGCTGCCCAGTAGGTGTCGACCTCGAGGATCACCTCGGGGGCGAGGTTGTCGGCCAGGATCTCCAGCCCGTGCTTGCCGTCGATGACCGACTCCAGTTCGAAGGCGTGGTTGTGGTAGCCGACGGTCAGGCCGAGGGCTGCGGCCTTCTCGGCGGCGGCGTTCAGCGACTTCGCAATCGCGACGATGTCGTCGGCACTCTGCCAGCGGGCCGGATCGGTGTGCGGATCGATCACGGTGCTGATGCCGAGCTCCTTGGCGGCGGCGAGCACGTCGTCGACGTCGGCATCGACCAGGCTGCTGTGGGTGGTCGGTGCGCTCAACCCGTACGTGGACAGACCGGCGGACAGGCCGTCGAAGAACTTCTGGAAACCGAACGGTTCGACCAGTTTGTAGCCGATCTCGGCGATCCTGGCCAGGGTGCCGTCGACATCCTCGGTGAGCGCCTCGCGAACGGTGTAGAGCTGGACCGACAGCTTGTCGGTGCCTAGTGTCGGCATCAAATCTCCTCAGACTGCATTGGGTGCGGCAAACGTGCACGGGCACCCGGCAGCGGTGCCCGGCCTCACATTACCTAACCGGTTCAGTTGGTGACCACGGGTTGGTCACTTGCGCTTCTCGGGGGCCGGATCCGGGCGGCCACACGCCACGGTGCGCGATCCACCCGGCACGACCCCCGCTGTGACATGATCATGTGATCGAATGAGTGTGATCGGATCCCGTGATCGGCCCAGACCGACGCGTCACAGATCAGGGAGGCACCCATGAACGACCCAGCAGCGCAGCCGGGCAAACCGACCATCGTCGTCGGCGTGACACCGGGGCAGCCCGACATCGTGATCAGACACGCAGCCAAGCTGGCCTGCAAGATCGGCGGCCGGCTGGTCTGCGCCTTCGTCGACACCGGCCAGCTGAGCATGTTCGAGGGCGCCGACGGCACCCTGATGTCGATGCCGCTGGACCCCGACATCGTCGACGAACCGACGCCCTTCCCCGACGAGTTGCACGACCAGCTGCAGGAGATCTGCGACAACAAACAGGTGCCGGTCGAATTCCGCCGGCCGATGGGCGAACCGGCGATCGCGCTCGCCGAGCTCGCCGAGACCGAGCAGGCCTACATGATCATGGTCGGCACCCGCCGGCCCGGTTTTCGGGCCAGCCTGGCCGAGTTCTTCAGCGGCTCGGTCGCAGCCCATCTGACCCACCGCCAGCCCCGTCCGGTGGTGGTGATCCCGTTGACACCGAGCGAGGCCGGAGAATTGCCCTGGGATGAAGGCGATTGATCAGGGCAGGTAGTAGGTGGGGTTCGGCAGCTTGATGCTGCGGTCGGCGTGACCGCCGATCAGATCGGAGTACTGGTCGCCGAAGTTGGCCACGATGTCGTAGTCACCGCCGGCCGGATCCTCGACGTGGGCCCGGGTCTGCGACTTGTATTCGATGGTGCTGCACTTGGCCTCGGCGCAACTGATGTAGTCGGGCTGTTGGCTGTCGCCCTCTCCGGTCCACTTGGTGTAGTAGTTCGACGCCGTGAAGCCCTCGTACCCGACACTGGTCAGGTTGCCGATCGTCGCCGACTTCTGGTCGTCATTGCGGCCGGTCAGTCCGACGATGGTGCAGCCGGCCGCGTCGGCGGCGTCGACGAAGGAGGTCATCGCCGGGGTCGCCGGGAACTTCTCGGCCTGCACCCATTCGTCCTGCAGAGCCGGGTCGTAGACGAAGTCCATCGCACCGGCCTCCATGTCGTAGGTCCACAGCGTGGTGTCGTCGGCGTCCAGCACGATCGCGGGGTTACCGCCGTGCCGAGCCTCCCGCCGGCAGCTGTTGATCACCGGGTGACCGCGCTGATCGATGATCTTGGTCAGCTCGGTGATGTAGGCAGAATTCTCCTTGTCGGAGATGCCGTTGCCGGTGTCGCCGTAGTAGCTGCGGATCGTGGACTTCACCGAATCGATGTTCGGGATTCCTTCCCCGTCCGGCCGGTTGCCGCTGGAACCGTCCGGCCGCATCGTGAAGTGGGTCCGCGGCGCCAGCCAGGGCTGGTGCACGCCCGGCAGATTCGGTGACGGCAGGTAGTAGGTGGGGTTGGGCAGCTTGACCGTGCGATCGGCATAGCCACCCTGCAGGTCGGACCATTGATCACCGAAGTTGGCCACGATGTCGTAGCCGGCCGCCTCGATGTGCCGGCGGGTCAACGCCTTGTACTCCACCGTGCTGCACTTGGCTTCGGCGCAGCTGATGTAGTCCGGCTGCTGGCTGTCGCCCTCGCCGGTCCACTTGGTGTAGAAACGGTCCTCGGTGAAGGCGGTGTAGCCGACCTTGCGCAGGTTGGCCACGGTCGCTGCCTTCTGATCATCGTTGCGGCCGGTCAGCCCGAAGATCTGATAGCCCATCGCCGCGGCGGAGTTGACCAGGTCGACCATTCCGGGAGTCGCGGCGAACCGCTGCGCCTGCACCCACTCGTCCTGCAGCTCCGGATCGAACACGAAGTCCATCGCCGCGGCTTCCATGTCGTAGGTCCACAACGTGGTGTCGTCGGCGTCGAAGACCAGGGCCGGTCGGTCACCGTGCCGGACGGCGTGGCGGTATTCGCGAGCGAGCTTGCGCTGCTGGCTGCCGACCAACCGGTCCAGTTCGGTGATGTACGGCGAGGACGTCTTGTTCGCGATCCCGTCACCGGTGTCGCCGTAGTAGCTGCGGATCGTGGACTTCACCGAATCGATGTTCGGGATCCCCTCCCCGTCCGCGCGCAGCCCGCTGGAGCCGTCGGCCCGCATCACGAAATGGGTGCGCGGCGCGAGCCGGGCCCCGACTCCTTGTTCCTCCGGCTGTCCGTGCTGCGGCGCGGCGGTCGCGGAGACGGGCACCAGCAGCAGCCCGGCGACAAGCAATCCTGCGGCCGCAGCCATGCGAGAACGAAGGATCGAACCCCGATTGGTCATCATTCGCGGGAACTTAGCAGAATTATCCGTTGTCGGGCAGGGCCTCTTCGGCGCGCAGGTCGCGGGCCAGCAGGGTCGCCCCGGCGGTCGCGGCAGGGAAGACCAGCACCGAGACGAACGGGATCGCCAACAGCAGGAAACACGGGACGGCGAACCCCAGGGTGTGCCATCGGCGGCGGGCCATCGCCACCCGTCGGTCGGACAGTCGGAGCAGGCCGCGGCGTTCGAACGCCGGCCCGAGCAACTCGATACAGAGCAGCCAGGCGCCGAACAGGGCTGACAGCACCGGCGCCAGCACCTGGCCGAGCAGGGGCACCAGACCGAGCAGCGCGAACGCGATCGCACCGATCAGCGAGATCACCACCAGGGCCAGCGTCTGACGGATGGCCCGTCCGACGGCGGCCGGCAGTCGCTCCTCCGGCGGCGCCTGCGGCGGGTCGCCGAGCTCATGATCGACCAACTCGGCGATCTTGTCGTAGGCCGGCGAACCGACAGCCAACGTGACCGCGCTGAACACCAGCACCATGATCAGGATCGAACCGCCGACCAGGGCGATGCCGATCGCGACCTCCATGGTCACGTGCAGCCAGCCCGGCCATCCGGCGGCGAACGCCGCGATCGCCGGCAGCAGGTCGCCGAGGTTGCCGATCAGAGTGATCAACAACGCCAGGAAGATGATCGAGGTGATCAGCGGCGGCAGTCCGCCGAGCAGCATGATCCGACGCTTGCCGAGCACCAGGCCCAGCCCGCGACCGAGCAGAGCCGCACCGCTCAGTGCCTCGGTGATCATGGTCGGATCAGTCGGACGAGCCGGAGGCCGACGCCGAGCGGACCTTCTCACCCTTGGCCTCGGCCGCCTGCCGAAGCCGATCCTGGAAATCGATCATGGCCTGGGTCAGCGAGGCATCGCCGGCCGCCAGGATCCGGGCCGCGAGCAGGCCCGCGTTGCGGGCGTTGCCGATCGATACGGTGGCGACCGGCACGCCGGCCGGCATCTGCACGATCGACAGCAGCGAGTCCATCCCGTCCAGGTATTTCAGCGGCACCGGGACGCCGATCACCGGCAGCGGGGTGAGCGCGGCCAGCATCCCCGGCAGATGCGCCGCACCCCCGGCGCCGGCGATGATCACCTCGAGGCCGCGGGTGTGGGCGGTGCGTCCGTAGTCGACCATCGCCTCCGGCATCCGGTGTGCCGAGACCACGTCGGCGGCGTAGCAGATCCCGAACTCCTCCAGGGCGACACCGGCCTCGGCCATCACGGGCCAGTCCGAATCCGACCCCATCACGATCCCGACCCGTGCCGGTGCCTGGTTCATCGCTGGACTCCCATCAGATAGTCGGCGGCGTGCCGGGCCCGCTTGGCCACGGTCTCGCGGTCGTCGCCGAAGGTTGTCACGTGGCCGACCTTGCGGCCGGGCTTGACCTCCTTGCCGTACAGCTGGACCCGGAGCTTGGGGTCACGGGCGAAGCAGTGCAGCAGTGCCGCGGTCAGATCGGTGACGCTGCCGCCGAGCACGTTGGCCATCACCGTCCACGGCGCCCGGCCGCTCGGATCGCCGAGCGGCAGGTCGAGCACCGCCCGCAGGTGATTCTCGAACTGCGAGGTGTGCGCGCCGTCGATGGTCCAGTGCCCGGTGTTGTGCGGCCGCATCGCCAGCTCGTTGACCACGACGCTGCCGTCCTGGCGCTGCATCAGCTCCACCGCCAGCAGCCCGGTCACCTCGAGCTCGTGGGCGATCCGCAACGCCAACTGCTGACAGTCGACCGCCTGATCCCGGGTCAGTCCCGGAGCAGGTGTGGTGGTCTCGGTGCAGACGCCGTCGGTCTGCACCGTCTCACTGATCGGGTACGCGACCGCCTGGCCGCTCGGCGAGCGGACCACCAGGGCGCTGAGCTCGCGGCGGAAGTCGACGAACTCCTCGGCCAGGATCCCGATCCCTGCCGGCAATCCTTCGAACGGTTCACCGGCCGCGGCGGCGGAGTCGATCTTGAAGACACCCTTGCCGTCATAACCGCCACGGGTGGTCTTGGCGATCACCGGCCAGCCGTGCTCGTCGCCGAAGCCGATCAGCTCCTGCACCGAGCCGACCGGCCGGTTGGCCGGACACGGGATGTCCAGCTCGGCCAGCCGGGCCCGCATCACCGCCTTGTCCTGGGCGTGCACCAGCGCGGCCGGGCCCGGGCGGACGGCGACACCGGCCGCCTCGAGTTCGATCAGGATCCCGGTCGGGACGTGCTCATGATCAAAGGTGACCACATCGCAGCCGGTGGCAAAATCCCGTACGGTCTGCGGGTCGGTGTAGTCGCCGACAGTGACGTCGGCGACGACCTGCGCCGCCGACACGTCGGGTCCCTCGGCCAGCAGCTTGATGTCGATCCCGAGCCCGATCGATGCCGCATGCATCATCCGAGCCAACTGCCCACCGCCGATGATGCCCACCACGTATGTCACGGTCCACGATCGTAGGCGACACCCGACGCCGAGCTGAATCCGGCGGCATATCAACCCGGTCGCCTGAGGAGGGCGTTGTCCTAAGCTGTCGCCATGCCAGCGTCGAATCCCACGATGCGCGATGTCGCTGCCCGTGCCGGAGTCGGCGTCGGAACCGTCTCGCGGGTGGTCAACAAGAGTGCGAGCGTCAGCCCGGAGACCCGAGCGCGGGTCGAGCAGGCGATCGCCGAGACCGGATTCCACCGCAACGAGGTGGCCCGGATGCTGCGCCCGGGCCAGTCGTCGTCGACGATCGGGTTGATCATCGACGACCTGGAGAACCCGTTCACCTCGGCAGTCGCCGCCGGCGCGGTCCAGGTCGCCAAGAGTCGCGACCACGTGCTGTTGATCGGCAGCACGCAACGCGATCAGGACACCGAACGCGAGCTGGCCCGGGAGTTCGTCCGCCGGCAGGTGGACGGCTTGTTGATCGTCTCCAGCGACCGGTCCCCGATCGATGAGACCACCGGCATCTCCTCGGTCCCGGTGGTCTATCTGGATCGGGCACCGGCCGGCGGCCGCTACGACCGGGTGTTGCTGGACAACCACAGCGGCGTCAAGGCCGCTCTCACCAGGATGCTCGATGCCGGTCATCGGCGGATCGCCTACATCGGCGGCTCTCCGCGGGCGATGACCGGTGCAACGCGGCTGCAGTCCTACAAGAAGCTGCTCTCCCAGCGCGGGGTGACCCCGGACCCGTCGCTGATCTCGATGCACAACTACTCCACCGACGCCGCCCGCGAGGCGACGATCGCACTGCTCCGTGCCGACGACCCGCCGACGGCGATCTTCAGCGACAACAACCGGATGACGCTGGGCGCCATCCAGGCAGTCACCACGCTCGGTGTCGAGGTCGATCTGGCCGGTTTCGACGATCTGGAGCTGGCCGATCTGTTGCCGTTCGAGGTCGACCTGATCGTCTACTCGCCCAGCGATCTCGGTCGCCGTGGCGCCGAACAGCTCTTCCGCCGGATCGACGGTGATCATGGCCCGGTCCGGACGCTGCGGGTGCCGACCCGGCTGGACCGCCGCGGCCGCCGCTTCGTCGGGCTGCTGCCGACCTGAGCAAGATCATCGACGAGGCAACCCGCCGCTCATGATCAAACACCGGGCATGATCAAACAGCGGGCATGATCAGGAGCGTGCCGGACCGAACGGCCCGTCGACGGTGAAGACCCGATCGGCGAACCGCTCACCGATCACTCGGTGGGCAGCCGGGCCGGGATGCAGCCCGTCGACCAGCGGCAGCTGGTCGGCGTCGGCGGCGCCGTACAGGTTGCTGCCGTCCAGATAGTGCAGCTGCGGATCGTCGTCGCGACGTTCCACCAACGAGGCGAGTTCGCGACGGATCACCTCCAGCGTCAGCGCCCCGCGTTGCACCTCCTCGGGGTGCCCGGTGGCGATGAAGCGGACCTGATCGGTGCCCAGCGTCGACACGTCGACCGCACCCGGACCGGGCACCTGCTCGTGGATCCCGCTGAAGATCGGCGAGATGAGCAGCAGCGGCGTCTGCGGATGGCCGTCCCTGATGGTGTCCAGGAAGCCGTGCACCGCCGGTACGAACGCCCGCAGCCGCATCGCATCGGCGTTGACCACGTTGATGCCGAGCTTGACGCTGATCAGATCGGCGTCGGTGTCCCGGATCACCCGTGCCATGAACGGGTCGACCTGCGCGCTGCCACCGAAGCCGAGATTGCGCAACTCGACGCCACCGCGCTGTGCGGCGATGACCGGCCAGATCTCGGTCGGTGCCGCCGCATTCGAGCCGTGGCTGATCGAGCTGCCGTGGTGCACCCACAGCCGCCTTCGCGCCCGCGCGGCGCGCAGCGGCAGGTCCGCGGTCAGGTCGACCACCTCCACCGACTCGTTGTGCGGCAACCAGATCTCGACCCGGTGCTCGCCCGTCGGCAGCCCGGTGACGGCGGTCCGATGCGGCGGCCCCGGCAGGAAGTTGGAGTCTCCGGACACGAAGTCGACCTCGACGACGTCGCCGCCGTCCAGGGTGTCTCGGCAGAAGAGCTGTCCGTCGACGAGCACATCCACCGCACCGCGTGGCCGGTCCGCGCCGCGAAAGGCGATCCGGGACGGATGCAGGGTGAGCTCGATCGTCTTGGCCTCGGTGACCATCTCCAGCCGGACGCCGGAGGTCTGGGTCTCCATCGACAGCAACTGCCCGTCCGGATACTGCCGCCGGACCCAACCGGGGAGCCGATGGATCCGCAGGCCCCGCTCGGTCTCTTCCAGCTCCGCCGCGCCGCGGATCAGCTCGGTGGTGTTCCCCGTCGTGATCATGGTCACTCCCCTGCTCCGTTTCGCCCCTGCTCCGTACCGCGGTGATGCTCCGTACCGCGGTCATGCTCGTCGTCCGGCCGCGTCGACCACTGCCGCAGGACGGCGTCCAGAGCATTGAGCGTGTGCTGCCACGACTCGTCGCTGCCCGGACTCCGGTGGCCGAAGCTGCCGGCCCGCTCCAGGGTGATGTAGCCGTTGATCGTTGCCGCCAGCATCCGGGTGGCATGCACCAGATCGTTGCCCTGCAAGGGATATCCGCGAAGCATCGCCAGTGTCAGGGACGCCACTCGAGCCGCCGCCGGTGAGCCCGCGACCTCGGGTGTGGCCGGCAGTTGCAGCGCATGCCAGCGCCCGGGGAAGTCGGCGGCGTAGCTGCGGTGGGCCTCGGCCAGGCCGATCAGCGCATCCCGACCGGCTCGGCCGGCGACGGCCGCGGCGATCCGGTCGGCGAGTTCGTCCAGCGCGAGTTCATGGATGCCGTCCAGCACCGCAGCACGATCCTTGACGTGGCCGTACAGACTCGCCGGCTGGACCCCGAGGTCGCGGGCGATCGAGGACACGGTGACGCCGTCGAAGCCGTCCCGATCCGCGATGTCCGCGGCCGCGGCGATGATCCCGCGCGACGTCAGATTCATACGAGCCATAGGCATAGCCTACGACCATTAGGCTTTGGCAGCCAAATCGTAGGCAATGAACCGTCAGGAGGGATAGTCGCCGGCCCGGAGATCGTCGAGCAGGCTCGGATGCTTCGGCTGCCAACCGAACAGTTCCCGGGTCTTCGCACTGGAGGACGGCTGATCCATGGCGAAGATGCTGCCCAGGAATCCGAAACTCTCGGTCGACACCGGCTCGACAGGCAACGCGAGCTCGTGCCCGATCGCCGTGGCGATGGAGAGCATGCTGTCGCCCTCATCGGCGACCGCATGGGCGACCGTGCCCGGCTCGGCCTTCTCCAGCACCAACCGGAACAGTGTTGCGGCGTCGAGACAGTGGACGGCGGGCCACCGCTGACTGCCGTCGCCGACGTAGCCGGACACCCCGCTCTGCCGGGCCGCGGCGATCAACATCGACGCGAACCCGTAGCGCTGCCCGGCCTGATGTACCGAACGCGGCAGACCGACGGTCGCCGACCGCACGCCCTTGGCCGCCAGCTCCAGGACCGTCCGGGCATTGCGGCCGCGACCACCCATCGGCCCGTCGGTAGGCATCCGATCGTCCTCGGTCGAGACCCGCCCGGGGGTCGCCGGTGATCCGGAGGCGATGACCAGGGCCTTGCCGGTGTCCTCCATGGCCGCGGCATAGGTATCGATCGCCGCGGTCTCCGCGGCGATCGACCGTTCGACGTTGCTGAAGTCGTTGTCGAAGGCGAGGTGGATGACGCCGTCGGTCTCGGCGACCCCGGCCCGCAGGCTCGCCGGGTCGGCGAGGTCGCCACGCAGCGGCGTTGCACCGCGCTCGGTGATGATCTTGGCCGAGGCGTCGGATCGAGCAAGGCCGAGCACCTCGTGGCCGTGGGCGACGAGCTCGGGAACGACCGCCGATCCGATTCCTCCGCTGGCGCCGGTGACGAACACACGCATGGGAAAACTCCTCAGTGATAAGACTCTTGTCCCATCACTGTACACGGTGATGGGACCATGGTCCCATCAACTAGTCTGGGGGAATGCCTCGATGGGATCCCGACGCTCGCGAGCGGCTGGTCGCAGCCGCCCTCCAGTTGTTCACCGACCAGGGCTACGACAACACCACGGTGGCCGAGATCGCCGAGCAGGCCGGCCTGACCAAGAGCACCTTCTTCCGTCACTTCACTGACAAACGGGAGGTGCTCTCGGCCGGACAGGAAGTGCTGTCCCGGCTGTTCGCCGAGGGAATCGCAGCCGCACCACCGGAGGCGACGCCGCTGTCCGCCATCGCCGCAGGGTTGGACCGAGCGGCCGGCGCGATGACCGACTTCAACCGCGAGCTCGGCCCCCGGTTGCATGCGGTGATCGCGACCAGCGCCGAACTCCAGGAACGAGCCGCCCTGAAGCAGGTCGGCATGGCGGCCGCGATGGCCGATGCCCTGCGGGCCCGCGATGTACCGCCGCTCACCGCAACCCTGGCCGCCGAGGTCGGGGCGCTCGCCTTCAAGGAGGCGTACTCCAATTGGGTCGCCGACGACAACACCGAGGACCTCGGAAGTCTGGCCCGGACGGCGCTGGATGATCTGCGTGCCTCGGTCGACAACCTGGACTGACCGTCGGCCCGGCGATCTCAGATTTGACCCGGCTCGAAATTCGTCGCCAGGCGGCGTGCGCCGTGCGACGCTCCCGCCATGCCCGTTCCCACGACCGACTCGGTCCGGCCGACACCCCTGCTGTTGCTGAGCGGGCTCTGGCACGGTTCCTGGTGCTGGAGTGAGGTCCTGCCCTACCTCGCAGCGACCGGACGCATCGTCGTCCCCGTCGACCTGGCCGGCCATGGACTGTATGCCCGACGACCGGCCAGCTACGGCCACGGCCGGCACGATCCGGTCGCCGTCGACACCGCGATCACCCCCGGACCTCGGGTCAGCATGGACGACGCCGCGGATCTGCTGCTTTCCCAGATCGAGCAGATCGGCGGCGGCTCGCCGGTGTCGGTGCTGGCCCACAGCACCGCCGGTCTGGTGCTCACCCGGGTCGCCGAACAGGCACCGGAGTCGATCGCGCACGCGATCTACCTCACCGCGTTCATGCCGGCATCGGGCGTGGAACCCGCGTTCTACAACGAGATCGGCGAGGCAGCCGGTAACGAACTCCGCCCGCTGTACCGCGGCGATCCGACACAGACCGGCGCCCTGCGGCTCGATCTCGGGACCGATGATCAGCGCTATCTGGCGGCAGTGCGGCACGCCCTGTATCACGACGTGGACCGCTCCCTGGCCGATGCCGCGATCGCCCTGCTGTCCCCGGACTCGCCCGTCGGTATCACCCTCGGCGGCACCACGCTGACCGCCGCCGGCTGGGGATCGGTACCGCGCAGCTACATCGTCTGCACCGAGGACCGGGCGCTGATGCCGGCGGTCCAGCAGCGTTTCATCGCCGAGGCGGACGCGGCGTTTCCGGACAATCCGACCACCGTCGACTGTCTGGAGTCCTCGCACTCCCCCTTCCTGTCGATGCCACGCGAGTTGGCCCGGATCATCGCCGACAAGGTTTGAAGCCAGACTCCTAATGGTTTGAAGCCAGACCATTGACAACCGGTTCATGAGCTGGCCAGACTGACCGGGTATGAGCGATGATCATGGATCGAGCGATGAGGCTCTGCTCGCAGAACTCGGCTACAAACAGGAGTTGCACCGGCGGATGTCCGGCTTCTCCAACTTCGCGGTGTCGTTCTCGATCATCTCGATCCTGGCCGGCTGCATCACCAGCTACAAGATCGCGCTCACCTCGGGCGGACCGTCGACCCTGGTGCTCGGCTGGCTGATCGTCGGAGTGATGGTGCTGGCGGTCTCGGCGGCGATGGCCGAGGTCTGCTCCCGCTACCCGACCGCCGGTGGTCTCTACTTCTGGGCCGGTCGGCTGGCCCGGACCAACAAGCGCCAGTGGGCCTGGTTCGTCGGCTGGTTCAACTTCCTCGGCGAGATCGCCGTCACGGCGGCGATCGACTACGGCTGCGCCTCGACCTGGATGGCGTTCGCCAACCTGACCTTCGGCTTCGAGCCGACACCGCTCAGCACCTTCATCACGTTCGTGGTGATCATCGTCATCCATGCCCTGCTGAACGCTTTCGGTGTCAACCTGGTCAGCCTGCTGTCCAGTGTCTCGGCCTGGTGGCATCTGGCCGGTGTCGCCGTCATCGTGGTGATCTTGTGGGCGCTGCCCGATCATCATCAGTCGGTTGGCTGGACCCTGACCGGCTGGCACAACGAGACCGGCTGGACCCTGGGCCCGTACGTGTTCCTGATGGGTCTGTTGATGGCGCAGTACACCTACACCGGCTATGACGCCTCCGCACACGTCGCCGAGGAGACCAGGAACGCATCCCGTTCGGCGCCTCGCGGGATCGTCACCTCGGTGCTGGTGTCGGTGATCGGCGGCTTCATCCTGCTGTTCTCCATCACCGCGGCGATCCCGGACCGCTCCGAGGCCGGCTTGACCGCTCTGGCGGCCAGTGACACCGGTCTGCCACCGGCCCAGATCTTCCTTGATTCGTTGGGTTCCCCGGCGGTAGCGAAGTTCTGTCTGTTCATCGTCTGTGTCGCCCAGTTCTTCTGCGGGATGGCGTCGGTGACGGCCAACTCGCGGATGTCCTACGCCTTCTCCCGCGACAATGCGCTGCCCGGCTCGCGGATCTGGTCGAAGGTGAACCCGCGGACCGGTACACCGACCAACTCGATCTGGCTGTGCGTCACCTGCTCGGTGATCCTGGCGGTCCCGGCGCTGTTCAACACCACCGCGTACCTGGCGGTCACCTCGATCGCGGTGATCGGCCTCTACATCGCCTACGTGGTACCGGTGTTGCTCCGCCGGCTCAACAAGGAGTTCACTCCCGGGCCGTGGAACCTCGGCCGCTTCTCACCACTGATCGGCTGGATCGCCGTGGTCTGGGTGGTGATCATCTGCATCCTGTTCGTGCTGCCACCGGCATCACCGGTGACCATCAGCACGTTCAACTACGCCCCGATCGCGGTCGCGGTGGTGGTGATCTTCTCGATCGTCACCTGGTTCGTCGGCGGACGGAGCAACTTCATGCGCGGCTCGGCCGAGGAGGAACACCTGACCAAGGGGGCCGGCGAGGTCCTCGATGAGTGACGCCTCCCGAGCTGAAGGGCCGGCCGACCATCGGCTGGCCGCCGACATCCTCGGAGCCGGTCGCGGCCGGCACGCCTTCGAGGACTGCGTCGAGCGGCTCGCCACCGCGATCCGGCTCGGCGTGTTCGCCGAAGGCAGCACGCTGCCGTCGGAACGGGAACTGAGCAGCCGGATGGGGGTTTCCCGGACGACGCTGCGGGAGGCGATCGCAGCGCTCCGCGAGGCCGGCATGGTCCGCACCGTCCGCGGACGGGGCGGCGGCACCATCGTCAGCCAACGCCCGACGACGCCGGCCCGCGGACCACGGAAGAAGATCACCGAGCAACGGGACCGTTTGATGGACTCGCTGGTGTTCCGACGGGTCGTCGAGCCCGGCGCAGCCCAACTGGCGGCCGAGCGGGGACTCGGTGAGGAGGAACGCCGGCTGTTGCGGTCCTCACTGGCCGGTGTCGGTGAGGCCGAGAAGCCGGCGGAGTATCGGCAGGCCGACTCCCGGCTCCATCTGGCGATCGCGACGACCACCGGATCGGCGCAACTGATCGAAGCCGTCACCCGAGCACAGGCCGACCTGCACACCCTGCTGACCGCGATCCCGATGCTGCCGGCCAACATCGACCATTCCGACGCTCAACACGACACCATCGTGGACGCCATTCTCCGCGGCCGGGCGACAACGGCCCGGCGCACGATGGAGCAACACTGCGACGACACGGCCGCCCTGCTCCGCGGGCTGCTGAGCTGATCATGAATCATGATCAACGGGAGGGCAATCTGATGAGAAACCAGCTCGGCCTACGGACCGACCGACACCTGAGTGTCGCCGGTCTGCAGACCATGATCGACAGCGGTGACATCGACACCGTGGTCGTCTGCTTCACCGACATGCAGGGGCGGCTGCAGGGCAAGCGGATGCACGCCAATTACTTCGTCGACCACGTGCTCGCCGACGGCACCGAGGGCTGCAACTACCTGCTCGCCGTCGACGTCGAGATGAACACCGTCGACGGTTACGCCATCTCCTCCTGGCAGCGCGGCTACGGCGACATGGTGTTCGTGCTGGACACCGAGACGCTACGACTGTTGCCACATCAGAGCGGGGCGGCGATGGTGCAGTGCGACCTGACCTGGCTGGACCGGACACCGGTCGCAGAGTCGCCACGGACGATCCTGCGTCGACAGCTCGATCGGGTGGCGTCCCGGGGACTGCGTGCCGTCGCCGGCACCGAACTGGAGTTCATGGTGTTCGACACCGGCTACACCGAAGCTCTCGAGTCCGACTATCGCGGACTGGTGCCGGCGGTGCCGTACAACGCCGACTACTCGATCCTGGCCGGCAGCAGGATCGAGCCGCTGCTGCGTGAGATCCGCAACGCGATGTACGGCGCCGGGATGAATGTCGAATCGGCCAAGGGCGAATGCAATCTCGGCCAACAGGAGATCGGCTTCCGCTACGCCGACGCACTGACCACGGCCGACAATCACGTCGTCTACAAGAACGCCGCCAAGGAGATCGCGGCGGCGCAGGGTCGATCCATCACGTTCATGGCCAAGTACGACGAACGGGAGGGCAACTCCTGCCATATCCACCTGTCGCTGCGGGGCCAGGACGACAGCATCGCCTTCTGGGATGACGGCCGGACCCCGCTGTACGACGCCTTCATCGCCGGGGTGCTGGCGACGATGGCCGACTTCACCCTGCTCTACGCGCCGAACATCAACTCCTACAAGCGATTCGCCGACGGCTCCTTCGCACCGACCAAGATCGCCTGGGGCGAGGACAATCGGACCTGCGCGGTCCGGCTGGTCGGCCACGGATCCTCGGCCCGGTTGGAGAACCGGGTCCCCGGAGGTGACGTCAACCCGTATCTGGCGCTGGCCGCGATGATCGGTGGCGGGCTGTACGGAGTGGAACACGACCTGCCGCTACCCGAACCGATCGCCGGCAACGCCTACACCGCCGAGGTGCCCGAGGTGCCGCAGACCCTGGCCTCAGCACGGGAGGCGTTCGCCGGCTCTGCGGTCGCCCGCGAGGTGTTCGGCGACGCCGTCGTCGACCACTACACCCACATGGCCGACACCGAGCTGACCGCGTTCAACGCCAGCGTCACCGATTGGGAGCGCCGCCGTTGCTTCGAGAGAATGTGACCGATCCAGACCGACACGGGAGGTGGAAGAACTCATGACCGGGTATGCGGTGATCGATCCGAGCACCGAACAGCAGATCGCGACCGTCGAGCTCGCATCGGTCGAGCAGACCGATGCCGCGGTCGCCGCGGCGGTGCGGGCCTTCCCGGGTTGGCGTGATGTCGCCCCCGGTGAGCGTGCCCGGCTGCTGCGTCGGTTCGCCCAGCTGGTCGATGATCATCTGGACGAGCTGGCCGACCTGGAGGTCAGCAATGCCGGCCATCCGATCGGCAACGCACGATGGGAGGCCGGCAACGTCCGCGACGTGCTGAACTACTACTCCGCCGCCCCGGAACGCCTGTTCGGCAAGCAGATCCCGGTCCCCGGAGGCGTCGACATCACCTTCCGCGAGCCGCTCGGCGTGGTTGGCGTGATCGTGCCCTGGAACTTCCCGATGCCGATTGCCGGCTGGGGATTCGCGCCGGCCCTGGCGGCCGGCAACTGTGTCGTGCTGAAGCCGGCCGAGAGCACCCCGTTGACCGCGCTGCGGTTGGCCGAGCTCGCCCGCGAGGCCGGCATCGGCGAGGGAGTGTTCACCGTGCTTCCGGGCGCCGGGCCGGTCGTCGGCCGGCGGCTGGTCGAGCATCCCGACATCGCCAAGATCAACTTCACCGGATCGACCCGGGTCGGGAAGACGATCTTGGCCGGCTGCGCCGACCAGGTGAAGCGCTGCACCTTGGAGCTCGGCGGCAAGAGCGCCAACGTGATCTTCGCCGACGCCGACCTCGAACGAGCTGCGGCGTCGGCTCCGGATGCCGTTTTCGACAACTCCGGGCAGGACTGCTGTGCCCGGTCCAGGATCCTGGTGCAGGCCTCGGTGTTCGACCGCTTCCTGGAACTGCTCGAGCCCGCGGTCCGAGCCGTCCGGGTCGGTGACCCGCGGGATCCGGCGACCGCGATGGGGCCACTGATCTCGGCCGAGCATCGGGACCGGGTGCGGGGCTATCTCGACGATGCCGACATCGCCTACACCGGCAGCGCACCGGACGGCCCGGGCTACTGGATGCCGCCGACGGTGATCACCACCACCAGCACCGCCGATCGGCGGTGGCGGGAGGAGATCTTCGGTCCCGTGGTGTCGGTGCTGCCGTTCACCGACGAGGCCGACGCGATCCGGTTGGCCAACGATTCCGACTACGGCCTGGCCGGTTCGATCTTCACCTCCGACCTCGGCCGCGGGCTCCGGGTCTCCCGGGCGATCCGGGCCGGCAACCTCAGCGTCAACTCGCATTCCGCGGTGCGCTACTGGACGCCGTTCGGCGGCTACAAGCAGTCCGGGCTGGGTCGCGAACTCGGCCCGGACGCCGCGGATGCCTACACCGAAGAGAAGAACGTCTTCATCGCCGACAGCTGACAACGGTCCCCGAGCTTGTCGAAGGGCCAGGGAAACGGGAACGGGAAACGGTCCGGCGACAGGCTCAGGACCCTTTGGGAGATAGGAATTTCATGACTGGACGGGTGGACGGCAAGGTCGCGGTGATCACCGGCGGCTGCTCCGGGATCGGGCTGGCGACCGTGCGACGGTTGGCCGACGAAGGGGCCCGAGTGGTGATCGGGGACCTCGACGATGCCAACGGCGAACAGATCGCCGACTCGATCGACGGGGCGTTCGTGCACACCGACGTCACCGACGCCGACCAGGTGACCAACCTGTTCCGGACCGCACAGCAGCAGTACGGCTCGGTGGACATCGCGTTCAACAACGCCGGCATCTCACCGCCGGAGGACGATTCGATCCTGGACACCGACCTGGACACCTGGCATCAGGTGCAGCAGGTCAACCTGACCAGCGTGTACCTGTGCAGCAAGGCCGCGCTGGCGATCATGACCGAGCAACAACGCGGGTCGATCATCAACACCGCGTCCTTCGTCGCGGTGATGGGTGCGGCCACCTCGCAGATCTCCTACTCCGCTTCCAAGGGTGGCGTGCTGGCGATGACCCGCGAGCTGGGTGTGCAGTTCGCCCGGTCCGGGATCCGGGTCAATGCGCTGTGCCCCGGTCCGGTGAACACTCCGCTGCTGCAGGAACTCTTCGCCGATGATCCGGAACGGGCTGCCCGCCGGATGGTGCATGTTCCGATGGGACGGTTCGCCGAACCGGAGGAGATCGCCAACGCGGTGCTGTTCCTGGCCAGCGACGACGCCAGTTTCATCACCGCCAGCACGTTCCTGGTCGACGGCGGCATCTCCGCCGCCTACGTCACCCCGCTCTGACCTCGAGGAGTTGATCATGACCGGATCAGGTCGGCCGGTGATCGGGCTGAGCACCTACCGGGTCGACGCGCAGTGGGGTGTCTGGGACGGCGAAGCGGTGTTGCTGCCGACCACCTACACCCGATCGATCGAGGCTGCCGGTGGCATCGCGATGCTGCTCCCACCACCGTCCGAGGGACTGCCGGCCGCGGAGTTCGCCGACACCGCGGTATCGCGGATCGATGGCCTGGTGATCACCGGCGGATCCGACGTCGATCCGAGTCGCTACGGGGCCGAACGCCATCGCGAGACCGACGAGCCGCACGGTCAACGCGACGTCTGGGAACTGGCATTGCTGGATGCCGCAGCGGCGGTATCCCTGCCGACATTGGGAATCTGCCGCGGCGTGCAGGTGATGGCCGTGCACGGCGGTGGGACCCTGCATCAGCACGTTCCCGAGGTGGTCGGTCACTCGGCCCACTCCCCCGGCGGCCGGGTCTACGGCGAGGTGGCGGTGTCGATCGAGCCGGGATCCCGGCTGGCGTCGCTGGTCTCGGCGTCGACGGTCGGAGATCGGCTGACGGTCAGTTGCCACCATCATCAGGCGGTGGCGACCCACCCGGGGTTCCGCGCGACCGCATGGTCTGCCGACGGCGTACTGGAGGCGATGGAGGCCGACGGGTCGGCCGACCGGTTCAACCTCGGAATCCAGTGGCATCCCGAGGAACGCGACGATGCCGGCCTGTTCGGCGGTCTGGTGCGGGCCTGTACCCCGTCAGGCTGACGGGCGATGCTTGAAGATCACGGCCCGCTGCACGATGAAGTTGACCGTGGTCGCCACGCCCTGGGCGATCACGAACGCGATGCCCTGCACCAACAGCAGCGGCAACCGGTCCTGGAGCAGCGCGAAGATCAGGCTGAACAGGCCGACCTGGATCAGGAACGTCCCGCCGTACAAGATCAACACTCCGAAGAACCGGCGCCGGGACGGCCCGGCCCGGAAGGTCCACCGCCGATTGATCAGGTAGGCCGTTGTCGTGCCACAGACGAACGACACCGCCTTGGCGGGGGTGTGCGGCAGTCCGAGATGCATCAGCAGCACCAGCACGCCGAAGTCGACGACGGCTGACAGCCCGCCGGTCAGCACGAAGCGGAACAGCTGCACCGGCAGCCGGTGGTGGTGGTGTCCCGGGCCGGACGACGCCGCTGGAGGTGGTAGCGCCGAAGAGGGCAGGCCGAGATCACCGCTCGGCGCGACCTCCTGGCGTTCTTCTGGCACCCGACAAGGGTAAGAGGTGACGCAACCGGTCGGTGTAGCGACGCAGCTTCCTGGTCCGGTGGGCGGAGACCTGTTCGACGATCCTGTTTTCCGTGCCGTCCCGCAGCCGCCGATTCAGGTGCCTCAGGTCCTCGGCCGTCCCCGTGGCCGCGATCAGCAGCCGCAGTCGGCGGGCGTCGGACACTGTGGCCAGCAGCCGGTCGGTCAGGTGTGGCAGCACCGTTGCCTGCAATTCGGTCAGAGCCGCGGCCTGCTGCTCCGGCCCGGCGTTCATGAACGGCCCGTCGAGTGCGGGCGCGAGTGTTCGCAGCAGCACCCGACGGAAGTACGCCGGCTGCTGGTCCACCGGCACCGACGCTTCGATCTGCCGGGTCAGTCGGCTGCAGGTGAGCACCTTGTTGGCCAACGACTGGGGCCGCCGGGACAGGTTGCCGCCGTCACCACGGTCCCGGCGCCGGACGTAGTACGTCTTCTCGGTCAGAGTGCTGACCCGACGAGCGGCCAGCAGTGCTGTGGCGGCAAAGATCTGGTCCTCGCCCTGCACCATGTCCTCGCAGAACTCCAGGCCGAGCCGCTGCAGCAGCGTGCGACGGAACAGCTTCTGCGCCGACAGGCTCCGCCAGACCCCGTCGGTGATCAGATCGGCATCGGCGGCCTCCCGCAGCCGGGAATGCCGGTGGCCGATGCCGATGCTTCGGGTCCGTCCGACGACGACGTCGGCATCCAGGGTGTCGGCCCGGTCGACGAGCTCCTGCAACGCGTACGGCGGCATCCAGTCGTCGGCGTCGTGGAAGAACACAAAGCGGCCCGTCGCCCGGCGTAGCCCGACGTTGCGGCCGACCGAGGGCGTACCGGAGTTCGGTTGGCGGAAGATCCACAGCTGCGGCCAGGATTCGGCCAGGATCTCCAGGTCCGACCACGTGTCGTCGGTCGAGCCGTCGTCGACGACGATCACCTCGAGCTGTTCGGGTGGCAGCGTCTGCGCCCGCAGTGCGAGCAGCGCGCCGGCCAACAGCTCGCTGCTGTTGTAGGTCGAAATGATCACCGAGACCCCGACGGACGGTTCATTCACCCTGTGCCCCCTGCGGCTTTCCAACCGCAAGCTAAAGGCGGACTCGACGCAGTGTCAAGAACCTTCGATCAGAGTCGACACAGGTCGTTCATCCAGGCCAGTGCGGCGTCCGCTTCTCCACGAAGGCGGCCACCCCTTCGGCCCGGTCAGCGGAGAAGGCGGTGTGCTGCCAGCGCGCCTCCTCCAGTTCCAGTCCGTCGGCCAGCGGGAGGTCGTGGCCGTCCCGGACCGCTGTCTTGGCGTCGCGGATGGCGACCGGGGATTTGGCGGCGATCACGGCAGCGAGTTCGTACGCCGCTGCCCGCGCCCCACCGGCGACGGCGCGGCGATCGGCCAGCCCGATCGTCGCCGCTTCATCGGCGCCGACCCGGCGGGTGGTCAGGATCAGATCCAGCGCCCGGTTCAGCCCGACCCGGCGGGACAGCAGTTGGGTGCCGCCGCCACCGGGGATCACCCCGACACCGACCTCGGGCAACGCGAACACGGCAGTGTCGGAGGCGACGATCAGGTCACAGGACAGCGCGAGTTCGCAGCCGCCACCGAGGGCGTACCCCTCGACCGCGGCGATCGTCGGCATCGCCAGCCCGAGGACGCCGGCGTAGGCCTGCCGGGAGACCGGGCGATAGCCGGCCAGCTCGGCATCGCTCAGCCGGTTGCGTTCCTTCAGATCCGCGCCGACACAGAACGCCTTGTCCAGCGCCGTGCTGATGATCACCGCCCGTACCGTGGGGTCGGCCGAGAGTTCCTGACAGGCTGCGGCGATCGCCTTGCCCTGTTGGGTGTCGATGGCGTTGAGTGCCTCCGGCCGGTCCATCACGAGCTCGGCGACGTGCTCGTCGCCCCGTTCGATCCTGACGGTCACCGGTCACCTCCGGAGAACAGCAATTCGCTCATGATCACGTGCACCTGTTCGACATCGGGTACGTCGTCCAACACGATCACCCCTTGATCGGCAGCGGTCTGGATCTGCAGCGTGCCGCACCCCAACAGTCGATCGAGCAGGCTGCGTTCGTAGCTGACGTCGTTGATCCGCAGCAGCGGCAGGTCCCGGCCGGTCTTGGTCAGGATGCCGGACCGGGTGATCAACCGACGGTTGGTCACGGTGTAGGTCGTGGTCGCCCACCGCAGGAACGGCAGCAGACACCACCAGACCGCCAGCACGACACCGATCGCCACCACCACCAGCGGCCCGATCGGCGCGTACTCGTCCGGGATCAACGCTGCCCCCACTCCGACGGCGGCGCCCAGCAGGATCAGCGCGACCGCCGGCAGGATCAACGCCTTCGCATGCGTGCGCAGGTGGATCTCGACGTGCTCGTCCTCGCCGAGCAGCTTCCGGGGCAACGCCATGTCTCAACCGTACTGGGCCTCAACCGTGATGGGCCGGCGCGGAGACCGCTCGACGCTCGCCTTTCACCGCAGATGGACCACATCGCCGGCGCCGAAGGTCTGCAGCCCATCGGCGGTCCGGACCACCAGCCGACCATGATCATCGATCGCCTCGGCACGGCCGCGTGCATCCTCGCTGTCGGACAGCACGACCCTGACCTCACGGCCGATGGTGGCGCAGCGGGCGACGTAGGAACGCGCCAGCGCCGAACCGTCGAAGTCGTCCAGCCAGTTCCGGTAGAGCAGTCCGAAGGCCCGCAGGATGGTCGCGGCCACGGTGTTCTTGTCCCGGGTCCGGGCACCGGCGAGCAACAGCGACGTGGCCCACGGCACCGGCAACTGCTCCTCGGTCAGATCGGTGTTCACGCCGATGCCGATCACGCAGCCCGGCCCGTCCGGGGTCTCGACCCGCTCGGCCAGGATGCCGCAGAGCTTGCGGTCGGCGACCATCACGTCGTTGGGCCATTTCAGCAACGTCGGGACGTCCGTCGCGCGACGGATCGCCTCCGAGGTCGCCATCCCGGCGATCAACGGCAGCCAGGTCCAGCGTTCGGCCGGCACCTCGGTCCCGGGCACGACCAGCAGCGAGATCGCCAGGCTGGTCTCCGGCGGCGCCGACCACGAACGGTCCAGCCGTCCCCGCCCACGAGATTGGTAGCCGGTCAACAGCGCGGTCCCGTCGGACGCCTTCCCGGTGCGTGCCCAGTCGGCCAGATCAGCGTTGGTCGAACCCGCCTGCTCGGCCACCACGACCCGCTGCCACGGACTCTGCGGGCCGATCAGCAGGGTCTGCAGTCGTTCCTCGTCGAGCTTGCCGGCGCCGGGGTCGTGGTCGTGGGTGTCCATGTCGGATCCGACCCTACTCGGCCCGCCCGTTAGGGTCGGACGCATGCAGTCGGACATCCACACCACGGCCGGCAAACTGGCCGACCTCGACCGTCGACTGGAAGAAGCGGTCCACGCCGGTTCCGCCGCAGCGGTGGAGAAGCAGCACGCACGCGGCAAACAGACTGCCCGCGAGCGGATCGAGATGCTGCTGGACGACGGCTCGTTCATCGAACTCGACGAATTCGCCCGGCACCGGTCCACCTCGTTCGGGATGGAGCAGCGGCGTCCGTACGGCGACGGCGTGATCACCGGCTTCGGCACCGTCGACGGCCGCCAGGTGTGCGTCTTCTCCCAGGACTTCACCGTCTTCGGCGGCTCGCTCGGCCAGGTGTTCGGGGAGAAGATCGTCAAGGTGATGGACTTCGCGCTGAAGACCGGCTGCCCGCTGATCGGGATCAACGACTCCGGTGGTGCGCGGATCCAGGAGGGCGTGGTGTCGCTCGGCCTGTACGGGGAGATCTTCCGACGCAACACCCACGCCTCCGGGGTGATCCCGCAGATCTCGTTGATCATGGGACCGTGCGCCGGCGGCGCGGTCTACTCACCGGCGATCACCGACTTCACCGTGATGGTCGATCAGACCTCACAGATGTTCATCACCGGACCGGACGTGATCAAGACCGTCACCGGTGAGGACGTGACGATGGAGGATCTCGGCGGCGGCCGGACCCACAACACGACGTCGGGCAACGCGCACTACCTCGCCACCGACGAGGAGGACGCGATCAGCTACGTGCGTGAGTTGCTGTCCTACCTGCCGCAGAACAATCTCGAGGAGTCTCCGGCCTTCGAGACCGACGTGGAGCTGGAGATCAGTGATCATGATCGCGAGCTCGATCTGCTGGTCCCGGACTCGCCCAACCAGCCCTACGACGTGCAGGACGTGATCAAGAACGTCCTGGACGACGCGGACTTCCTCGAGGTACAACCGCTGTATGCCGGCAACATCGTCACCGGCTACGGACGGATCGAAGGGCACGCGGTCGGCATCGTCGCCAATCAGCCGCAGGTGTTGGCGGGCTGCCTGGACATCAACGCCTCGGAGAAGGCGGCCCGGTTCGTCCGGACCTGCGACGCGTTCAACATCCCGGTGATCACCTTCGTCGACGTACCCGGCTTCCTGCCCGGCACCGATCAGGAGTGGAACGGCATCATCCGGCGCGGCGCGAAGCTGCTGTTCGCCTACGCCGAGGCGACCGTGCCGCTGGTCACGGTGATCACCCGTAAGGCCTACGGCGGCGCGTACGACGTGATGGGCTCCAAGCACCTCGGTGCCGACATCAACCTGGCCTGGCCGACCGCGCAGGTAGCGGTGATGGGAGCCCAGGGTGCGGTCAACATCCTGTATCGCCGCGAGCTCGCCGATGCCGATGATCCCGACACCCGGCGGGCAGAGTTGATCACCGAGTACGACGAGGAACTCGCCAATCCCTACCTGGCCGCCGAGCGCGGCTACATCGACGCGGTGATCCACCCGCACCAGACCCGGACCGAACTGACCAGAGCCCTGCGGCTGCTGCGGAACAAGCGCGAGCAACTGCCGCCGAAGAAGCACGGGAACATTCCGCTATGACCGACCAGCCAGCAGAACCGCAAGCTCCGCAGATCACGATCACCCAGGGCAACCCGACCGACGAGGAGATCGCCGCCGTCGTCGCCGTGATCACCGCCCGGTCCGTTGCGCCGACGGCGGCCGACGCGGCGCCGCGTTCGGGTTGGGCCGCCTATTGGCGCGCCGTGCGCGCACCCCTGCCGCCAGGTCCCGGCAGCTGGCAGGCGGCCTACCGCCGCTGACCCCGGCCGACATACCGAGCCCGGTGATATCGTAGAGATATCAGGAGGGTGGTTCTCGTGTCCGACAAGACGTTTCTGGTCCGGCTGAGTGAGGAAGAGCATCAGGCGCTGCAGGATCTCGCGACCGCCGAGCACCGATCGATGCAGGACGTGGCCCGGCTTGCCATCGCCGAGCGAGCCAGCCGGAGCCGACGCCATGACGAGGTGCACGACGCGCTCGCCGAGATCATGGATCGCGACAGCGAACTGCTGCGTCGACTGGCGCAGTGATAACACGTGCCGGAGCCGACCGACCTGCCGCCGGATTCGATTGATTACATCCGCCTGGACGATGCGCTGCAGGCAGTCGCGATGCTCGGGCAGACGGTTCGCGATGCCGGCCTGTTGAACGGCGCCCTCGTCCGGCCGCAGACGTTCGCGTTCGAAGTCGAGGTCTATCCCACGCTGCACCTGAAGGCCGGCGCCCTGTGCGACAGCCTCAACCGATCTCATCCGCTGATCGACGGTAACAAGCGACTGTCCTGGCTTCTCACTGCCCTCTTCTATCAACGCAACGGGTACACGCTGCTGACCGACGCGGACGAGGGCGAACGATTCGTCCTGGAGGTCGCATCCGGTCACGTCGAGGTCGCCGACATCGCTCACTGGCTGGAACTGCACGTCAGCTGACCCGATCCGGCTCGAGCACCGTAGGCTTCTGCGGTGACGACAGCTACCCTCCGCGCCGCGCAGGCAGCGACGTTCGCGATCTTCGGGCTGAACGGGCTGCTGATCGCCAGCTGGACCGCCCGACTGCCGGTGGTCGCCGACATCTTCGGACTGTCGCCGGGTGGCTTGGGGTTGCTGCTGCTGATGGTCGGGCTGGGGTCGGTGCTCGGTCTGCCGCTGGCCGGCGGCATCGTCGATCGGCTCGGCACGGCGGGCGCGGTCCGGGCCGCCGGTGCGCTGCTCGGCGTGGCGATGTCCGTGATCGCGGTCAGCCTGCTGAACGGCTGGTTGTTCGTCTGCGGCGCCGCCCTGTTCTGTCTCGGTTTCGGCGTCGGGGTCTGGGATGTCGCCCAGAACATCGAGGGCGCCGAGGTCGAGCGCCGCGGGCCGAAGACGATCATGCCGAAGTTCCATGCCGCGTTCAGCGGCGGTGCGTTCGTCGGTGCGCTGCTGGGTGGTCTGCTGGCCCATCTCGGCGTTCCGCTGTGGTCGCACCTGTTCGGTGTCGTCGCGCTCGGCACGGTGGTGGTGATCATCGTCTCCCGGTCCTTCCTGCCCGCACACGCCGAGCACCCCGACGACGAACAGGCACCGCGCAGCCGGTGGGCGGCCTGGGCAGAACCGCGCACGTTGGCGATCGGACTCGTCGTGCTGGCCGCCGCGCTGACCGAGGGCGCCGCCAACGACTGGGTCGCCAAGGCCACCGTGGACGGGATGGGCGCCAGCGGCAGCGGCGGCGCGATCATGTTCGCCGTGTTCGTGGCCTCGATGACGATCTTTCGCTACGCCGGCAGTGCACTGCTGGACCGCTTCGGCCGGGTGGCGACCTTGCGTGGCTGCCTGGCCGCGGCGATCGTCGGCCTGCTGATCTTCGTCTTCGCCCCATCGGTCTACCTGGCTGCTGTCGGTGCCGTGCTGTGGGGAGCCGGCGCAGCGTTGGGCTTCCCGGTCGGGATGTCGGCCGGCGCCGACGAGCCACGGCATGCCGCGGCCCGGGTATCGGTGGTGTCGACCGTCGGTTACGGCGCCTTCCTGCTCGGTCCGCCGCTGCTCGGTCTGCTCGGCGATCATGTCGGGATCCGGCACGCGCTGCTGGCGGTCGCTGCCGTCTGCCTGATCTCGTTCCTCAGCGCACCGGCGGTCCGGCCACGCCCGAGCGACCGAGCGGCCGCCACCACCGGCCCGGGCGGTAGGGTCGGCGACCATGAACGCTGAGTCGCGTCCGGTCGACGAGATCGCCGACCGCTACGTCGAAGATGCCGTCCGTCGGCAGCCGACCCTGGCCACTGCGCTGGGCATCGCCGGCTATGACGACCAGTGGGACGACTTCTCCCCCGACGGCTACGCCGAGCTCGCCGAACACGACCGCCGGACGCTGGCCGCGCTGCACGCCGCCGCACCGACCGACGAGCGGGAGAACAGCGCCAAGGAGGCGATGATCGAGCGGTTGACCTGTGCGACCGAGTTGTACGACGCGCACATCGTCACCAGCAGGGTCAGCGTGATCGCCGACGTCGCCCACGAGGTCCGCGAGATCTTCGACCTGATGCCGACCGATACGGCCGACGGCTGGCGCAACATCGCCGCCCGGTTGCGGACGGTCGGCACGCCGCTGTCCCAGGCCCGGCAGACGCTGGCGCAGGAGGCCTCCGCCGGGAACGTGTCGGCCAAACGTCAGATCGAGGGCACCGCGGAGCAGATCCGGAGTTGGACCGGCGAGCAAGGCAGCCACGACTTCTTCGCCGAGCTGATCGGCGGCCTGCCGGCCGAGCACGGTGAGACGTTGGCCGCCGAACTGCGCGGAGCGGCCGATGTCGCGCGGCAGGCGTTCACCGACTTCGCCGACTGGCTGCAGACCGACCTGTTGGGTTCCGCACCGAGCCTGGACGCGGTCGGCGAGGAGCGTTATGCGCTGAACAGCCGCTACTTCCTGGGGGCGACGGTCGATCTGCAGGAGACCTACGAGTGGGGTTGGGCAGAGCTGGAGCGGCTCCAAGATCAACAGCGGGCGATCGCCCGGGAGCTCTACGGCAGCGAGGACATCAAGGCCGCCTATGCCGCCCTCGATGCCGATCCGGCACGGCAGATCTCCGGCGCCGAGGCATTCCGGGAATGGATGCAAGGCCTGGCCGACCAGGCGCTGAGTGATCTTGCCGGGACGCACTTCGACATCCCGGACCCGATCGCCAGGATCGAGTGCTGCCTGGCGCCGACCCATGACGGGGGCATCTACTACACCGGCCCGACCGAGGACTTCTCCCGACCGGGGAGGATGTGGTGGGCGGTGCCGGAGGGGATCGACAGCTTCGCCACCTGGAAGGAGGTCACCACCGTCTACCACGAGGGGGTGCCCGGCCATCACCTCCAGGTCGGCCAGAACGCCTACCGTTCCGATCTGCTGAACCGCTGGCAACGCTTGCTGTGTTGGGTTTCCGGGCACGGTGAGGGCTGGGCGCTGTACGCCGAGCGGCTGATGGACGATCTCGGATACCTCAGCGATCCCGGCAACCGGATGGGCATGCTGGACGCCCAGGTGTTCCGGGCGACCCGGGTGATCATCGATATCGGTATGCACCTGCAGTTGCCGATCCCGGACGGTAACCGGTGGGGTTTCCATCCGGGCGAGCGGTGGACTCCGCAGGCCGGTCTGGAGTTCCTGATCATGAACACGGCGACCGACGAGCCGACGCTGCGTTTCGAGTTGGACCGGTATCTGGGCTGGCCGGGGCAGGCGCCGTCGTACAAGATCGGTGAACGGATCTGGCTGCAGGCCCGCGAGGATGCCCGACAGCGGGCCGGCGCCGACTTCGACCTGCGACGGTTCCATGCCGACGCGCTGAATCTCGGTCCGATGGGCCTGGATCCGCTGCGCGCAGCACTGGCCAGGCTCTGATCATGGTCGGCCTGGTCCTCGCGTCGCAGTCCCCTGCGCGACTGGCAACCCTGCGCTCAGCCGGTGTCGAGCCCGAGGTGATCGTCTCCGGTGTCGACGAGAGCGTGATCACCGACACCGACCCGGCCGGACTCGCGCTGGCACTGGCCGAGCTGAAGGCGCGCGCCGTCGCCGACCAGCTGACGCAGCGACCGCGGGCGACGCCGACGTTGGTCGTCGGATGTGATTCGGTGCTCGAACTCGACGGCGCGAGCTACGGCAAGCCGCACGAGCCCCGGGTCGCTGTCGAGCGCTGGCACGCGATGCGCGGCAACAAGGGCGTGCTGCACACCGGACACTTCCTGGTCAAGATCATCGACGGGCAGCAGGTGTACGCCGCCGGTCGCGGTGCAGCCACCGTCGTGCACTTCGCCGATCTCAGCGACGCCGAGATCGAGGCCTACGTCGGCACCGGGGAACCGTTGGCGGTGGCCGGGAGTTTCACCCTGGACGGGCTGGGCGGCCCGTTCGTCACCGGCATCGAGGGCGATCCGCACAACGTGGTCGGGATCAGCCTGCCGGTGTTGCGGGAGATGATCATCGGCGCCGGGCACAGCTGGCCGGAACTGTGGAGCTGATCATCGCTTCGGACGCCGGCAGCTGCCGCGGACGATCAGGGTGGTGCTCATGATCATCGTCTGCGGTTCGGCCGGCCCTTCCGAGCGGACCCGTCGGGCCAGCAGCCGGGCGGCCTCGGCTCCCATCTCATAGGCCGGCTGGGCGATCACCGACAGCGGCGGGTCGACCACCGGCGCCCAGGATGCGTCGTCGAAGCTGATCACGCCCACGTCGCGGCCGGAGTGCAGCCCGGCCCGTTGCAGGCCGCCGAGCACGTCCAGGGCCAGCATCGAGTCGATCGTCAGGAACGCGTCCGGTGCGTCCCGCTCGGCCAGCAGTGCACTGATCATCTCCGCGCTGCCCCCGGCGTGGAAGCCGACATGTCTGACCACCGGGGCCAGCCCGTGCCGACGCATCACGTCCTCATATCCCAGTCGGCGCTGTTCGGCGGTCGCGGTGTCCGCGGGCCGGGTGATGCAGGCCGGGCGCCGCCAGCCCTGCCGGAGCAGGTGTTCGGTGGCCAGCACGGCCCCCTCGAAGGATGCCGCGGTGACGAAGTCGACCGGCTGCCGCAGCGCCCGATCGACCACCACCAGAGGGATCTGGTCGTCCTGCACGGTCGAGACGTCGGAATCGTCCGAACGGGGTGCCAGGATCACTCCCGCCACCCGCTCCATCGCCGCGACCTCCAGGTAGCGGTCCTGTTTGGCCTGGTCCTCGTCGGTGTTGCAGAGCAGCACCGAGTAGCCCAGCTCGGAGGCGACATCCTCCACTCCCCTGGCCACCGCTGTGTAGAACGGGTTGTTCAGGTTGGTGATGATCAACGCCCACACCTGGGTGCCGCGACGTCGCAGGTTGCGGGCCACTGCATTGGGCCGATAGCCCAGCTTCTGCACCGCCGCACGGACCCGTTCGGCCAGCACCGGATCGACCCGGGCACTGTTGTTGAGGGTCCGGGATACCGTCGCCACCGAGACCTGCGCCTCCCGAGCGACGTCGACGATCCTGATCATCGGGGACTGGGGCCGTCCACCGTCCACTGTTCACCGGCCTTCAGCACGGCCTGTGGTGCTTGATGCTCCCGATCGCCGAGCAGTAGCCGCCGGATCGGCAGCTCGCCGCCGACCACCCGGACGGTGCCGGTCTCCGGATCCCAGTCGCCGAAGGCGGTTCCGGTCGACCAGAACGACCGCTGATCCGGCCGGCCGACGGTCAGGGTCCGGTCCAGTCCGGAGTAGGACGTCCGATTCCAGGTGGCGTAGGCCGACCAACTGGCCATCGCGCGGGCGTAATGGTGGCCGCACTCGGCCTCGTCGAACGGATTGCGTCGAGCGCCGTCGTACCTGGCTCGGATGGCACCGATGATCTCCCGGGCCTCGTCGGCGGCTCCGACCTGGAGCAGCCCGGTGGCTGCGGTGTGTTCGAAGCCGGTCATCACCTCGTTGTAGTACGGGAAGGGACGCTCCGGGCGCTTGCCCTCGTCATAGGTACACATCAGCACGGCGGACTCGTCGCCGAGCACGAAGCTGCGCATCGGGTTGAAGTGGTGCACGAAGCCGTGTTGGAAGTTTCGATCATGGACTGCCCGCCAGGCCGACCGGACGTGATCGGGGTCCAGCAGGTCGCCGAGACCGACCAGGGTGGACGCATACTGACCGACCAACTGATCGACCAGGCAACCGTCGCCGAGTTGCAGTTCCGGATTTCTCGTGCCGGCCGATCCCATCCCGGGCAGCCGCAGTCCGTCGGCGATCGCGGACGGGTCGTCGACCGGCCGGACCTGGTGGACGTAGTAGCTGCCGTTGAAGAGATTGTCGTCCAACCACCGCGATCCGTTGTCGAAGAGTCTGCGACAGGTAGCGGCGAATTCGGGATCCGCCATGGCCGTGGCCATCTCTTCGCAGGCTCGCAGCGCGGCGAGATACCACGATCCCATCTGTGGGTTCGGACCGTAGTACTCCACGTCCATGGTGTTGTGCTGGACGCCCTCCATCACGCCGTCCTGGTCGGCGTCCCAACCGCCGGGTATCCAACAGAACTCCAGGGTCCGTTTGGCAGCGGGCCAGTGTCGGGTGAGTTGATCATGATCGCCGCTGAGCTGCCAGTCCAGATACAGATGGACCAGGCAGGCCATCTGGCCGTCCGCGGCGGCCCGCCCCCAGGCTTGGGACTGTTCGATCGGCAGTCCGGCACGAAAGCTCATCAGGCCCTGTCCGTCGGTCGCTCGCTGATACTGGGTTTCCCGGTAGGACTGGGCGATCGGCGCGAACAGCAGCGAGCTGGCGAATTCGTAGCCCCAGACATGGCTGCAGGTGCCGTGACAGCTGCCGGAGCGGTCCGCGGTGCCCTCCCAGCCGTAGTAATCGCCGGCTGCGGATTGGAAGACGGTCGAACTGCGCAGCGTCGACAGGTTGAACAGCGCCGCCTCGGTGATCTCGGCGGGCGCATCGGCTGCCAGCACGGTGGAAACGCAGTCGACGGTGGCTGTTTCAAGATCATCCAACCGGCCGGCGATATCGACGGCGGTTTGCCAGCTGTCCGGGTACAGCACGGAATAGGCGTTGCCGATCACGTCGTCGGTATAGGTCCCGACGGCATGTCCGTCGGACCGCCAGGCTCTCCGATTCGGGAAGTTCCAGGTGATCAACAGTGTGATGTCTGTGCTGGCTCCGGCGGCGAGTTCGCATTGCGCGGCGATGGTTCCGATCGGCCGCGCCGCGGCGCTCTCCCGCTCCTCCAGGTTGCCGTCGTCGAGCAGGTCGTCCCAGAAGTCGAGCAGCGAACTCCCCCATGTCAGGTCGGCCCAACCCGTGCGGTGGCTGATCTCGGCGCCGCTCGGGCTGATCAGCGCGACGCTGACCTCACCGGCGGCCTCCGCATCGGCGTCGAGTTCGGGGGCGGTCATCGTGAATCCGGCCAACTGCTCCTGCTGGCGAAAGGTGTTCCGATTGCCGCCGGCGGCATCGGCGCTGCCGTTGGCCCCGACGAAATTGCTCATCGCGGCGGCCAGGGTGAGGTGCTGGGCGACGTCGCTGGTGTTGGTCATTCGATAGCGCAGCACCGCAACGGGAAGTCCGCTGGTCTGTACATCGCCGATCACGAACGGGTTGAAGCCTTGCACGGTGACCTCGAGCGGGAAGCTGTCGTCGGCCAGTCGCACCTGGCCCAACGGGTAGGCCGCATCGAAGCGGCAGTCGGTGAAGCGCGGCAGGCCGTGGTGCGCGGCAGCCGAGCCGAAGGCGCCCTGGTAGCTCTCGATCGGCAACGGCCCTTCGGCCAGCAGCGCGCGTGCCGGGCCGTCGTGCGCACGGGTCCGGACGACAACGCAACCGGTGTCCGGACGGAAACCCTTACCCGGTCGATTGCCGATCTCGAAGTCCCGGAAGTCGCCGCGGCCGCCGAGTCCGATCGTCCCGGTACCGATCCCGCCGATCGGCAGGCTGATCCGCTGCAGGTGATCGGCATCGTAGGACCGCAGCACCGGCCAGTCCGGTGGCCGGCTCGTGGGGTTGCTCATCGGGTTCCTTTCGAGACAAGGGTCTTCTTGCTGTTCACGGTTGCCTGCTCGACCGCCGCCGCCCAGATCATCGCGAGCGGGCCGGGGAGCAGGATGATCAGGGCAAAACTCAGGTAGGCCGCTGCCCAGACGCCGAGAGCAGTAGCCGCGACGACCGCCAGCACCGGAATGGGCTGCCGGCTGAGGACGAAGGCGGCCACCAGCCAGGTCTCCTTGCCGGGCACGCGGGTCAGCACGCCGTACGGCACCGCGACCACACCGGCCAGCAGGGCGGCTGCGGAGAGCAAGCAGCCGGCGACGAAGGACGGCAGCAGCAGCGCGCTTCCGCTGAGCCGCCAGGCGTGCCAGCCGATCAGCGTCAGCACCACCATCAGCATCGGGCCTGCGCTGATCATGATCGTCCGTCCCGCGTTGCTGGGCAGGGCGCGGAACAGGGTGCCGATCCCGAAGTGCTCGTCGCGGAGCAACTGTCGGCAGCCGACGACCAGGGTGATCAGCGGTGGCAGCACAAACAACCAGACCGCAATCGGGATCAGCCATCCGGACAGTCCGGCCACGACCCGGGTGGCCGACCAGCCGAGACCCACCAGCACCGACCCCGCCAGCAGCACCGGGAGATTGGGCCAGATCGCCCGCAGGCCCTTCATCCGCGGATCCCGATCGATGCCACGCTCTGCACGAATGCCCGTTGGAAGAGCAGGAAGACCAGCAGGATGGGCAACACCACCAGGGTGATCCCGGCGAAGACGACGACCGCCGGACCGCCACCCTGACCGGCCGAGAGGGACACCAGACCGATCGGCAGGGTCATCCGCTCGGGTGTGCTGAGGAAGATCAACGGACCGAAGTAGTTGTTCCAGGAGGATTCGAACCCGAGGATCGCCAGCGCCGACAGTGCCGGCCCGGCCAGCGGGATCATGATCTGGAAGAGGATCCGCAGATGGCCGGCACCGTCGATCCTGGCCGCCTCGTCCAGGTCCCGGGGTATCGAGTTGAAGTACTGACGGAGGAAGAAGATCGCGAAGACGTTGATCAGTGCCGGCAGCCAGAGCGCAGCCAGATGGTCGATCAGCCCGAGCTTGCGCATCAGGATGAAGGTCGGGATGATCGTCAGCTGGGTCGGGACCATCAAGGCGGCAAGCAGCAGGATGAAGATCGAATCCCTGCCACGGAACGGGATCCGCGCAAAGACGTAGCCTGCCAGCGAGGCCACCAGCAGCGATCCGCCGACCGAGATCACGGTGACCAGCAGGCTGTTCAGGAACATCCGTCCGATCGGGATCAGGTCCACCACGTCGGCGAAGTTCTGCAAGCTGAACGGGATCGGCAGCCAGCCCGGCGGCAGCCGGAAGGCCTCCCGCGGTGCGGTCAGACTGGTCGAAATCAGCCAGATCAGCGGTGCGATCATCAGGATCCCGACCACGGCCAGGACGACGCCGAGCAGCCAGCGGAAGGCACGCTCACCCATAGTGCACCCACCTCCGCGATCCCCAGAACTGCAACAGCGTGACCAGCATGATCACCACGAACACCACCAACGCGATCGCGGAGGCATAACCGATCTGGAAGGCCTGGAATCCGGTCTGGTACAGATACATCACGGCAGTGATGGTGGAGTCGTTCGGCCCGCCGGCGGTGATGATCTGGACCGGGTCGAAGATCTGGAACGCACCGATGAAGGTGATCACCGAGGCGAAGAACAGGGTCGGCGTCATCAGCGGCAGGGTGACATGGACGAACGCCCGGAGGCGACCGGCCCCGTCCACCCGGGCCGCCTCGGTCAGTTCATGCGGCACGGTCTGCAGGCCGGCCAACATGATCAGGAACGTGTAGCCGATGGTGTGCCAGAAGTCGATACCGATGATCGAGGGCAGCGCCCAGTCCGGGTCGGTGAACCAGCCCGGTGAGTCGATACCGAGCTTGCCGAGGTAGTAGCTGACGATGCCGAAGGTCGGATCCAGCACGTACTTCCACAACAGCGCGACGGCCGCCCAGGAGATCAGGAACGGGAAGAACAATGCCGTTCGGACGAAGTAGGACAACACCTTGTGGATGCCGCGGTTGACCGCGACGGCCAGCAGCAGCCCACCGACCAGGTGGGTGAGGACCGAGGCGAAGGCGAACAGGAAGGTGTTGCCCAAGGCTCGCAGCAGCAGATCGTCGGCGCCGAGCGCCCGGAAGTTCTTCAGACCGACGAACTTGGCCGGGGTGAGCAGGTCGTAGGAGAACAGGCTCAACGCCATGGCGGCGATGAACGGGCCGAGGATGAACACTCCGAACAACAGCAACGCCGGGCTGAGGAACAGCCAGCCGGGCAGCACGCGTTGTCGCCCGCCGCGGCCGCGCGGCGGAGCCGTCGGTCGGGTCACCGGTGGCGCCGTGGCCGTGGAGGTCACGCCAACAGACCCTGGATCTTGGTGTTCGCCTCGGTCAGGGCCTGCTGCGGCTGTTTGGTGCCGCTGATGCCCTGCAGCCAGGCCTCCTCGATGGCCTTCTGACACTCCGCTCCACGATCCGGGGCGGGAATCGGAGTCGCGACTTTCAACAACTCCGACAACAGCTCGGTGTTCTCCGGAGCATCCTCGAGGAAGGCCTTGCTGGTGGCGTCGGAGATTCTGGCCGGCACCGCGGCACCGCCGCCGGTGGTGATCGTGTCGCCGAACGACTCCGAGATCAGGTAGGTGATCAAGGTCCAGGCGGCATCCTTGTTCTTCGAGCCCTTCAGGATCGGCCAGGCATCCCAGCCGACCGGCGAACCGTCGGTGGTCTTCTTCGGCCACTTCACCAGTTGGACACCGTCCAGCGCCTTCAGCCGGCGCAGATCGTTGGTCGGCCAGCGACCACCACCGAAGGAGGCGAGCTTGCCCTGGGACATGGCGGTCGGTGCGTCGTAGGTGCCACCCGGCTTGGGCGCCAACCCGTCGGTGACCAGCGACCGGGCGAAGGTGAGCGACTCGACGGCCTCCGGACTGGCGTAGGTCGCCGTCGCCCACTTCTCGTCGAGCGTGCTCGCACCGTTGGTCAGCAGCCACGGCATCACATCGGTGAAGTACCCGCTGCCGGCAGCGGTCAGATAGGCCCCGGTCTTGGCCTTGATCTCCTTGCCCAGTTCGCTGAACTCGTCCCAGGTCCACTCCTCGGGCACCTCGACACCCGCATCAGAGAAGATCTTGCCGTCGACGTACAGCGCCATGGTGTTGTAGCCACCGGGCATGTAGTAGGTCTTGCCGTCGGGTGAGGCGTACTGCTTGAGCCACTCCTTCAGCTGCGGCGGGGTGTCCTTGTAGTAGCCGTCCACCGCTGCCTGATCCTTTTTGATGTACGGATCCAACGGCTCCAGCAGACCCTTGGAGGCGAAGATGCGCTGGCCCTCGGTCGCGATCTGGACGACGTCCAGCGGCTGGCCGCCGGCGAGCCGGGTGGAGACAGCATTGGCGAACTCCGCCCAGGACTTGGACGCGATGCCCTGGGCCTTCAGCGTGATCTCGGGGTGATCCTTGCGGAACTTGGTGAAGAGCTTGTCGTAGTCCTTCTGCAGATCGGCGTCGCCGTAGTAGACGAAGGTCAGATCTCCGCTGGCGCTGCCGGAGTCCGAACCGCAGCCGGCCAGTGTTGCACCGGCCGCCGGGACCAACGCCGCGGTGCCGAGTCCGCGGAGGAAGGTGCGGCGGTCGACCGGCCGCCCGAATGCACTGCTGTACGCGTACCCACTCATTCCGTCCCCTTTGACTGGAAAACGATTACACACCAGTTAAGGGAGGTGCGGCGCCGAGTGTCAAGGTCTTTGGACCCCTAATCAGAAAACGATTACGCAACCAGGTCGGCAGCCGTCAGCACCAACAGCAGCAGGTTGAGCGCGACGACCAGGACGACCACGAGCCAGGCGATCGCCAGGGTGGACCGTCGGGTCGGTGCCGCCGCCATCAGCCGGTGGTCGCCGGCGATCCTGACCAACGGGACGACCGCGAACGGGATCCCGAAGGACAGCACGACCTGGGACCAGATCAGCATCTGGGTCGGGTCCAGTCCGGCGCCGAGCAGGATCAGCGCAGGGACGGCGGTGATCAACCGCCGGGCGACGATCGGCACCCGACGCTGCAACAGACCGTCCATGATCACCGCGCCGGCGTAGCCGCCGACCGAGGTCGAGGCGAATCCGGATGCCAACAGCGCCAGCGCGAACAACAGCGCGATCGCCGGGCCGAGTTGTTCACCCACCGCGCGGTGCACGCCGTTCAGGGTGTCGACCCCGGCCAGGCCGAACAGCGAACTCGCGGCCAGCAACAACATCCCGATGTTCACCGCACCGGCAATGATCATCGCCAACAACACGTCCAGTCTGGTCGCCCGCAGCATCGAAGTCGCTTGTCCATGATCAACACGGCCGTGTCGGTCCCGGACCAGTGCCGAGTGCAGGTAGACCACATGCGGCATCACCGTCGCGCCCAGCATCCCGACCGCGAGCCGAGCGCTTTCGCTGCCGTCGATCCGGGGCAGCAGCCCAGCAACGGCGGACTTCGGCGCCGGCGGGTCGAACACCAATCCGGCCAGGAAACCCAACGTGACAACGGCAAGCAGACCGGTGATCACCCGTTCGAACCCGCGTTGACCGGTCCGGTCCTGGATCAGCAGCAGCCCGGTGGCGACTGCGGTGGTGATCAACGCGCCGACCATCAACGGCAGTCCGAACAGCAGCTGCAGTGCGATCGCACCACCGAGGATCTCGGCCAGGTCGGTCGCCATCGCGACCAGTTCGGCCTGCAGCCAGTAGGCGATCCGGCCGCGCCGGCCGACCCGTGTGCCGACCAGCTCCGGCAGCGACCGACCGGTCAGCAGTCCGATCTTGGCCGACAGGAACTGCACCAGCCCGGCCATCAGGGTCGCCCCGACCAGCACCCAGATCAGCAGGTAGCCGTAGCTCGCGCCGGCTGCGGTGTTGGTGGCGACATTGCCGGGGTCGACATAGGCGACCGCGGCGACGAAGGCAGGGCCGAGCAGTCGCGTCCGGTCCAGCAGGTCGCGATGCAGCCTAGGCGTCCGGACCGGCGGTGCGGACCGCATCGTCCCCTCGGGTGGTGACGACGTCGAGCGCCATCTCGGTGCAGAGCCAGCCGTCCGGGGTGCGTTCGAGGCGATGGGTGTAGGTCGCCCACACCTCCCAGATGTTGTCCTCCTGCTTGGTGGTGAGCACGTTCAACGCGTAGCCCTTGGACACGCACACCGCACGGTCACCATCGACGGTGATCTGATGGTTGCCGGCCAGGTGGAAGGTGAGTTTGGCGGGGAACAGATTTTCCGTCCAGGCCGCGATCAGGTCGTCGGCGGCCATCTGCTGCGGCCCGGCGCCGGACAATGCGCCGAAGTCGACGATGATCCGGTCGGCGAAGTAGGACCGGGCGAGCGCCCAGTCCTTGGCGTCGGTGGCGTTGTCGATGCCGTTAACCACATCCTGGATCGCGATCCGGTCGAGGACCTCTTGCAACCCTGCCTGTTGGTTCATGATCACAGGCTAATCGGAATCAGCCGTTGAGAACGCCACCGGCGATCCGGTCGGCGACCCGGAGCGCGCCGGCAAAGATGGTCAGCACCGGATTGACGCCGCCGTTGGTGACATTCAGCGATCCGTCGGCCACCCACAGGTTGTCGTGTCCCCAGACCCGTCCGTCGGGATCGGTCACCGAGGACTTCGGGTCGGTGCCCATCCGGCAGGTGCCGGCCTGGTGCTGCCCGGTGCTCGGCCCGTTCGGACCGCCACCGCCGGGCGGCGCGGCGAAGACCTGCGAGGCACCGGCGGCCGTCAGCCACTCCGCGGCACGTTCGGTCATGAAGTCGCGGGCCCGCAGATCGGACGGATGCAGTGCCCCGCTGAGAGCGGCGACCGGATTGCCGTACCGGTCCCGGACATCGGGATCGAGCCGCACCCGGGACTCAGCACTGGTCACTTCCTGGATCGGCCCGACCACCCGGGTCATCCGTCGGGTCCACTGCCGCATGCCGTCCTTGGCCCGCGGACCGTACGGCGGGAAGACACCGGCGGAGACGAGGTAGTCGAAGGTGCTGGACGGTGTGGGCACGAACTCGTTGGCCAGCATCCCGCCGCCGACAAGATCGGCGTTGCCGTGCCGGAAGTCGCAGGTGGCGATCGAGACGCCGGGCCCTTCCAGGGTGAAGATCTCGTCCTCGAAAACCCCCAACGCGCCGGCATAGAGGTGTGCCTGCAGATGCCGGCCGACCTGATCGGTGTTGTTGCCGATGCCGTTCGGTTCATGATCATGAGCGCTGAGCAGCAGCAGCCGGGCGGTCTCGGTCGCGCCGGCAGCGATGATCACCTCACCGGCCGTCACCTGTCGACGCCACTGGCCGGACCGGTCGTCACCGACCAGGGCGACACCGGTCACTGTGCCGGTGTTGTCGGTGATCACCCGTTCGGCGGTGGCGTTGGTGATCAAAAAACCTCGACCGGTCGCCAGGGCAGCCGGGATCGCGGTGTTGTGCGAGCCGCCCTTGGCCTCGACCGGGCAGGCGAATCCGACACATTGGGCACAGTGCAGGCAGGCCGAGCGGCCGCGATGTTCGGAGGAGTTGACCAACAGCGGTACGGGCAGGGTGCCCCAGCCGAGCCGCTGGGCACCGGCCGCCAGCGCGGCCGGGTTGCCGATCCCGGAGACCGGCGGCATCGGATAGTCCCTGGTCCGGGTGCCGGACCACGGATCCCCGCTCCCCAGACCACTGACTCCGAAGCGCCACTCGGCCTCGCTGTAATAGGGCTCCAGATCGTCGTAGCCGATCGGCCAGTCCGCCAGCGCACTGCCGTCGGGTACGCCGTATTCGCTGGCCATCCGGAAGTCCTTCGGCGCGAACCGCCAGGCCTGTGCGCCGTAGACCCGGGTGCCGCCGCCGACGGTGAAGGCATTGTTGCCCCATCGCGGATCGCTCTGACCGACCGCGACCCGATCGCCGCCGAGTTCGAGGGTCCGGGGGTGACCGGCACCGAGCGGCCCGCTCCACGGTGTCAGCCCGGTGTTGATCCGCGGATTGCGAAGATGATCATGATCGAGCTTGCTGGTCTCCGGACCGTCGCCGGCCTCGATGATCAACACCGTCCTGCCGGACTCGGCGAGCACCTGCGCGGCGGCGCCGCCGCCGGCGCCGGAGCCGATCACCACGGCGTCGTACCGGGACTGGAGTTGCTCGGGGCCGATCAGCCCGTCGGTGTGGAACGGCACCGGCGGCAGCTTCGTCGGCCAACCACCGGGCGGACCGGGCCGCCAGTCGATCATCTCCCAGGACCTCGGCGGCGTGGCCGACCGTGCGTTGTCACCGTAATAGGCGAGGTTGATCAACTGCGCGAACCAGCCGAATTCGGCGTCGTCGGCCAATCCGTCCAGCACCTCCTGTTGACGCTGCTGGTCCAGCCCGATGAAGCCATTGCCGGCGATCCGCCAGGACGCCGCATCGACCGATGCGACCACCGCGTTAATCCGTCTGCCCCACTCCGGACGCTCGTGCTCACGAAGGCGCTGCAGGAAGTCCAGCACGCCGGACTCGCTCGCGGACGGATAGTCGTCGGCAGGGACGACAGCGTCGACGACGGTGGTCAGCAGGTCAGCAGTGCTCGGAGAAGTCACACCCCATGGTTATACGCCACCGTGCTCAACCGGCCGGCACCCCATCCCACTCACCAGCTGGACGAGCCGCCACCACCGCCGCCTCCTCCGGAGAATCCGCCCCCGGACGAGAAGGAGCTTCCGCTGCTCCCTGCCCCGGTGCCGCTGGTGCTCGAGGACCCGCTGAACCAGCCGCCACCGGTCCGCGGCAGCGGCTCGCTGGCACCTGTCATGGTGGAGGCGAAGGTGGCGACGTTGAACGCGCGGAAGTCGATCGCCTCGTCACTGCCGCTGGCAAACCAGGACGGTGTCGCGTCGGGGAGCCGGCCCTGCTCGACCAGCGCAGCGCAGATCTTGTGCCAGCGACCGGCCAGGTCGAAGGCGACCGCCCACGGCAGATACTGCGAGTAGATGTCGTGGCCCTCCTCGAAGCGCAAGTGTTCGGCCTCGGCGGTGGCCAGATACTGCTGAAAGCCGAGTGCCTGATCGCAGATCGCCCGGCCCCGGGCGGTTCGCCGCCCGGCCCGCAGTCGGCGGCGGACCAGGACCGCGGTCACGGCCAGGGCGAGCAGCGGGAGCGCCGCGAAGCAGAGCTGCACCGGGAACGCGGTCGGGACCATACCGGTCAGCCAGAGGACCGTCACCACGACCGCTGCGACGAACAGCAGGCCGGCGATCACCAACCCGGCCACCAGCCCGCCGGAGATCCCCGATCCCGATGCCGGCGGCATCAGGTACCACCCGCGCCACATCCCGTCGGCCCGCGCCGCCTTGCCCGCCGCCGTGTGAGCTGCGGCCATCGCCCCTCGCGATGAAACGCGATGGGCGGTACCCACGGGTTCGTCGTCGGGAAAGAGTTCGTCCAGCAGGGCCTTCTGTTCGGCCGACGACGCCTTCTCGCGGTCGACCAGTTCGGCGGTGAAGCCGCGCTGATTCTCGTATCGGGTCCAGATCTTGATGGCGCCGGCCACCGCCGACGCGATCAGCGCAGCGGCCGAATGTCGTGCCTCGAAGGACCCGGCGGTCAGCATCCCGGCCTGGGCTGCCGGCGCATCGGGCGGACTGAAACGGACCGGGACCTCGAGCTCGGCAGTGGCCCGCTCGACCCGTGCGCCGGCGGCATCGTCGGGTACCGAGCCCGGAGCAAGGTCGGCATAGCGTTGATCACGACCGAACCTCCGGACGCCGAACAGCGCGATGATCGGGATCAGCGCTGCCAGCAGCAGGGCGATCCCGCCTGGCACCGCAACGGCCCGGGAACCGGCCACCGCGCCCAGACCGGCCCGGGGTTGCAGGTGCGGTGCGTTGTCGGTAACCGATCCCGCAGCCAACTTGACGCCGATGGTGATGCCGTCGGCGGCCGGCAGATCGTTGTGCACGAAGGTTGCTTGACCGGTGCGTCGTCGGGCGTCGTCGCAGGTCGTCCTGCTGCCGACCGGGCCGGCATAGCAGCGCAGGTCCTGTGCGCCGCCGGGCACGGCTGCGGTGATCGACACCTGGTCGATACCCGGATTGTCGAAGCCGGTGGCATCCCAGTACAACTCGTCGTAGCCGGCACTGTGCCGCATCGCACCGCGGACCCGGTAGCTGATCACGTAGGTCGCCGTGTCGTCACTGACCCGGATGTCGGGATCTCCAATCCGGTAGGTGGTGCTCCGGGTTCGAGACAGCGGGCCGCCGTCGGTGATCGGCGTGACCGTGGTCGGAATGCTCGGATCGGGGCTGGTCACCGCGAAGTCCTCGATGGTGTAGACGATGTCGCCGCCGGTGTCCGGGTCCGGTTCGCGGGTGATCAGCATCCGTTGGATGCCGTGCCGGCCGGAGTCGGTGCCGAATCGCCAGACGAAGGTCTCCCGGACGTGCAGCACGCCCTGCCGATCCACCCGGTAGGCGATGTCCAGAGAGTCGATCCGGTCGGCTTCGGCGTGGGCGGCCGGCGCCACCATCAAGACCCCGCTCAGGACCATCAAGGCAACCAGCGCCCTGGCCAACCTGCGGACCGCGGCCACAGCCGGCGTCCGTGGAGTGCCGGTCGGTCCACTCTCGGAGCCTGGCATGACCACCTCTCTCACACCCACAACCGTGGGCGACGCTGAGCCTGAGGCAGAACTGTAGTTGGACGCTGATGGCAGCAGCGCCGGTGCGGCGCCGGCGTACGAACCCGTCGGCCGCGGTGTCGGATCGGCTGCCGTACGGCTTCGGCCGCTACCCTCGCATCGTTATGTCTGCAGATATCACGTCGACGCCCGACGGCCCGTTGCCCGCACCGCGCCGGCCGAGCCGTCTCCCGGCCCCGGTCCGCGCGCTCCGGCCGCGGCAGTGGATGAAGAACGTGCTGGTGCTGTCGGCCCCGCTGGCCGCGGGCTCACTGTTCCAGACCGGGGTGCTGAGCAAGTCGGCGTTGGCGTTCGTGTCGTTCTGCCTGGTCAGCGGCGCGGTGTATCTGATCAACGACATCCGCGACGTCGAGGAGGATCGGCTCCATCCCAAGAAGCGGTTCCGCCCGGTACCTGCCGGAGAGTTGGCCATCCCAGCAGCCTGGATCGAAGCGATCGTGGTCGGAGTCGTCGGGCTCGCGATCGGTTATCTCACCTCGATCCAGCTCGGGATCACCGTGACGGTTTACCTGCTGCTCCAGATCGGCTACTCCACGTTTCTCAAACATCAGCCGATCATCGATCTGGCGATGGTCGCCAGCGGCTTCTTGTTGCGGGCGATCGCCGGCGGCGTGGCGAGCGGCATTCCACTCAGTCAGTGGTTCCTGTTGGTGGCGTCGTTCGGGTCGCTGTTCATGGTGTCGGGCAAGCGCTACTCCGAGATGTTGGAGCTCGGCGCCGACGCCGGGACCCGCAAATCGCTGGCCAGTTACACCACCTCCTACCTGCGCTTCACCTGGATGCTGTCGGCCGGCATGGTGCTGATGTCGTACAGCCTGTGGGCGTTCGAGAATCTCCAACGCGGACCGCTCGGCGTAGGCTGGACTGCGATCTCGATCGCTCCGTTCACACTCGGGTTGTTGCAGTATGCACGGGAGATCGACCAGGGCACCGCCGGTGAGCCCGAGGACGTGGTACTGAAGGACCACGTCCTGCTGATCTTCGGTGCGCTGTGGCTGATCGTGATCTGTGTCGCGGTCTTCGGATGATCAAGAACATGAGAGGAACCACGTGATCGACGCTCTCGGCGTTCCGCAATCGCTGCTGCTGCTCGGCGGTACTTCCGACATCGCGCTGGCGATCGCCCATCGCTATGCCGCGACCCGGCACGAGCAGGGAACCTCGCTGCGGGTGGTGTTGGCCGCCCGGCCCGGTGAGCGTCGGACTGCGGCGGCGAACGGTCTGCGCGATGCGGGCTGCACGGTCGTCGAACTGGACTTCGAGGCCTCGGACGCGACGTCTCGGCAACGGGTGATCGAGCAGGCTTTCGCCGAGGGTGATCTTGATCTTGCGGTCGTCGCGTTCGGCATCCTGGGTGACGCCGAACGAGCCTGGACCGATGCAACGGCGACCCTGGAGATGGCCGAGATCAACTTCACTGCGCCGGTCCATCTCGGTGCCCTGCTGGCAGACCGATTCAAGGGCCAGGGCTACGGCCAGGTTGTTGCGCTGTCCAGCGTTGCGGGCGAACGGGTCCGCCGTTCCAATTTCGTCTACGGCTCGACCAAGGCCGGCTTCGACGGCTTCTACCTCGGGCTCGGTGAGGCGTTGCGGCCGTTCGGTGCCCGGGTCCTGGTTGTCCGGCCGGGGTTCGTCCGGTCCAAGATGACCGACGGGATGGCCGAGGCGCCCCTCGCCGTGACGCCGGACGAGGTCGCCGGTGCGACCGTCGCCGCGGTCCGCGATCGGCGCGAACTGATCTGGGTGCCGAACACCTTCCGGTACGTGATGGCGATCCTGCGGCACGTACCGCGCCCGATCTTCCGCCGGCTGCCGATCTGATGGAGTCTCGCGTGGCCGGCCGTCAGCCCTGCGCGAGGCTCAGCACCTGGGAGCCGGTGGCAGTCATCACGATCGACCTCAGCAGATCGTCATGTCGGCCCTCGGCCAGCCAGTGTGACAAGGCCACCGATGCCGTCGGTGGCATCGGCAAGGTGGCGGTCTGCGGGGCGATGTCGAACCACCGGAGCTCCCCTTCGGGACATGAGGTCGGTGCCGGTGTTTCCGGGCGCAGGTCGGCGGTGAAGTAGAAGGTCGACCGGAGTTCGTCGCCGGTGTCGCGGAACGAGACGTAGCGGAGGCTGAGGTCGGAGATCTGCTCGGCCGCGAGACCGACCTCCTCGTGGAGTTCACGGAGCGCCGCCCCGGTCGGATCGCGGATCTCGTCCGGTTCGATGTGACCGCCGATGCCGACCCAGGAGTCAGGAATCGCGGAGGATCCGAAGCGATACAGCAACAGCAGCTTTCCGTTGCGGACCAGGAATATCGACGTCATCAGCCGGGTTGCGCGCAGCGACATGGTCGAAGGTTAGCGATCGCACGCTGATCCCCTGGTTCGGCCGGACCATGCGCGCACGCGGAGCCGTTCGAGTTGCCTTCCAGAATCGACCCGTTGCCCGCTCGAGAGCGAAACATCACCGGTCGGCCGGTCAATCGGCGCCGGCAGGTCCTGCGGTTCCATCGCCGCTCGGCCGAGGGAGAGCATCTCGACGGGCCCGGCCCTGGCCGACCGCCCGGGCGCTCACTCGATCCGGCCGGGTGCTCGGTAGAACTCCTGTCGCTCTATCGGCTGCGCCGGGTCGACCCTCCAGCGGCCAGGTCCCGTCGGTCGACCGCACACGAGTGCTCGTCGATCGCCCGGGATCAGCCGGCCGCCCCGGGTCTCAGCTGGCGCCCGGCACGCTCAGTCTGCCGCCCAAGGCGCAGCAGATCGCCGTGTCTGCTGGGCCACCTTCGGCGGCTCTGGTCAGTCGGCTGTTTTGTGGTGTGGGGGTCTGGTTGCGGCATGCCAGAGTTGTTGGGTCCAGGGTCCGGTGCCGAGGTCGTGGGTGCCGGCGGGGTTGGTGATGATCACTCGGCCGGTTTCGGTGTGCCAGATGAAGGTTCCGGGCTCGACTTGGCGCACGCGGACGGTGCCGAATGTTTTGACCCGATGTTCGCCGGTGGCCATCGGTCCCAGGTTGTGGGGGCCGGTCTGGCCCGGTGGTCCGATCGGTGGCGGCAGATAGGCGATGGTGTGGTCCATCTCCATCAGCCGGCTGATCCGGCCGGAGAACGGGAACACGCTGCGCGGGTTGCGCGCCAGGAGGGCTTCGCGCATCCAGGTCGGGGTTTCGTAGCGGTCGACCGCGGTCACCGATGCGGGGTCGATGACGGGTGTGATGTGCAGTCGGGTGCCGGTGCGCAGCCAGCGGAGGACGGTGTCGGCCAGTTGCGGGCCGAGGTCTTCGACGCGAGCGACGGCGTGGTCGCCGCGGACCGCCGATTCGCCGATGTGGACGTGCAGGACCGACAGGGGCAACAGTTTGTGGGGGTCGATGCCGCGGATCAACGCTCGCAGCGCCCGCTCCCGGGCAGCATCGCGCTCCCGGGCAGCATCTCGATCCTGTGCAGCATTTCGATCCTGTGCAGCATTTCGATCCTGGGCAGCATCTCGATGGTTCCGTGTCGCGTCTCGAGTCCGGTCCGTGTCGTGATCTTGCCTATCGGCGCGGGTACGGTCGCCGCTCCGAGGGTCGGGGCAGTGATGATCACCATCGGACTGAGCATCGCCAGGTGGAACGTCATCGCGCGGGACGGCATCGCCCGCATGATCATCGGTCGGATGATCTTGGGTCGGATGGTCGGCGATCAGGTCAGCGGCAGCAGGCTCGGTATCCGACGAACCTGCGCCCGCCGGATCGGCCTCGGCGCGATCGGTGTCGGCATCGCCCGACCGGGCAGCACCGGGGTGATCAACATCGGGATCATGATCATCACCGGGCTGGTGGGCATCCGTTCCAGAGTCGGGCGTGTCGCCGTTGTCGGTGGCGGTGAACAGATCCATTGCGGCGTCGAACAGATCCGGACAGCCGAGTTCCAGCAACACCCGGCAGGTCACGAACGGCAACCGCAACAACCCGAGCGCCAACGCTTCCCACTCATCCACCGACTGCGGATCACGATCCGGCACACACTCCGGCAACCGATCCCGGTTGTCCCGCAACAACCGCCCGTACCGCTTCACCATCTCACCCAACGCGATCCCGTCCGGGGCATCCAGCCGGGCATGAACATCGATCGCGCCGTCCTCGGACTCCCGACCCACCCGGACACCACGCCACCGGGCAGCCGTCTCCGCCCGCACCCGGGCACCCTCCGGATCAGCCCGCACCACGGCGGCATCGATCGCGGTCAACAACCCGCCATAGGTCACCGCGCTGATCATCCCGACCACCTCGGCATCCACCACCGCAGCCTGCTCCACCGACAACAACCGGGTCTTGGCAGCAACCAGTCGGGCATGACCGGGACGCACCCCATGGCCCTGCACCAGCGTCCAGATCCGCGGCAACCGATACCGCAGATCCAACACATCGGCGACCAGCCGACAGGCCTGCCACTGACTCAGCCCGATCTCCAACCCCAACGTCGCCGCCGCGGTCTCGGCCACCGACGGCGTACCGTCACCGGCCAACACCATCGCCCGCTCCGAGGCCATCTCCAACCGAGTCCGCTGCGGCACCAACCCATCACCAGGGTTCGCGACCGCCCACTCCGCCACCACCTCCAACAACCCACAACCAGCCACCCACTCGGCACGAGCCAGCTCCGACGCACGAGTGAGAAGCTCCACCCGTCGCCCACCGACCACCCTGCCCGCGCTCATGAAACCACCCTACGGACACCCACCGACAGTCTTCCCTGAGCGCCAGAATCCCTGTGGATCAAGAGAAGATCACCGGAGCCGCGGCCATGATCACCATTACTACCGACCGGACCGAAATGCGCCGGGCGCCGCGCTCGGAGCAACCGGGACGCACGAGTGAGAAGCTCCACCCGTCGTCCACCGACCACCCCGCTCGCACTCATGACAACCACCCTACGGACCGGCGCGGACAGTCTTGCCCGACAGCCGGCATCCCTGTGGACACAAGGAAAACCCGCGGATCCGTGGCCACGAACACAGCCGTCGCCGACCGGACCGATCCGTGCCGTCCTCGGCGCGCGGACCAGTCGGGTCGCGCAGGTGGGAGGCTCCACCCGTCGTCTACCGACCACCCCGCCCACTCTCATGACAACCACCCTACGGACAGCCACCGACAGTCTTGCCCGACAGCCGGCGGCCCTGTGGACACAAGGAAAACCCGCAGACTCGCGGCCATGATCACAGCCATCATCGACCGAACCAACATGTGCCGCCCGTGACGCGCGGAGCAGCCGGAACGCACGGGTGAGAAGCTCCACCCGCCGCCCACCGCACCCAGACCGGGGCGGCGGACTAGGTGTAGATCTCCGGAATCCTGGCCCTGATCTCGGCGATCGTCACGTGGAGGTGTTGATCACTGTTGTCCACGGTGATCAGGCGATGATCACCGGCGTCCTCGTGCAGGCCGCTACCGGCGGCCGCGTAGGCGGCATCGACCTGGTCCCGCCACTGCCTGGACGAGGGCTTGGGCCGGTCGATCCGACGCCGATCGCGAACAGGTTTCGCTGCGTGTAGCCGAACGACATAGAGCGCGATGTCGTCGGGCAGTCGGCTGCGGAAATCTTGGAGACTGCTCGCCGAATCGCCATCCAGCAGACTGCCGGTGATCACCGTCGAGTATCCAGCGGACCAGAAGTTCTGGATCACAGCAATCACATTGCTCCACAGCATTTCCAAGAAGCGCTGATCGAAGGTGAACGGGTTGACCTGTCCGACGTCCTCGGCATCGATCTTGGCTGCGCCCGGTGTCAACGGGAGTAGCGCCGACATCACCGTGCTCTTGCCGGCGCCCTCTTCTCCGGTGATCAAGATCAAGGATCGTCTGCTCACCTGCAAGAGACTATCGTTCGGTCGCCGCCACAGGGTCCAAACGCGTCGCCGAATCAGCCGATGATTCCTCGTCGACGAGCCTCAGCGACGGCCGTGGTGCGGTTGTCGGCGTGCAGCTTGCTGAAAACCTGCACCAGATGGGATTTCACGGTTGCCTCGGTGATGAACAGGCTGCGACCGACCTCCCGGTTGGACGAGCCGCGCGCCACCATCTGCAGGATCTCGGTCTCTCGCCGTGTCAGAGTCTGCAGCGGCTGCCTGGCTCGGTCCACCAGTCGATCGGCGACGGTCGGGGCAAGCACGGTCCGGCCGGCAGCGGTGTCCCGAATGGCTTGGACGAGCCGTTCGGGGTCGGTGTCCTTGAGCAGATAGCCGTTCGCGCCGGCGGCGATCGCGGGCAGGATGTCGGCATCCCGATCGTAGGTCGTCAACACCAACACCCGCGGCGGATCAGCCAGCTGTGCCAGCCGTGCAGTCGCCTCGGCACCGTCGATGCCAGGCCCCAGTTGAAGATCCATCAGCACGACGTCGGGGTGCACCTCGGTGGCCAACGCGAGCGCGTCCTCGCCGGTCCCGGCCTCGCCGACCACGGTCAGCCCGTCGGCGCTGCCGAGCGCCGCCCGGAGTCCACCGCGGACGACCGGATGATCATCGACCAACACAATCCTGATCTCAGCCATCCCGGTCCTTCCGTGGCACGGTGAGATTGAGGGCGGTGCCCTGACCCGGTACCGACTCGATCTCCATCGTCCCGTCCAGTTCGGCGATCCGAGTCCGTAGTCCCGACAGGCCGAGTCCGGTCCCGGTGGTCGACCCGTACGGCTGCTCAGGGTCGAAGCCGATGCCGTCGTCGACAACATCCAGACTGACGGCATCGGGAAGGAACGTCAGGGTCACGTCGATCCTGTCGGCGCGCGCATGGCGGACGGCGTTGGCCACCCCTTCCTGGGCCGCACGGAGCAATGCGACCGCGACCGGTGTCGGGACCGATCGCTGTTCGCCGTCGAGATGCAACCGTGTGTCCGGGCCGGTGGACGCGGCGAGCACTCTGTTCAATGCCTCGGGCAGCGAACTCTCCGACCATTGGGTCGGGGTCAGTGCCTGTACCATCCGGCGGGTCTCGGTCAGCACCGATCCGGCGGAGTCGATCGCGATGTCGAGTTGATCATGCAGTGCGGTCGATGATCCGGTCTTCGTGTCGCGGGCAGTACGCAGCAGCAGGATGATGCCGGTCAGCTCCTGGGTGACCGTGTCGTGCAGTTCGCGAGCCAGCCGTTCCCGTTCGGCGAGCATCCCGGCCTGCCGTTCCGAGGCAGCCAACTCGTCGCGGGTCGAGGTCAACTGGTCGATCAGCCGTGCTCGTTGACGGGTCTGCTCGGCCAGGTCCCGATAGACCACCGAGATCACCACGGCGACAGTTGCCCCGATCACCGGTCCGACGACGACCGACGTGTCCCATCCGCCGCGGCCGATCACCGTCCGGACAATCACTCCGATCACCACCAGGACGACGCTCGGCACGGCGATCCGCAACGGCAGCAATTGGGTGTAAAGCAGGAACAGCGGGAACGCCAGCCAGACAAACCCGGCCGAGCCGACGGCCAGCCCCGCGCAGCCGACAGTCAGGATCGCCAACCACAGCACGGCGGTTGCTCGGGTACGACGCTTGCGTGCAACGACGATCCCCCAGCCGTACCAGCCGCCGACCGCGGCCGCTCCACCGATCAGCACCCAGCGCAGCGGCGACGACCACGCTCCGCCGACCCCGAGTGCCAGCAGCACCACCAGCAGCACGTGTTCGCTGCGGCGTAACAGGTCGAATGCGACGGGGCGCAGCAGTCCGGTAGCCATCGCGATCAGCTTAGTGCGCGTTGCCGGACCGCCCGGGCCACCAGATCCTGTCGCCGACCAGGCTGATCACCGCCGGCACCACGATGCTGCGGACGAACAGGGTGTCGACCAACACACCGAGGCCGACGATCAGCCCGAGTTGGGCCAGCGTGGTCAGCGGCAGCACGCCGAGCGCGGCGAAGACCGCGGCCAGCACGACACCGGCACTGGTGATCACTGCCCCGGTATGGCCGACGGCTTCGACGACACCATCTCGGGTGCCCAGTCGCCGGGACTCCTGTCGGACCCGGTGAGCGAGGAAGATCGTGTAGTCGATCCCGAGCGCAACGAGGAACAGGAAGCCCACCAAGGGAACATTGACATCCAAGGCGGGGAATCCGAAGAGGCGCTTCCCCACAAAGGTCCCGGCACCGATCGCGGCGATCGCCGATGCGGCGTTGATCAGGACCAACAGCGCCGGCGCCAGCAACGACCGCAGCAAGATCATCAGCAGCACGAAGGCGACTGCGATGATCAACGGCGCGACGATCCGCAGATCTCGCTCGAAGGCGCCGCGTACGTCGAGATCCTCGGCCGACTGTCCGCCGACCTGTGCATCGGCTCCCGGCACCTCGCGCACCGCTGCTCGCAGATCACGAACGGTCTGCAAGCTCGCTTCGCTCCCCGGTTCGGCGGAACCGATGACACTGATCTTGACCAGCCCGTCGCCGGACGTTCCTGCCGGACGGACCGCGTCGACGCCGGACACGTCCTCGGCCGCCGTGATCACCTGCTCGGTCTGCGAGGAGTTCGCGATCACCGTCAACGGTGCCGTTTCGCCGGCCGGGAAATGCCGGGCGACGATCTCCAGCCCGGCGGCCGATTCGGACTGGACCCGGAACTGCTCGAGTTGGCTGAGCCCGACCCGGGTGCCGAACAGTCCCGTCGCCAGCACAGCCAGTCCGATGATCGAGGCCAGGACAACCGGTAGCGGCCGAGACGTCACCGCCTGAGCGACCCGCCGCCAGGCTCCACCCGCATCCGAACGGATCCGATCCGGCCGTGGAGTCAGCGGCCAGAACAGCCTCCTGCCGAACAGTGCCAGCGTCGCCGGCAGCAACAGCATGGTGAACACCAACGCGACCACCAACCCGACTGCCGCGGCGACACCGAGCCCGCGGGTGTTGGGCATCAGCGCGAGCAGCAGGGTGAGCAGGGAGACCACGACGGTGATGTTGCTGGCCAGGATGGCGGGACCGGTGCCGCGCACCGCCGCCGCCAGGGCGGTCCGATGATCTTCGGTACCGTACAGCTCCTCCCGGTAGCGCGAGATCAGCAGCAGTGCGTAATTGGTGCCCGCTCCGAACACCAGAACGCTGATGATCCCTTTGTCGAACGGCAGATCCGTTGCCGCGCCGACCGCGGCCGTCAGCACCGCTGCCAGCTGATCGGCCAGCCCGACCACCGACAGCGGAATCAGCCACAGCACCGGAGAGCGGTACGTCAACAGCAACAGCACCGCGACGATTCCGATCGTCACCGCCAGCAGCGTGAAATTCGCACCGTCGAAGGCCGAAGCGATGTCGGCACCGAACGCCGGTCCCCCGGTCACCTGGGCAGCCAGATCCTCCGGAGCCGCGGCCTGCACCGCGGTCCTGATCTCCTGGATCGTCACCGCGATCTCCGCGTTCGGCCGATCGGCGTTGATCATGACATTGAGCACCACCGCCGCGCCGTCGGCGGAAACGATCGGCCGTGGCGCATCACGATCGACGACCTCGGCCGCCCGGGCTCCGAGGTCGGCTGCCACCGCGAGGTCGGCCTTGCTGAGGTCGGCGCCGTCGGGACGGGTGACGACGAGCATCACCGGCGCCGATTCGTGATGGGGAAAGCGCTTCTGCAGTTCGGCGACGTTCGCCGATTCCGAGCCGGTCGGCAGTGCCGCGACCGCAGTGGGTGGCTCTGCTCCGCGCAGCCCACCGATCGCCCCGGCCGCGATCATCAGCATCGCAGCCAGAACCAACCAGGCACCCGACCGTCCGGTCACCAGGGTCGCCAGTCGGTTGAAGAATCGCGTCATCCCGCCCTCGTTCCGCTCGAGTCCCCGCAGGCCGACAACACTCTCTCGGTGCCTGCATCGCGTTCCAACGCTAGGAACAACGAGGCCGGCGAACATGACCCGAAAGCAGCATCCACGACCCCGACCGAAGTTGGAGTCGGGCTGAGGACCGCCATCGCATTGCTCACCAGGGGCGGCACTGCTACGGTCGACGCCGTGACGAGCCCCGAAGCATCCACGGTCGGGCTGACGGTGTCGCCGTCAGCCCGCGCCAACTGATCACCATCCTTCAGATCCCGCGCTGACCGCGGCGCCGAGACGACCTGTCTTCTTCCGTCTCGACCTCGGAGCTTCGATGCCGCTCTCGCTCTATCTGCTTGCCCTGGCCGTGTTCGCCATGGGCACCTCCGAATTCATGCTCGCAGGGCTGTTACCCGAGATCGCCGCCGGTCTCGACGTCTCGGTCGGCAGCGCCGGCCTGTTGACGTCGGCGTTCGCCGTCGGGATGATCATCGGCGCACCGCTGATGGCCCTGGCGGTACGCCGATTGCCGACCCGAGCGAGTCTGTTGATCTTCGTCTCGGTGTTCGCCGCCGTTCACGTCATCGGTGCGCTCACGGCGTCGTTCGCGATGCTGTTGATCACCCGGCTCGCTGCCGCGTTGGCCAACGCCGGCTTTCTGGCCGTCGCCCTGGGGGCCGCTGTCTCGCTCGTCACGGCCGATCGTCGCGCCCGTGCACTGGCGGTCCTGCTGTCCGGGACGACCGTGGCGACGGTAGCCGGGGTGCCGGGCGGTGCCCTGCTCGGCACGCTGTTCGACTGGCGGGCGACATTCTGGGTGATCGCACTGCTCTGCGTACCGGCTGCGGCCGGGATCGCCCGGAGCCTGCCATCCGAACGGTCACGGGTCGGTCCTGCCGCCGGTCAACCGGTCAGCGCGACCAGTCCGCGCTCCGAGCTCGGCCAGTTGGGTGCCGCCCGACTGCTGCTGGCGATGCTGCTGGGCGCGTTGATCAACGGCGCCACCTTCGCCGGCTACACCTTCCTGGCCCCGATCGTCACCCAGACAGCGGGATTGAGCCGGTCATGGGTTCCCGGCGCGCTGGTGCTGTTCGGCATCGGCTCGTCCGTCGGAGTCGCGGTCGCGGGCCGACTCGCGGATCGGCACGGTGACGCCGTGATCATCACGACGACGCCGCTGCTGATGCTCGGCTGGCTGGCCATGACAGTGCTGGCAGGGCACGCGGCGGCACTGTTGATCCTGGTGCTGATCCAGGGCGCACTGTCGGACTGGGCAGCACGGTGATCGCCCGGGTGCTGCAGGAAGCGACCGGTGCACCGACCCTGGGCGGCGCCTATGCGACGCTGGCATTGAACGTCGGCGCGGCCGGCGGTCCGGTCGCCGGCGGGGCAATGCTCACGGCGAGCGGTGACACCGTCGGGTCGGTCGTCATCAGCGCAGCCCTTGCCGCCATCGCGTTGCCCGTCGTCGGACTGCTGTTACGCCTGACCAGGAAGGCTCGCTGACCCGTCGTCCAGCACCGACGCCAAGCCGTGCCGACCGACGGCGAGCAACTGCGGATGATCATCGGAGTTGACGACCAACGCCATCCCGATCGCGATCGCCCAGCCGCGGGCCCGGACCCAGGTGGCGTCATCGACACCGGTCAGCCGGGTGTAGCGATCACGGAAGATCTGTCGGCCGGATCGATCGAAGCTGAGCCAGCCGGTGGCGAGGTCGGTGGCCGGATCGCCGCCGGTGATGTCCCCGAAGTCGATCACGGCGGCCAGGCCGTGATCGGCAAGGACGTTCGCCGGATGCGGGTCACCGTGCACCCACAGCGGTGGACCGGACCGGGCCGGTGCCGCCAATGCCTCGAGCCACAGCGGCCGCAGCCGCTCGCCGTCGGTGACGTGGCCGCTCTCGAAGTGCTCCGCGGCCAGGGCCGTCCGGTCGACGAGCGGCACGCCACGGACCGGATTGTACGGAGCATCGTCCGGCGCCGGCCGATGCAGGGCGGCCAGGAATTCGGCGAGCGGTCCGGCCACCGCTGACCGATCCGCCACCGGGATGTCGATCAGCGGACGGCCCGGCAGCCAGCGGCCGATGGTCCAGTGCCAGGGATAGTCCTCGGCCGGCCGGCCGATCCGGACCGGTGTCGGCACCGGGACCGGAAGCCCATCGGCCAGCTCCGGCAGCCAGCGCTGTTCGTTGATCACCAACTGTGCCGCGGCTGCGCGGCGAGGCAGCCGTACGGTCAGGTCGGCGCCGAGCCGAAAGATCACGTTGTCCCAGCCGTTGGCGATCAACGTCAATGGTTCGTCGGCCAGGTCCGGGTGCTGCCCCATGATCAACTTCTGGACGAGCTCGGCCGTCACATCGACCTCTGCTGTGGGCATCCGCATCCGAACCTCCGCTCTGCCATCGACTCCCGATGGCCCACCCCGTGTGCAGCACCGGAATCGCAGCCTACCGCCGACGACCTGCACATTTTGGGTTGCACATAACCTCACTATGTGCAACTATCAAGTTGCACATAGACCCAAGGAGAAGCCATGACCGACGTCATCACCGACGCCATCGAGGACAGCATCGAGATCGACGCAACAGCCGAACAGGTCTGGCCGTTGATCAGCGAACCCGGGTGGTGGATCAATGACGGCAGCTATCGCGAACACCTGATCGAGGAACGCGACGGCCTGGTGATCGTCACCGACGCCGCCCACGGCGCCTTTCCGATCGCCACGGTGGCTGCCGACGAGCCGCGCTACGTCGCCTTCCGCTGGCTGACCGACAGCGAGGACCCGCACCCGGACGGCCCCGGCACCACCACCGAATTCTGGGTCGAGGACCGGCCCGGCGGCGTCACCCTGAAGGTCCGGGAGAGCGGGTTCGCCACCCTGCCCGGAGAGCAGGCCGACATCCTGCGACAGATCGACGGCAACACCTCCGGTTGGCGGACCGAACTGGCGGTCGCCAAGTCCACGGTCGAAGATCGGCGGCGGTCGGCTTGACCGGGTCGGCGACACCGTCCCGCCAGGCTCAGATCTTCTCCGCCCTGGGGGACGAACAGCGGTTGACTCTGCTGGATCGGCTCGGCCGGGGCGCGGAGTCAGCCTCCACCCTGGCCGCGCCGATGATCATCTCCCGACAGGCAGTGGTCAAGCACCTGAAGCAGATGGAGGCCGCCGGACTGGTCGGCACCCGACGTTCAGGCCGCGAGGTCCTCTACGAGGTCCGCGCCGAGGGGCTCCAGCAGCCGACCGAGTGGCTCACCGAGCATGCGAACGCCTGGCGCCGGCGACTGCGCGACGTCAAGAGCCGCGCCGAGACGGACTGATCAGACGGGCTTGATCAGACGGGCGGCACACCGTGCCGCTTCTCCGGACGGCGTCGGGACTTGGTCGACGCCGCCGCGAACCGGGCGACCAGTTCGCGGCGGACGTCACCGGGCTCGACGATGCCGTCGATGATCAGATCCGAGGCCAGCCGGAGGATGTCGATGTCTTCGGTGTACTCGGCCTCCAGTCGAGCAATGTAGGCCGCTCGCTCCGCCGGGTCGATGATCTCGGCGATCTTGTTGGCATAGACCGCATTCACCGCCGCCTCCGGGCCCATCACCGCGATCTTCGCGGTCGGCAGCGCGAGGCAGGCGTCCGGACCGAAGCCCGGTCCCGCCATCGCATACAGACCGGCGCCGTAGGCCTTGCGGACGATCAAGGAGATGGTTGGCACCGTCGCCTCGGCGACAGCGGTGATCATCTTCGCGCCGTGTCGGATGATGCCCATCCGCTCGACCTCACTGCCGATCATGAAACCGGGGACGTCGGCCAGATACAACAACGGGATGCCGAAGGCGTCGCAGAGCCAGATGAAGCGCGCCGCCTTGTCGGCGGAGTCGACGAACAGCACGCCACCCTTGACGGCCGGCTGGTTGGCGACGATCCCGACCGGATTTCCTTCCAGGGTTGCGAATCCGGTCACCAGCTCCGGCGCGAACAGCGGCTTGGTCTCGTAGAAGGAGTCCTCGTCGACGATCGCCTCGATCACGGTGTTGATGTCGTAGCCGGAAGATTCCGCGGCCGGTACCAGGTCGGCAGTGAAGTCACGTGCCGGCGGCGCCGCCGACCAGACCGGCGGCGGTGTACGCCAATTGCCCGGCAGATAGCTGAAGAACAGTTTGGCCTGTTCGATCGCATCCTCGTCGTCGGGACTGAGTTGATCACCGCAGCCGGAGACCGAGACGTGCATCCGGGCGCCACCCATCTCCTCCAGCGTGACCTTCTCCCCCACCACCATCTCGGCCATCCGAGGCGAGCCGAGATACATCGACGCATTGCCGTCGACCATGATCACCACATCACAGAAGGACGGGATGTACGCCCCGCCGGCGGCACTCGGACCGAACAGGCAGCAGATCTGCGGCACCTTGCCCGACAGTGCGACCTGGTTGTTGAAGATCCGCCCGGCCCCACGCCGGCCGGGGAACAGGTCCACCTGGTCGGTGATCCGGGCGCCCGCCGAATCGACGAACCAGAAGATCGGCAACTCGTCGGCCACAGCGATCTCGGTGACCCGGATGATCTTCTCCACTGTCCGGGCACCCCACGACCCGGCTTTCACCCCCGGATCGTTGGCCACCACCAGCGCGGGTCGGCCGTCGACCAGTCCCCGACCGGTGACCACGCCGTCGGCGGGCAGACCTGCGCTCTGCGCGTTGGCCAACTGGCCGTCCTCGACGAACGTGTGATCATCGAACAGCAGCGCGATCCGGTCCCTCACGTACAGCTTGTTCTGGCTCTTCAGCTTGGCCGCCGTCCGCTCGGTCGGTGCCAACGTCGCGTCCCGTGCCGTCCTGATCAGCTCGTCGTGCGGGACCTCCGGACGCTGGATCGGCTCCTGGTATGGGGAATCGGCACTCATTCGACGTCCAGTCCCAATCCTCGCGCGATCAACAGCCGCTGCACCTCGGAGGTTCCCTCACCGATCTCCAGGATCTTGGCGTCCCGATAGAACCGGGCGATCGGATACTCCTCCATGAAGCCGTAGCCACCGAAGACCTGGGCCGCTGTCCTGGTCGCGGTCACGGCGTACTCGGTGGCCTGCAGCTTGGCGATCGCCGCGGCCCGTTTGTAGGCGGCAGCCGACGATCGATCTCCGGCATCCATCGAGTCCCGCATCGCCGCGGCGGCGTAGACCAGCAACTCCGCGGTGTGCGCCATCGCGTCCAGATCGGCCAGCGGGAAGGCTACTCCTTGCTTGCGCCCGATCGGCACGCCGAACGCCGTGCGTTCCTTGGCGTAGTCGACGGCAAGATCACGACAGGCTCGGATGCAGCCCAGTGCGAGGGCCGCGATGGCGACCCGGCCGTCGTCCAGCACGGACAGGAACTGGGCATAGCCGCGGCCGCGTTCACCGAGAAGATGATCTTTCCGAACCCGTACCCCGGTGAACGTCAGCGGATGGGTGTCCGAGGCGTGCCAGCCCAGCTTGTGGTACGCGGGTTCGACGGTGAAGCCCGGCGTCCCGGACGGAACCACGATGGCCGAGATCTCCGGGCGACCGTCGTCCCGGGTGCCGGTCCGCGCCGTGACAGTGACCACGGAGGTGATCTCGGTGCCGGAGTTGGTGATGAACTGCTTGGCGCCGTCGATCACCCACTCCTCGCCGTCCAACCGAGCCTTGGTCCGGGTGGCGCCGGCGTCGGAGCCGTTCTCCGGTTCGGTCAGCCCGAAGGCGGCGAGCGCTCGACCGGCCACCAGATCGGGGAGCCAGCGTTCCTTCTGCTCCGGCGTACCGAAGGTCGCGATCGGGTTGATCCCGAGCCCGACCGCCGCCTCGATGGTGATCCCGACCGACTGGTCGACCCGGCCGACCTCCTCGATCGCCAGGCACAGACTGGTGAAGTCGCCCGCGCCGCCGTACTCCTCCGGCGCGTGCAATCCGAAGACCCCGAGTCGTCCGAGGGCCTTGACGGCCTCCAGCGGGAATCGGTGTTCGGCATTCCACGCCGCCGCGTACGGCTCGATCTCGGCTCGGGCGAACTCGGCCATCACCGCCCGGAAGTCCTGATGTTCCTTGCTCAGCTCGAACGTCATCGTCGGCTTCGCCTCCTTCGACCACTCCCTCCCGGAGGACCTGGATCTCAGGCCTCCGCCTGCTGGCCGGTCACGTCCCAGAGGTGGTGGACGAGATCGTGCAGGAAGTACTGCAGAAAGGTTCGCACGGTGAATTCGGCCCCGTCCGAGCGGGTCCCGCGACGGTCGGTCTGGGACTCCTCCAAGGCCCGGACCCGGCCGACGAAGGTCTCCGCGACCCGGGCGATGTCGGCGGCCACCGCATCCGGATCAAGGCTGACGTAGCCACCGGTGATCGCCGCTTCGTCCTGATCCCAGTTGCGGAAGCTCGGGTTGTCCTCCACCAACATCAACACCAGCCGCGCGTCGTACAGCTCCAACACGTCGCGGACGTGCGCGCCGTATTCCAGCGGCGACCAGACCAATGGCTCCGGTCGGCGATCGGCCGCCGGGCTCTGGGTGAGGATCTGCACCCACTCGGCGGCGGCCGCCTCGGTGCGATCGGCGATCTCGGCGATGTCCAACTCGCCGGCCTCCAGACCGCAGTCGGGACAGCGGATCCGGGTGGTCCAGGTCCAGTCCTTGGTGTCCTTCGGCGGCGGTTCCATGCACCGAGCGTACTGTCGCGATCGGTCTCGCGTCGGCAACCCCGCTGCACAACGACCGGCTGTGGACGAGGATGTGCACAACACGGCCTCAACGGTGGACGAAGGCCGCGAAGATGTGGACACGTCGGTGCACAACGAATTCCTCGAATTTTCTTGCTGCGTTGGGGTTGCGCTCACCCGACGGTCGGAGTAGAAATCTAGTCACGCACCTCGCAAGGGGAGCGGGATCCGATGAAGACCAAGGTCCATCCGGCGGGACTTGTGCCCGCCGCCCGGTCGATGACGGGCTCGGGGCGACCACAGGATCATCGGGGAGGCCGGAAGCGTCATCAGTCCTGGCCAAAATGTGGGGCTCGTCCAACTCATACTTGGACGAGCCCCACGTCCATTTCGGACCCCTCTATTGTTGCCGTCGTGGGCATCGACATCAAGATCGACCTGAACGCCGACCTCGGCGAGTCGTTCGGACGCTGGCAGTTGGGCGATGACCCGGCGATGCTCGAGTTGATCACCAGCGCCAATGTCGCTGCCGGGTTCCATGCCGGCGATCCGAGCACCCTGCGCCGGACCTGCGCCGAGGCTGTCCGGCGCGGCGTCGTGATCGGCGCTCAGGTCGGTTATCGCGATCTCGCCGGCTTCGGCCGCCGGTTCATCGACATCGCCGCCGACGATCTGACCGCGGACGTGATCTATCAGGTCGGCGCGCTGGACGCGATCGCCGCCAGCGTCGGTGGTCGGGTCGGCTATCTGAAGCCGCACGGTGCGCTGTACAACACGATCGTCGATCATGAAGAGCAGGCTGCTGCGGTCGTCGATGCGCTGTTGGCGTTGCCGACGCCGCTGCCGGTGCTCGGCCTGCCCGGCTCGGCGGTGTTGCGGATCGCCGCCGACAACGGGATCCGAACCGTCACCGAATACTTCATCGACCGCAATTACACCGACGACGGCCGGCTGGTCGACCGGCGCCGCCCTGATGCGTTGATCGACGATCCGGACCGGGCGGCGCTCCGAGCCGTCGAGGCCGCCCGCGACGGCCGGGCCGAATCGTTCTGCACCCACGGCGACTCCCCCGGCGCGGTCCGGATGGCCCGCACCGTACGCACCGCGCTGGTCGAGGCCGGCGTCGCCATCGGCCCGTTCGTCGGGTAGCGGGCCACCGATCATGATCACCCGCCGACTGCTTCCGTACGGCGCCCGCGCGCGCTTGTTGGAATGCGCCGACCTGGCCGACTCCCAGGCCATGCACGACTGGCTCCTTGATCAGCATCGCCCCGAGATCCGCGCCATGGTGCCCGGCGCACGCACTCTGCTGCTGCATCTGGACGCCGACCTGCCGAGCGCCTTCGTCCGCCGGCTGCTCGAGGCCCGGCCGACGCCGGCCCAGCGACCGGACGCCGGATCGAACCGGCAACACGAGGTGATCATGGTCCAGGTGCGCTATGACGGGGAGGACCTGCAGGCCACGGCCGACCTGCTGCGGCTCACCGTCCAACAGCTGATCGACTACCACACCGGGCAGGACTGGACCGTAGCCTTCGGTGGCTTCTCCCCCGGCTTCGGCTACCTCGCCCCCACCGGTCCGGCGTTGTCGGTGCCGCGCCGGTCCTCGCCGCGGACCCGGGTCCCGGCCGGGTCGGTCGCGTTGGCCGATCAGTGGTCGGCGATCTACCCGACGGACAGCCCCGGCGGCTGGCAACTGATCGGTCACACCGACCTACCGCTCTTCGACCCCGAAGCCGACCCGCCGGCCACGTTGCGACCCGGCAACCTGGTCCGGTTCGTCCGATGATCATGATCACCGGGGTCGGTCCGCTGGCCCTGATCGAGGACCTCGGCCGCCCCGGCTACACCCAGTACGGCGTACCGGTCGCCGGAGCCGCCGATCGTGCCGCGCTGCGGGCGGCCAACCGGCTGACCGGCAATCCGGAGGACAGCGCCGGCATCGAGATCCTGCTCGGCGGCCTCGAGATCAGCACCGATCACCCGGCCTGGTGCGCCGTCGCCGGACCCGCCACCACGACCACGGTGAACGGCCGACCGACCTCCTCCCATCAGCCGCTGCATCTGTCCCCCGGTGACCGGCTCACCGTACTGCCGTCACCGGACGGGATCCGCAACTACCTCGCGGTCCGCGGCGGGTTCGACGTCCCGGCGGTCCTCGGCAGCCGGTCGGCCGACCTGCTCTCCGGGCTCGGACCGCCGCCGCTGCGAGTCGGCGACCGGCTGCCGGTCGGTTCCGCATCGCTGCCGTTCGCCGCCGCCGACGTGTCCCCGCCGCCGCGGCCGCCGGTGACACCGGCACTGATCGGCATCGAGCCGGGCCCCCGCGCGGACTGGTTCACCGAGGAGGCGCTGACGTCGCTGGTCGAGCAGCGGTGGACGGTGACGCCGGACTCCGATCGGACCGCGGTCCGACTCGACGGCGAGCCGTTGCGGCGGCGTACCGATCAGCCGGCCGAACTTCCGTCCGAGGGCATCATCCGCGGCGCGATCCAGGTCCCGCCGTCCGGGCTGCCGCTGATCTTCGGGTCCAATCATCCGGTGACCGGCGGCTACCCGGTGATCGCGGTGGTCACGCCCGACGGTTGCGATCGGGCGGCTCAGCTGCGGCCGGGCGACACGCTGCGGCTGACCCCTTAGACTCCCCGAGTCAGGTCAGCGAGGCCGGAGGAGGAACCGACTGTGGGTATCAGCAAAGTGCTCGTCGCCAACCGGGGCGAGATCGCGGTCCGGATCATCCGTGCCGCCGCCGACGCCGGGCTGGCAAGTGTCGCCGTCTACGCCGAGCCCGACGCTGACTCACTGTTCGTCCGGCTCGCCGACGACGCGTACGCCCTCGGCGGCAGCACCCCGGGCGAGACCTATCTGGACATCGCCAAGCTGATCGATGTGGCCCGTCGCAGCGGCGCCGACGCGATCCATCCCGGCTACGGCTTCCTGGCCGAGAACGCCGCCTTCGCCGCCGCCGTCATCGAGGCCGGCCTGACCTGGATCGGCCCGCCGCCCTCGGCGATCGACGCCCTCGGCGACAAGGTTCAGGCCCGACACATCGCGCAGAAGGTCGGTGCGCCGCTGGTCCCCGGCACCGCCGACCCGGTCGTCGACGCGGCCGAGGTGGTCGGCTTCGCCGAGGAACACGGTCTGCCGGTCGCGATCAAGGCCGCCTTCGGCGGCGGTGGCCGCGGCCTGAAGGTCGCCCGGACCATCGAAGAGATCCCCGAACTGTACGAGTCGGCGGTCCGCGAAGCGGTCACCGCCTTCGGTCGCGGTGAGTGCTTCGTCGAACGCTTCCTCGACCATCCGCGGCACGTCGAGACCCAGTGCCTGGCCGACCAACACGGCAACGTCGTGGTGGTGTCCACCCGGGACTGCTCGCTGCAGCGACGCAACCAGAAGCTGGTCGAGGAGGCACCCGCCCCGTTCCTCACCGACGAGCAGCGCGAAACCCTGTACGCCGCCTCCAAGGCGATCCTGACCGAGGCCGGCTACGTCGGTGCCGGCACCTGCGAATTCCTGGTCGGCGTCGACGGCACCATCTCCTTCCTGGAGGTCAACACCCGGCTGCAGGTCGAACATCCGGTCTCCGAACAGGTCACCGGGATGGACCTGGTCCGGCAGATGTTCAGGATCGCCGACGGTGAGAAGCTGGCTGCCGGGGATCCCGAGATCACGGGTCACTCGATCGAGTTCCGGATCAACGCCGAGGACGCCGGCCGCAACTTCATGCCGGCCCCCGGCACCCTGACCAGCTGGCAGCCGCCGTCCGGCCCCGGGGTCCGGGTCGACGAGGGCTATCGGGCCGGGATGACCGTGCCGGGCAGCTTCGACTCGCTGGTGGCCAAGGTGATCGTCACCGGGGCGGACCGGGCCGAGGCGATCGCTCGCAGCCGTCGGGCGCTGGCCGAGCTGGAGATCGGCGGGATGCCGACGGTGCTGCCGTTCCACCGGGCGGTGCTCGACGATCCGGCCTATGTCGCCGCCGACGGTGACTTCGCCGTCCACACCCGCTGGATCGAGACCGAGTTCGACAATCGGATCCCGCCCTACGACGGGCCGGCGGCCGACGGTCCGGAACCGGTGCAGAAGTCCACCGTGGTGGTCGAGGTGAACGGCAAGCGGCTCGAGGTCGCGCTGCCGGCCGAATTCGGCGCCACGGCCGCGGCCGTTCCGGCGAAGAAGAAGCCGAAGCGGGACCGCAAGACCGGCGCCGCCGCGGTGTCCGGCAACGCGCTCACCTCACCGATGCAGGGCACCATCGTGAAGATCGCGGTCGCCGACGGTGACGAGGTCGCCGCGGGCGACCTGATCGTCGTGCTGGAGGCGATGAAGATGGAACAGCCGCTGTCGGCCCACCAGTCCGGCCGGATCAGCGGTCTGACCGCCGCCGTCGGCGAAACCGTCACCAGCGGCACGGTGCTCTGCGAGATCACCCCGAGTTGACCCTCACCCTCGACCGACCAGGAACGGGGTCGACCACCAAGAATGACCTAATAATGAGCGGCCGTCGGCGGGTCGGTTTCGCACACTTGGCACACTGGAGTCATGGAATCGATCTTCCTCCTGCTGATCCTCGTCGTTGTCGGGGGCGGAGCGCTGGTCTACAGCCGTAAGGCGACCAAGCGCCGCGAGGCTGCTGAGCGCGCCGAACTGGAGAGCCAGCTCAGCACCTCCAAGCGGGCGGCGGACGAGGATGTCACCAAGTTCGGCGAGGAACTGCAGCGACTCGACATCGACGTCGCCGGGCAGCCGTTGAACGAGGCGATGCAGCAGGACTACCAGCGCGCGCTGGACGCCTACGAGGACGCCAAGACCTCGCTGGCCGCGGTGCAGCGCCCGGAGGAGATCAAGCACGTCACCGAGATCCTCGAGGACGGCCGGTACGCGATCGCCTGCGTGAAGGCGCGGGTGGAGGACAAGCCGCTGCCACAGAAGCGGCCGCCGTGCTTCTTCAACCCCGCCCACGGACCGTCGGTGCGCAACGTCGAATGGGCCCCGGCCGGCGGCTCGGTCCGCGACGTACCGGCCTGCGCGGCCGACGCCGAGCGAGTGCTGGCCGGAGCCGACCCCTACATCCGCACCGTCCAGGTCGGCGCCCAGCGGGTGCCGTACTGGGAGGGTGGCCAGGCCTACGCCCCGTGGGCGCAGGGCTACTACAGCAGCTGGCGCGGCTCGGACATGCTGACCGGCATGATGGTCGGCGGGCTGCTGTTCGGCGGGATGAACCCGATCGGCGGCCTGTTCGGCGGGATGGGTGAGGGCATCGCCGGGATCGGTGACGGAATCGGTGACGCCTTCGGCGGCATCGGGGACGGGATCGGCGACATCGGCGACGGCATCGGCGACGCGTTCGGTGGCATCGGCGACATGTTCGGCGACTTCTTCGGCGGCGACTGATCCAGCGCGCCGGTCACTGCGGCGGCAGGACGTGTTCTCCGGTCCGGTCCGTCGACAGTGCCAGCGAGCTGAGGTAGCGGACCTCACCGTCGGGGCCACGCCGGGCCGAGGCGATCATGTCGGGCCGCTCGAAGTCCAGCCCGGTGACGTGGCACGGCAGCGTCGTGTCGGACGGATTGCCGTGTTCGTCGTACATCGGTAGATCGATACCGTCGTCGGTCCGCCGCAGGTAGTACCGGCCGCGGGTGACGATCGCCATCACCGGCGTCACCAGCACCGCGATCGCCACCGCGAAGATCGGTGAGAAGGGTTGCACCGCTGGGCCGAAGGCACCGAAGAAGATCGCGATCGAGATGCCGCCGGACAGCAGCAGCGCGACGACGCCGACCGGATTCCAGTTGTACAACATGCCACGGCGGAACTCAGGGGCCTTGGGCGAGATCTTGAGCAGGTACTTGTTGATCCCGATGTCGGCAGCGACCACGCAGATCCAGGCCATCGCGACGTTGGCGTAGAAGCCCAGGATCGTGTTCAGGAAGTCGAACATGTTGAATTCCATCAGGGTCAACGCGATCGCCAGATTGACCACCAGGAAGACGATCCGGCCCGGGTAGCGTTTGGTGACCCGGGTGAAGGAGTTGGTCCAGGCCAGCGAGCCGGAGTAGGCGTTGGTGACGTTGATCTTGACCTGCGAGATCACCACCAGGACGACGGCCAGCAGCAACGCCAGCCAGTGCGGCATCATCTGCTGATAGGTGCCGAGGAACTGTTGCACCGGCTCGTTGGCGTACTGCGACGCACCGGCCACGTTGCTGATCAGGTAGACGGCCAGGAACATCCCGAGGATCTGTTTGACTGCGCCGAAGATCACCCAGCCCGGACCGGCCAGGATCACCGCCCGCCACCAGGAACGATGGTTGTCCGGCGTCCGCGGCGGCATGAAGCGCAGATAGTCGATCTGCTCGGCGATCTGGGCGATCAACGACAGGCAGACACCGGCCGCCAACATCACCGACGCGAAGTTCGCCGAGCCGCCGTCCCGCCCGCCGTAGGAGAAGAAGGTGTTCACCGACTCCGGGTGGCCGATGATCAGGTAGCCGACCGGGACCACCATCAGCAACAACCACAGCGGCGTGGTCCAGACCTGCAGCTTGGCCAGCACCTTCATCCCGAAGATCACCAGCGGGAAGATCAGGAAGGTGGACAGCAGGTAGCCCACCGGCAGCGGGATGTGCAGTCCCAGCTGCAGACCCTGCGCCATGATCGACCCCTCGGTAGCGAAGAAGATGAAGGTGAACGACGCGAAGATCACGTTGGTGATCACCGAGCCGTAGTAGCCGAAGCCGGCGCCGCGGGTGATCAGATCGAGATCGATGTTGTAGCGCGCCGCGTAGAAGGCCAGCGGCCAACCGGTCACGAAGATGATCACCGCAGCGACGGCGATGCCGAGCAGACCGTTCACGGTGCCGTGCGCGATACCGATGTTCGCACCGATGGAGAAGTCTGCGAGATAGGCGATGCCGCCCAGTGCGCTGGTCGCCACCACTCCGGGCAGCCATCGACGGTAGGAACGCGGCGCGTACCGCAGGGTGTAGTCCTCCAGGGTCTCCCGGGTGGCCGCCCTGGCGGCATCGGACCTGCTGCTCTCGGCGTCTTCGGGACCTTGCGGCTCGACGGCACTGGTCACGTCTGTGGTCACAGGCACTCCTCGGTCGGTGCCGACCCCCAGCTGGAAGGGGGTCCGGTGTGATCACCCTGCCGAGCAGGCATTTCAGCGGTGTTTCAGTCGCACTACAGCTGGTGACAGCGACCGCAGCTCACAACCGCGGGTCGACCGGATCCGATTCGAGCGCCAGCACGGCGAACACCGTCTCATGCACCCGCCACAGCGGCTCGTCGGTGGTCAACCGCCGCAACGACTCCAACCCGAGGGCGTACTCGCGCAGCGCCAGTGATCGTTTGTGGCCGAGGTTGCGCTTCTTCAACCGGGCCAACTCCACCGGCTCCAAATAGTCCGGGCCGTAGATCAGCCGCAGATATTGCCGACCACGGACCTTCAGCCCCGGCTGTACCAGACCCTTGCTGCCGCGGGTCAGATTCGGGAACGGCTTGACCACCATGCCTTCCCCGCCGGTCGCGGTGAGCTCGGTCCACCAGTCGATCCCGGCGGCGACCGAGTCCGGGTCGTCGGTCCGCACCGACAGCCGGCGGGTGCTCCGGACCAGTTCGGCGTCGACGGCGTGCAGCCGATCGGCGAGTTCCAGATGCCAGCCATGATCGCGGGTCTCGTAGGTCGCGGCGCCGTCGGTCGAACCGGAGGCCAGCAGCTGGAACGGCGCCACCTGCACTCCGCCCCAGCCGTCGGTCGGCCACTGGTAGGGCCGGTAGGCGGCACTGAAGTCGTCGATCGCCGCCAACCGGCGGTCGATCCGGCTGTCCAGCCCACCGAGGTCCAGACCGCGATCGGCGGCAGCGCGGAGCCGGTCCCGGACCGCGGGCAGCATCATCCGGCCGGCGGCACCGGTGGCCGCATACTGCTCACGGATCAACGCGTCGGCCTTCAGCGACCAGGGCAGGATCTCGGCGTCCAGTAGCAGCCAGTCCGCGCCGAGCTGCTGCCAGAGTCCGGCCGCCCCGATCGCCGCCCGGAGCCGGCCGAGCAACTCCTCGGTCTGCGCCGGGCCGGCGAAGGCTCGGCCGGTCCGGGTGTGGACCACACCGGTCCGCCCTCCACCCCGCTCGTCCTGATCGCCGAACCGCCGCCGGGCGGCGGCCTCGTCGGCGCAGACCATGATCACCGCCCGCGAGCCCATGTGTTTCTCCTCGCAGATCACCGACCGGACCCCGGCGTCGGCGTACTCGGCGAAGGCGGTGTCGGGGAACTCCAGATGATCATCGCGGTCGGTCGCTGCGGCCGGCGCCATCGTCGGCGGCAGGTAGCCGAGCCACCGCGGATGCAGGGCGAAGCGGGTCATCACCTCGAAGGCGCCGGCCGCCTGATCCTCACCGATGGTGATCCGGCCGTGCTGGACGGTCTCGATCACCCGGCGTCCCAGCACGTCACCCAGCTGAAGATCATCGCCGGTCCGCTGGACCGAACCGAACGGCTTGGCCGGCTCACACCAGACCTGCTCGGCGGGCACGTCGACGATCTCGTTCTCCGGATACCGCAACGCGGTCAACCGGCCACCGAAGACGCAGCCGGTGTCCAGGCACAGCGTGTTGTTCAGCCACACCGCGTCGGGGACCGGGGTGTGTCCGTAGAGCACGGTTGCGCTGCCCCGATAGTCCTCGGCCCAGGGCAGCCGGACCGGCAGCCCGAATTCGTCGATCTCGCCGGTGGTGTCTCCGTAGAGCGCGAAGGATCGTACCCGCCCCGAGGCCCGACCGTGATAGCTCTCCTTCAACCCGGCATGGGCGACCACCAGCTTGCCGTCGTCCAGCACCAGATGGGCGATCAGGTCCCGGCACCAGGTCGTCACCCGATCGACGAACTCCGCCGGCTCAGCGGCCAGTTGATCAAGGGTCTGCTGCAGCCCGTGCGCCGTGTTGGGCTGTTGCTTGCCGGAACGACCGCGTCGCGGTGCGAGGGCTCGGACCAGCTTGTGCTCGTGATTGCCGGTGATCGCGACGGCGTGCCCGGCCGCGGTCATCCCCATTGCCAGCCGCAGCACGCCGGGAGTGTCCGGGCCGCGGTCCACCAGGTCGCCGAGGAACAGCGCCCGACGACCGTCCGGATGCTCGGCATCGACGGCACGCCCCTGAACATCCCGGATGATCCGGTAGCCGAGCTTGTCCAGTAGGGATTCCAGCTCGGAGCGGCAGCCGTGCACGTCGCCGATCACGTCGAACGGACCATGATCATCACGGCGATCGTTGAGCAGCCGGGTGCGGATGATCTCGGCGTCGGCGGCCTGCTCCGGGGTCAGCACGTGAACGGTCCGGAAACCCTCCTTGCCCAGGCCCTTCAGCGATCGACGCAGTTGATCATGCTGGCGTTTGACCACCCGGGCACCGAAGTCACGACTCTGCCGACTCGCATTGCGCTCGATCGCCGTGCCGACCGGGGTGTCCAGCACGACCGCGACCGGAAGCACATCGTGATCACGGGCCAGCTGGACGAACTGGCGACGGGTCTCCCGGGTGACGTTGGTCGCGTCGACCACCGTCAGCCGGCCCGCCGCGAGCCGCTTGCCGGCGATGTAGGCCAGCACGTCGAACGCGTCGGCCGAGGACGCCTGATCGTTCTCGTCACCGGAGACCAGGCCGCGGCAGAAGTCACTGGAGATCGTCTCGAACGGGGCGAAGTGATCGGCGGCGAAGGTCGACTTGCCCGACCCGGAGACGCCGATCAGCACCACCAACGCCAGCCGCGGGATCTCCACCCTGGTGCTCATCGGGCTGCCTCCTGATCGACCCGGTGGAAGATCGCCAGCTGGCTGGGGCCGCCGGCTCCGGTCCGGCCTTCCGGGCCGATGCCGTCCAGCTGGTGCCGGTAGCCGTACCGGTCGGCGACGGCTCCGACCCAGTGCGCGAACTCCTCTCGATCCCATTCGAAGCGGTGGTCCGGGTGCCGCAGCGCACCGGCAGCCAGGCCGGGATAGTCGGCGTTGGCCGACCGATCCGGGGTGGTCACGATGACCGTCCCCGGCCTGGCCGATCCGAACACCACCCGCTCCAGATCACCGACCCGGTCCGGGTCGAGGTGCTCGATCACCTCCATCAGCACGATCGCGTCGAAACCGGCCAGTTCGTTGTCCCGGTAGACGGCGGAGGACTGCCGCAACCGGACGGCGTCGCGCTGCCGGTCGGCCAGCGGTGCCGTCGCGAGCCGTCGCCGGGCACGCTCCAGTGCCGGTGCCGAGGGATCGACGCCGAGAATCTCGGTGATCGACGGCTCGGCTGCCAGCCGGGTCAGCAGGGCACCCTCGCCGCAGCCCAGGTCGACCACCCGGTGCGCGCCGACGGCTGCCAGCACCTGCAGGACCGCGGTTGCGCGGCCATGCGCGAGGGTGGGCTGCCCCTCGACTGGCTCAGGGATCTTCGGCCCTTCGACAGGCTCAGGGATCCCGTCCAGGCGGGTGCTGGCGTCCTCGACGTAGCCGTGCCGGAAGGCAAGGTAGCGGTTCATGATCAGCTCGCGCTCCGGGTGGCCGCCGAGCCAGTCCTGTGCCGAGCGGAGTAGTTTGTCGACCTCCTCGGGGCCGACCCAGTAGTGCTTGCGTCCGCCCAGCACCGGCAGCAACACGTAGAGCTGCAGCAGCGTGTCGGCGACCGTCTGTCGCCCATCCAGGCGGAGGGCGACGTACGGTGCCTCGCCCCAGCGCGGGATCTGCGGATCCAGCGGGGCGGTCTCGGTGCGGACCTGCCAGCCGAGCGGCTCGAACAGCCGTCGCGGCAGATCATGATCATCGGCCGGAACCGTCGGCAGTTCGATGGTCAGCGGCAACGTCCTGTCGACCAGCTCGGGACGGGCATCACAGCGACGGTTCATCGCCGTGCCGAAGACCCGACGCAGGGCAACGGCGAGCATCGACGAGGCAGCGTAGGCCGACGGATTGACGTACGGTGCCAGCGCGAAATCGCCCCGCCGGCGGCGCTCGGCATGATCGACCTCGACCATTATCGCCATCGTGCAGCGGTCCGGGCCGGCCTCGGGGAAGAAGATCGCGGCCTTCCCGAACGACAACGACACCTCCTGGAACCGATCCGGGTGCTTGTGCAGCAGGAAGCCCAGGTCGGTCGCCCGCTCGGCGGTCGAGGTCATCGTCAGGAACACCGCTGCATTGTGCCGCATCACGGGTCGATCCGACACCGGTTTCAGGCGCCGCGCAGACGCTCCGCCAAACCCGTCAACGCCGGAGTCGTCCCGGCATCGATCTTGATCGTCGCCTGTTCGTCACCGCGGGTGGCACCGCGATTGATGATGATCACCGGCTTGCCCTGCTTGGCCTGGTGCCGGACGAACCGCAAACCACTCATCACCGCCAGCGACGAGCCGGCCACCAGGAGCGCCCGACCGGCGTCGACCAGCTGATAACAGCGATCCACCCGATCCCGTGGCACCGGTTCGCCGAAGAAGATCACGTCCGGCTTCAGCACACCGCCGCAGCGCAGGCAGGCAGCCACCACGAAGTCGCTCCAGTCCTCCACCACCGCATCGCCGTCCGGACGCAGCTCGGCATGATCGACCTCGAGCTCGGCGGGCAGCTGAGGATTCAACTCCTGCAGGCGATCCTGCAGATCGGCCCGCGAGGTCAACTGCCCGCAGCTCAGGCAGATCACGTCGGCGATCCGGCCATGAAGGTCAATGATCGGGGGTCGCTCGATGATCGGAGGTTGGTCGGCGATCGGGTCACCGGCGGCCAGCCGATGCAGGCCGTCGACATTCTGGGTGATGATCCCCTGCAACCCGTACGCCGCCAGCTCGGCCAGCGCTCGGTGACCGGCGTTCGGGACCGCCCGAACCGATCGCTGCCAGCCGTAGAAGCTGCGCGCCCAGTAGCGTTGCCGGTTGGCCTCGGCGCCGGTGAACTCGGCGTACATCATCGGCGTCGCACGCGGCGAGTCCGGCCCGCGGTAGTCCGGGATCCCACTGTCGGTGGAGATCCCGGCACCGGTCAGCGCCGTCCACGGCCGTCCGTCGAGCAGCGTGGCGATCCGGTCGAGTTGATCATCGATCGGCACCGCGAGAACCTCATCGGCACTCGGCTGCCAGTCCGCCCCGAAGCGCAGGTTCGTCGGTCTGATCATGATCAGGTCCGGCGGAGTTGATCATGGCCGTGCATCCGGCGGGCGGTCTCGGATATCGAACCGGACAACGACGGGTAGACGGTGAAGTCCTGCGCCAGTTGGTCGACGGTGATCCGCTGGGCGACGGCGACCGAGATCGGGAAGATCAACTCGCTCGCTTTGGGCGCCACCACCACGCCGCCGACGATGATCCCGGTCACCGGCAGGCAGAAGAGTTTGACGAAGCCGTCCCGGATGCCCTGCATCTTCGCCCGCGGATTGCCACGCAACGGCAGCATCACCGACAGCGCGGTGGACTCCCCCGCATCCACCTGCTGCTGGGACACCCCGACGGTGGCGATCTCGGGCGCGGTGAAGACGTTCGACGACACCGACGCCAGATCCAGCGGCCCGACCGCGTCGCCGAGCGAGTGCCACATCGCGATCCGGCCCTGCATCGCGGCCACCGAGGCCAGCATCAGCACACCGGTGCAGTCGCCCGCGGCGTACACCCCGCGGGCGGTCGTCCGGGACACCTTGTCGACGGTGACGAAGCCGCGATCGTCGGTGGCGACGCCGGCGGTCTGCAGCCCGAGGTCGTCGGTGTTCGGGATCGAGCCGACCGCCAGCAGGCAGTGCGATCCGACCACCTCACGGCCGTCGGTGAGAGCGACCCGGACCTGATCACCGTCCCGGCTGACCGCGGCGGCGCGGGACCGGGCCATCACCTGCATCCCGCGGCGACCGAAGACACCTTCCAGCACCTGGGCGGCATCGGTGTCCTCGCCGGGCAGCACGTGATCGCGGGACGACACCAGGACCACCTCGGCGCCGAGCGCGTCGTAGGCGCTGGCGAACTCGGCACCGGTCACCCCGGAGCCGATCACGATCAGCTTCTCCGGCAGCTCGGACAGCTCGTAGAGCTGGGTCCAGTTCAGGATCCGCTCGCCGTCGGGTTGCGCGTCCGGCAGCACCCGCGGATGCGCACCGGTGGAGACCAACACCACGTCGGCGTCGAAGGACCGCTCACCGTCGGCAGTGCTGGCCAGCACCCGATCCGGACCGTCCAACCGGCCGGACCCGACGACGATCTCGACGCCCTCGCGGCGCAACCGTTCGGCGATGTCGTCCGACTGCTGCCGGGCCAGCCCCAGGACCCGCTGGTTGACCGCACCGAGATCGACCCGGACAGCCGTGCGGCTGTTCTGATCGCCGTCCGGGCCGAACCGCAGCCCGAGCTCCCCGGAGCCTTTGATGTCGCTCATCAGCTCGGCAGTGGCGATCAACGTCTTGGACGGCACGCAGTCGGTGAGCACGCTGGCGCCGCCGATGCCGTCCCGGTCGATCAGGGTCACCTGCCCGCCCAGCTGGGCACCGACCAGCGCAGCCTCGTACCCGCCCGGACCTCCGCCGACGATCACCACTGAAGTCACGACGGCGATTGTTCCATGTGACTGTGCCGCAGCCATTCGCTGAGGTCCCGCCATTCGGGTCCCGGCTGCCAGTCGACGGTGAGCAGCTGATCACCCTCCGGCAGGTCGTCGGCCAACAGGTCCTCGTCGGCGACGGTCTGCGAACTGAGGAATCGGTTCAGCATGCCGATCGTCGGTGCGCTCCGGGCGCCGCCCAGCGACTGCACCGACAGCGCGGCGCACAGGTTGGCCAGCCGGAGTCGTTCGGTCAGGTCCCAGCCGTAGTCGTAGCTGCTCATCAGCGCCGCGACGAAGACGTCGCCGGCACCGGTCGGGTCGGCCGCCCGCATCGGCACCGCGGCGGACCGGTACAGCCGATCGGTGCTGCGTTCGTAGGCGATCGCACCGTCCCGGCCCCGGGTCACCACCGCCAGATCGACATAGGCTCCGAGCGCCCGCGCAGCATCCTCGGCGGTGTGCGTCCGGGTGTACTTCATCGCCTCCAGGTCGTTGGGGACGAAGACGTCGACCTGTTCCAGGCGCTCCAGGACGCCTTCGCTCCACAACCCCGACTCGTCCCAGCCGACGCCGCCGTAGATCTGCGTCCCGGCGGCCCGCAGACGTTGCACCCAGGGTCGCAGGTTGCCGTCGACGCTGACGTGCGCGGCGCCGACCGGCGGAGCGGCCGACGGCCAGTCCAGGTTGCATTCGTCCTCGGCGTAGGTGACGAAACGCCGGTCGTGCGGCCCGGTCATCGCCGCCGTGACCGGGGTCTGATAGCCGTGCCGTTCGGCGATCCAGGTGACCTCCAGCAGCTCTTCGGCGGCCAGCGTGCCGCGGATCGTGCTGCCCAGCAGGTCGTCGCCGAGTTCGGAGAGCAGCGCGGTCCGTCGGCCCAACCGGGCCGCAGCGACCGCCGGATTGGCCGCGCCGCCGGGCGAGATGGCGAATCCTTCGGCGTACACCTCGGTGCCGGCCTCCGGATTGCTCACCCCGGCGAAGACCAGGTCGCAGAAGATCGCCCCGGTGAACAGCAGATCGATCGCCTCAGGCGAGCTCGCGGGGGCCATGAGGCCAATCTCTCACAGCCGGCCGGGCAGGGTCGGTGCAGGTGCTGACAACGATTCTCACATCGTTATCGAAGTAACAGGTGTCACAGCGACACCGCTGGCTATATGCTCCGAAATTGGCGTTCCCAACGACGAGGTCGGCACCCCGCCGCGGCGCCCAGAGGTCAACAGAGAGTCAGACCCGAGGGAGGCAGCATGTCCGTGCACGCGCAGTCCGGTGCTCCGACACCGGTGATCAGCCTGGTTCCGGCCAGGATGGATCGATTGCCGTGGACAAAATTCCATTGGTCGGTGGTGATCGGACTCGGCGTCAGTTGGATCCTGGACGGCCTGGAGATCCAGTTGGTCTCGGCCGGCGGATTCGCCACCGAGTTCAAGATGACCGCAACCGAGGTCGGGTTCACCGCCACCATCTATCTGATCGGGCAGATCTGCGGTGCCCTGGTCTTCGGGCGGATGACCGACACCCTCGGCCGCAAACGGCTGTTCATCCTGACCCTCGCCATCTACCTGGCCGGCAGCGGCCTGGCCGGCCTGTCGGTGGACAGCTGGATGCTGTGGATCTTCCGGTTCATCGCCGGGATGGGGATCGGCGGCGAGTACACCGCGATCAACTCGGCGATCGACGAGTTGATCCCGTCCCGCTACCGGGGCCGGGTCGACATCGCCGTGAACGGCACCTACTGGGGCGGCGCGGCGTTGGGTGCCGTCGCCACCATCGCCACCCAGAACCTGTTCAGCGACAACTGGGCCTGGCGGATCGGCTTCTTCATCGGCCCGGTGCTCGGCCTGATCATCATCTACTTGCGCCGGCACATCCCGGAGAGTCCTCGCTGGTTACTGACCCATGGCCGCGCCGAGGAGGCCGAAAGCACCGTCGACGGCATCGAGGCGGGCATCCGGGCCGACGGCGTGCAACTGCCCCCGGTGCCGCAGGAGAAGGCGATGGCGGTCGTCGATCATCCGCCGGTGCCGTTCCGGCAACTGGTGCACGTGTTCATCGTGCAGTATCCGAAGCGAACCATCCTCGGGCTGACCATGATGGTCACCCAATCCTTCCTGTACAACGCGATCTTCTTCTCCCAGGGCAGCGTGCTGAAGGGCTTCTACGGCATCAGCGAGGCCAACGTCGGCTACTTCTTCTTCCCGTTCGCCATCGGCAACCTGGCCGGTCCGCTGGTGTTGGGGCACTTCTTCGACACCATCGGCAGACGAAAGATGATCTTCAGTACCTACCTGATAGCGGGTCTGGTGCTGGTCCTTTCGGCGATCCTCTTCCAGGCCGATCTGCTGACCGCGACAACGCAGACGATTCTGTGGTGCGTCTCGTTCTTCTTCGCCTCCGCCGGTGCGTCCTCGGCCTATCTGACGGTCAGCGAAATCTTCCCGTTGGAGGTCCGCGGGCAGGCGATCTCCTACTTCTTCTGCGTCGCCCAGGGTGCCGGTGCCCTGGCCCCGGTGATCTACGGCGCGTTGATGGGTGACTTCAGCAGCCGCGGACCGTTGACGGTCGGCTTCCTGATCGGCGCCGGGATCATGATCATCGGTGGCATCGTCGCGCTGGCCATCGGCATCAACGCCGAGGGGCAGTCCCTGGAGGACGTCGCCGATCCGCTGTCCAAGGTCGATCTTCCGTCCCAGGCCTGAGGAGGCCGGCGATGAGTCAGACACAGTCCGACGAGGTGGTCGAGCAACCGGACCGGCCGTTGGTGGTGGTCGGCGTCAGCCAGACCAGTCATTCACCGGTCGCCCTGCGATGGGCGGCCGACTACGCCGGTGTGATCGGCGCCAATCTGCTCGCTGTCCGGGCCTGGCGCCCCTCGCATCCGCCGTCGGCGGCTTCCGGTCGACCGGCTGCGGTCAGCCGGGACGTCGCCGGCGAACGGGAATATGCGGCGTCGGCCCTCTATGACGACGTCCAGCAGGCGATCGGCCCCGAGCACGCCGCACACAGCGAGATCCGGGAGGGCACCCCGCTGTCGGTGCTCACCGCGCTGAGCAGAATTGCCGCGTTGTTGGTGATCGATGCGCCCCGCCGGACCGATCTGAGTACGACGCCGATGCTGGCGCACCGGCTGGTCTACAACGCGGCCTGCCCGGTGGTGGTGATGCCACCGCGGATCTCCCAGCAGCCGGACAGCCCGCTGGTGACCGCCGGCAAGTGGCTGGCCCGAGGATTCGTGGAGTCCGCCGGGACCTCCGGTCGGCCCGGGATCCGGCCGCCGTCGCGGAGCACCGGCGGCGGGTCAGCCCCGGAGTGAGTGGGTCGAACCGGTAGCGTCGACGACCGTGATCTACGCGGCGTACGGCAGCAACCTCGATCCTCAGCAGATGGCTGAGCGGTGCCCGCATTCGCCGATCCGCGGCACCGGCTGGCTGGCCGGGTGGCGGTTGACCTTCGGCGGCGACGGCTGGGACGGTGCGCTGCCCACCCTCGCCGAAGACAGCCGGTCGCAGGTCTTCGTCGGGCTCTACGACGTGCCGGCGGCCGACGAGCAGGCCTTGGACGGTTGGGAAAGCGCCGATTCCGGGCTCTATCACAAGATCACCGTCCGGGTGTCGACGCTGGACGGCGAGCTGCCGGCCTGGACCTATGCGCTGAACGACTTCGAGGGCGGGCTGCCGAGCGCCCGCACCATCGGACTGTTGGCCGACGCGGCGCAGGCCGCCGGCGCCCCGGACGACTACCTGACCGAGTTGCGCGCCCGGCCGTGTCGCAGCGGTTGGTGATCCGAGACGATCAGACGGCGAGCTTGGGCCGGTCGACCAACGGCTCGACCGGTGGCCGGTAGGCCTGCCAGGCCGTCGCCAGCCGTCGTACGGCGTCGGTCAGCACCTCCGGCGACAGCTGGAAGTGCAACCGGAGGTAGTCCACCCCACCGCCGGAGATGTCCAGCCCGCTGCCGGGCAACACCGCAACTCCGTGCCGCATCGCCTCCTGAGCGAAGGAGTCACCGTCGCCGTACGGCAACCTGACCCACAGCGATTGTCCACCGACGGCCGGCTCGAACTCCCAATCGGGTAGTCGATCGGCGAGCGCCGCGCACAGATGATCATGGGACGTCTTCAACCGTCGGCCGGTCTCGGCGCTGAGCCGATCAAGATCATCGACGAGGTCGGCCGCGGCCAGCTGGGTGAGCACACTGCCGCCGATGTCGTGCACCGCGCGGACCCGGGTCAGCCGGTTGATCAACGGCCGCGGCGCGCGGACCCAGCCGACCCGCAGCCCGCCCCAGACCACCTTGGACAACGAGCCGAGCGTGATCACCCGTTCGGCGTGGGCGGCCAGCGGTTTCGGCGTCCGGCCACCGGGGAAGACCAGATCGCCCAGCGACCGGTCGTCGATCAGCCACATCCCGGCGACGTCGGCGGCACGAGCCAGCCGCTCACCGGGCAACGCGCCGAGCAGCCGGCCGGTCGGATTGTGATGGGTGGCCACCAGGTAGGCCAGGGCTGCCGGCCGGGCGGCGATCGATGCCGGCAGGTCCGCCATCCCGACCTGCAGCGGCACCAGGTCAGCGCCACCGGCCCGGAACACCTCCAAGGCTCCCGGGTAGGTCGGCGCCTCGACCAGCACCCGGTCGCCGGGGGTGATCAGCAGCCGGGTCAGCAGGCTGATCGCCTGCTGGGATCCGTTGCTGACAAGGATCTGTGCCGGATCGGTCGGCACCCCCAGGCGCCGGTAGTAGTCGGCGATCGCCGATCGCAGCCGTGGGTGACCGGCCGGGTAGTAGCCGAAGTCGATCTCCGCCGGGTCTGAGGTCGGGTCGCCGTCGATCCGGTCGAGCACTCGCCGCTGGGCGTCCAGCAGGGTGGCCGGCGGCGCGGTCGGCGCGGCACTGGCCAGCGGGATCGCACCCGGCTGCGGCTCGATGTGCTGCAGGAAGATCGGTGCACTGGTGTCCGGCGACGGCAGGTCGCCGAGCAGACCGGTGGGCGGCTCGGACTCGCGTTCACCGGCGACCTGGGTGCCACTGCCCTGCCGACGCACCACTCGGCCGTCGGCTCGCAACATCTCGTAGGCGGCAACCACCGTGCTGCGGCCGACCGCGAGCGCGGCGGCCAGCGCTCGATCGGTCGGCAGCGGCTCACCGGGGCGCAACTCACCATCGTCGATCAGCTCACGGATCCGGCCGGCCAGCAGTGCCGACAGGCGACCACGGCCCGACGACCAGCGGCCCAGACGATCAACAATCTCAATTGGCTCCATTTGCAAACCAATCCTATCCGATTGGCTTAGGAAACGGCCAGTCCGGGCGCGATCGTTGAGTCATGTTCGCCGAAATGATTGCTGGATGGATGATCTTGATCGCGTTGATCGTCGGTGCGGTGCTCATGCTCGGCCGGACCCACCGTCGGGCCGACCCGCATGCCTGGACTGCTGCCGATTCCGATCACTTCACCGAGTCCGGTCGTGATGCCGACCGGCGTCGCGGTCGCCAGGAGCTGCGGCTGCTCGCTGCTGCGCACGCCGTACGGGACGGGCTCACCCGGGTCGGCTCCGACCTCAACCGGGCCGCCCGCTTCGATCGCGCTCGCGCCGAGCTGATGGAGCCGGGGTCGACCGCCCCGACCACTGCGGCACCGAGCAGCGACCGTACCTCCGAGCCGGACGACCACAGTCTCGCTGCCTGAGCCGGCATCGGGGCAGGTTACCCCGGATCCTCCGACGTGCGGCGTAGCGAGCGGCACCAGACGGGTGCATCGGCAAGGCGCCGCCGGGAGGGCGGTCTGGTTGACCGTTGAACGGCGGCAACGCCGCCGCTGTGCCCGGATGGGGCCGCGCAGTAGCCGCACGTCGGTGGATCGGGGGTTTAGTCTGCCCTTGTGGTTGACGACGTGAACGCGGACCCGCAGCGGGCCGCACAGCAGGCTGCCGATGTCCTCCGCGAGCGGCTGGGCACCGACCGAGTTGATCTTGGGTTGGTCCTCGGTTCCGGCTGGTCGGCGGGGGCCGACGCAATGGGCGAGACGATCGCGGAGTGTGAGCTGTCCGAGCTGCCGGGGTTCAGCAAACCGGTGGTCGCCGGACATGCCGGACTGCTCCGGCTGGTCCGCACCCCGAACGACAAGCAGGCGTTGATCTTCACCGGCCGGACCCACTTCTACGAAGGACGTGGGGTGGAGGCGGTGGTGCACGGTGTCCGGACCGCCGCCGCTGCCGGCGCCGGCACGCTGGTACTGACCAACGGTTGCGGCGGGCTGCGGCCGGAGTGGGCGCCGGGCACCCCGGTGTTGATCAGCGACCACATCAACCTGACCGGGCAGAGCCCGCTGCGCGGCGCCACCTTCATCGACCTCACCGAGGTCTACAGCTCCCGGCTGCGTGGACTGGCCCGGCAGGTGTCGGGCACCCTGCCCGAAGGTGTCTACGTGCAGTTCCGTGGACCGCAGTACGAGACCCCGGCCGAGGTCCGGATGGCGGGTGTGCTGGGCGGCGATCTGGTCGGCATGTCCACCACCCTGGAAGCGATCGCGGCCCGCGAGGCGGGGATGGAGGTGCTCGGCATCTCGCTGGTCACCAACGCCGCCGCCGGCATCTCAGCGGACCCGCTCAGTCATGCCGAGGTGGTGCAGGCCGGCAAGGACGCCGCACCGAAGCTGCGGGAGCTGCTGTCCGGTCTGGCGAAGGTGCTGTGAACGGGCCCCTGCTGGCCCGGGTCGAGGCCTGGCGGTCCCAGGATCCCGACCCGGATACGGTTGCGGCGCTGGACGATTTGGTCGACCGGGTCGGGTCCGATGATCAGGCGGCCCGGGCCGAGCTCGAGGACGCGTTCGACGGCCGGCTCGAATTCGGCACCGCCGGGCTGCGCGGCGCACTCGGGCCCGGCCCGAACCGGATGAACCGGGTGGTGGTCGGACAGGCCGCTGCCGGACTGGCCCGCTATCTGAACGACAACGAGCTGACCGGCGGGACGGTGATCATCGGCTACGACGCACGGCACAAGTCCGAGGTGTTCGCCCGGGACACCGCCGAGATCATGGCGGCCGCTGGATTTCGACCGCTGCTGACCGACCGGCCGACGCCGACTCCGCTGGTGGCGTTCGGGATCCGGCACTACGGCTGCGTCGCCGGAGTGGTGGTGACCGCCTCCCACAATCCGCCGCAGGACAACGGATACAAGGTCTATCTCGGCGACGGTTCGCAGATCATCCCGCCGGCCGACGCCGAGATCGCCGCCCGGATCGACGACGTCGCGGCGGGCCGGCTGTCACAGGTGCAGCGGTCACCGGTCTACGGGCTGCTCGGCGACGAGTTGATCGCCGCCTACGGTGATCGTGCCGCATCCCTTGTCGGCAACGACATCCCGCGGGAACTGGACTGGGTGTACACGCCGATGCACGGTGTCGGCGGCCGGATCGTCAGCGACCTGGTGGATCGACTCGGCTTCGCCGCACCGGATGTGATCAGCGACCAGGCCGAGCCCGATCCGGAGTTCCCGACGACGCCGTTCCCCAACCCCGAGGAGCACGGCGCACTGGACCTGGCGATCGCCCGGGCCAAGGAGCTGGACGCCGACCTGGTGATCGCCAATGATCCCGACGCGGACCGCTGTGCGGTGGCGGTGCCGTACGAGCTGCCGGCCGGCCGGCGGTGGCGGATGCTCCGCGGCGATGAGCTCGGCGCGATCCTGGCCGACGACGCCTTACGTCGCGGCGTGCGGGGTCGCTATGCCTGCTCGATCGTCTCCAGCTCCCTGCTGCAGACGATGGCGACCGACCATGGTCAACCGTTCAGCTACACCCTGACCGGCTTCAAATGGATCGGTCGGGTGCCCGACCTCGCCTTCGGCTACGAAGAGGCGATCGGCTACTGCTGTGACTCCGCCGCCGTACCGGACAAGGACGGGATCACTGCCCTGCTTCGGGTGTTGGCGATCGCCGCCGAGCTACGCGGGCGGGGATCGTCGCTGGTCGACCGACTCCGCGAGATCAGCGGCCGGTACGGCGTCCACGCCACCGATCAGCTGTCGGTCCGGGTCGACGACATGGCGATCATCGCCGACGCGATGGCCCGGCTCCGCGCCGAGCCGCCCAGCACCTTGATCGACCAGCCGGTGGCCGTACAAGATCTGGCCGCCGGAATCGATCTTGGTCCGGCCGGTGTGCTGCCGCCGACCGATGGAGTGTTGATCACCGGCGAGTCGATCAAGGTCGTGGCCCGACCGTCCGGCACCGAGCCCAAACTGAAGTGCTACCTCGAGGTCCGGGTGTCGACCGAGAGCCGGACCGCCGAACAGGCCGGTACCGTCGCTGCGACCCTGCTGCAGCAACTCCGCACCCAGATGGCGGAGGCACTCGGCGTGTCGTGATCGAGCGGCCGGATGATCAGGGGAGCCGCTGCAGGCTGATCTCGTCGGGACCGACTCCGGCGAGCCGATCGCCGATCATCCGGATGTACAGCCCGTCGATGTCGACCTCCGCTCGTTGCTTGCCGTTGCGGACATCGACGACGCTGAAGGTGGAGTAACCGAACATCACCTCCGTGCCCTGCAGCAACGGCTGATCGGACTGGGTGATCTCGGTGTTGGTCCAGATGATCTTGTCCCGCTCGGGGTCGACGAGCATGGTGCCGGCCTCGCCGATCAGGAAGGTGTAGCGGCCGACGCTCTCCACCGACGGCGTCGTCTTCATCCCCCACACCGAACCGGCGCCCGGGGCAGCGTAGGCACCGCCGACCTTTCCGGATCCGAGATCGACCGAGACCGGCGCGCCACCGTCGTCGATGAACACCGGCCGATTCCGGTCGACACCGATGCCGTCGTCGCCCGGGAACGCCAGTCGTGGTCCTTTGATCCGATGCAGCAGCTTGCCGCGATAGGAGTAGGAAGCGGCGCCGGCGACCTCGTTGCACCACAGCCGCTTGCCGTCGTCCACCAGCCGCGAGCAGTGCGGCATCATCACCAGTTTGCCGGTGTCGGGTCGGACGAACGCGGTCCGCCCGCCGGCCCACAACGCGACCAGCTCGGTGCGGGCTGTCGAGCCGTGCCCCGTCTTCGGTCCGACATCGCGGAATCGTGGCCGGTCCAGCACCCGGTCCTGATCGGGCAGCTTGCGATGGACCACCTTGTTCTCGCTGAACATCTCGTCCTGGCCGGGTTCATCCTTCAGGTCCCTGCTCCACCGCTGTTTCAGGGTCTTCGGATCGAATCCACGCAGGACGGCGTGCGGTCCCGGCTCCCGCTGTTCCAGGGCGACCACCGTGTTGCCGGAACGATGCAACGCACTGAACCAGCCGTTCAGCTCGACGCTGCGCCGGATCGTGCCCGACTCCGGATCGAGTCTCTGCAACCGCCAGCGCTTGCCCGACCCCGAGGTCGCGTCCCGATCGACGATCTCGGCGCAGATGATGCCGGCGGGATCGGCCTCGGCGGTGCACAGCGCGCCGTCGATCGGCCGCTGCCAACGGACCTTTCCGGTCGCCGGGTCGATCGCGTGCAGGACGGTCTGTTCGGCGTCCTCGGTCCCGGTCAGGGTGAGCCACAGGCCATGCTGCTCGGTGACGTACGGGCCGTCGAAGTCGCCGTCGATCGCGGCGACGAACTCGGCTTCGGCCAGCTTCGGCCGCAGCGCGGCCGGCTTGATCTTCCAGCGCAGTTCGGCCTGCCGCTCGGGAACCGACGGAGCAGAGGACCGGGTCGGAGCGGGGCGACTGCCGCTGTCGGTCTCGTCGCCGGACAGCCGGGACACCAGTTGCAGTACCAGGGCGACGATGACCAGCACGACGATGGTGGCGATCACCCGCCGGCTGGTCCGCGACCCGGTTCGGGCGGTTCGGTGCGGCGTCGACTGCTGCCACCGGTGCTGTGCGTTCGGTGCGTACGGGTTGGGTCCCGGAGTGCCCTGTTGGTCTGCCGGAGGGCCCTGTTGGTCTGCCGGAGGGCCCTGTTGGTGTGCCGGAAGGCTCGGTTGGATTCCTCGGGCGGTCGGTTCGATCGCGCCGTCGAGATCCTGACCCGGTGACAGCCATTGATCCGGTCGATCCTGCGGCCGGCCGTTCCGTTCGTCTCCTTCATTCATTGTCGGCCGAGTCCGGCTCGGCAACGAGTTCGGCGATCAGTTCCTCCTCGTTCATCGCCAGGGCCTCCTCGTCGTAGCTGTCCGGGGCGAGTCCCATCCGCCGTCGCAGCACGATCCTGGCCAGCAGCAGATCATCGAGCAGCTCCAGTTCGTCCTCGTCGGGGTCGTCGCCGTAGATCCGCTCGAAGCCACGCAGACCCATGTTCAGCCACCGCAGTGCGGCCCGGTCCTCGCCGTGCTCACTCAGCGCGTCGGAGACGATGCTGTAGCTGAGGATCGACCGGACGCCGGCACGGCGCAGCTCGTCGGCCAAGGCCATCGCGGCTTCCTTGTCCCCGCGGTAGAGCAGCGCGGCGATCATCTTGGCCTCGACGTCGATGGCGGTCTCGCCGTCGGCCGCGCGGGCTCGCTCCAGCAGCTCCCAGTGCTGCTCGGCGTCGCCGGCGATGCCGGCGTGGGTGGCGGCCAGACTGAGCAGCTCCGCCGGCGAGACGTCGACGCCGTAGCGCACGTCGTCCTCGGCGACCCAGTCCAGCAGGGTGGCGGCGATCTGTGCGCTGTCGACACCGCTGTCCTCCAGGTCGGTGATGTCGTCGCTGCTGATCGTTCGACTCATGGGTCAAGCCTGGCAGAATCGGCCCCCGCTTCCCATTCCGCGTACTCGACGTGATAATCATTGCCGTCCGCGAACTTGACGCCAAGACCTTTCGTCTACAGTGGATATCACCGGTAATCATCCCGCCTCACGGGTGAGGCGCAACCAATGGAGGACAGTGATGGCCGAACACGTCAGCATCCAACCGGCCGAGGTCCACGCCTCGCTCTCCCGACACCTGCTCACCGACGGCTTCAAGCTGGTGATCGATCTCGCCGCCAGCCGCGGCAGCCGGGTGGTCGACGCCCGCAACGGCGACCGCTACCTCGACCTCTACACCTTCTTCGCCAGCGCGCCGCTGGGCCTCAACCCGCCGGGCATCGTCGACGATCCCGCATTCATGGACAAGCTCGGCCGGATCGCAGCCAACAAGCCGGCCAACTCCGACGTCTACAGCCCGGAGTACGCCGAATTCGTCGAGGCCTTCGCCCGGGTGCTCGGCGATCCGGAGCTCCCGCATCTGTTCTTCATCGAGGGCGGAGCGCTGGCCGTGGAGAACGCCCTCAAGGTCGCCTTCGACTGGAAGAGCCGACACAATGAGGCAGCGGGTCGGCCCGCCGAGCTCGGCACCAAGATCATGCACCTGACCAAGGCGTTCCACGGCCGCAGCGGCTACACGATGTCGCTGACCAACACCGAGCCCGGCAAGGTCGCCCGGTATCCGAAATTCGACTGGCCGCGGATCGACGTCCCGGCCATCACCTTCCCGCTCGATGATCATCTCGACGCCGTGATCGCGGCCGAGGAGCGCGCGCTTTCCCAAGCACGCAAGGCGTTCGGGGACCATCCGCACGACATCGCCGCCTTCATCTGCGAGCCGATCCAGGGCGAGGGCGGCGACAACCACCTGCGGGCGGAGTTCCTGCAGGCGATGCAGCAGCTCGCTCATGATCATGATGCGCTGTTCATCGTCGACGAGGTGCAGACCGGGACCGGAACCACCGGCACCGCCTGGGCCTACCAGCAGCTCGGCCTGGAGCCCGACGTCGTCGCCTTCTCCAAGAAGGTGCAGGTCGGCGGCATCATGGCCGGCCGCCGGGTCGACGAGGTCCCCGACAACGTGTTCGCCGTCTCCGGCCGGATCAATTCCACCTGGGGCGGCGGCCTGGTCGACATGGTCCGGGCCACCCGGATCCTGGAGATCATCGAGCGCGACGGACTGATCGAGGCCGCGGCCGGCAAGGGTGATCGGCTGCTCGATCGGCTCTGGGGCCTGACCGACGAGACCGGCGGCGTGCTCAGCAACGTCCGCGGTCGCGGGCTGATGATCGCGGTCGATCTGCCCGACCCGCAGACCCGCGATACCGTGCTGGCGGAGCTCCGTGACCGTGAACACGTGCTGGCCCTGCCCAGCGGTGAGCGGGCGATCCGGTTCCGGCCGGCGCTGTCGATCACGGAGGAAGAATTGGATGAGGTCGTCGCGGCGCTCGGCCGAGTGGTCGCATCGGCAATCGGATCCGGGGTTGTGGGAGAGGCGAAGTGACACAGCACAGGAAGATCACGTCGGTCGTTGCGGGCAAACCCGACGAGGGCGGCCGGACCGCCGACAGCGTCAATCCGAGCAGGACCGACGAGGTGATCGCCGAGGTCAGCTTCGGTACCGCCGACACCTTCGTCGCCGCGGCCGAGGCCGCCAAGCAGGCACAACCGGCGTGGGCGGCGATCCCGGCGCCGGTGCGCGGGCAGGCGATCGCCCAGATCGGCCGCGCGGTGCAGCAGAACAAGGCGTCGCTGGCCCGGATCGTCACCGACGAGATCGGAAAACCGTACGGCGAAGCGCTCGGTGAGGTGCAGGAGATCATCGACACCTGCGACTTCTTCCTCGGCGAGGGGCGCCGGCTCTACGGTCAGACCGTGCCGAGCGAGATGCCGGACAAGCAGCTTTTCACCTTCCGCCGCCCGGTCGGGGTCGCCGGTGTCATCACCGCCGGCAACTTCCCGGTCGCGGTGCCGTCCTGGTACATCGTGCCGGCGCTGCTGGCCGGCAACACGGTGGTCTGGAAGCCTGCCGAATACTCCCCCGCGGCCTCGGCAGCGTTCCATGATCTTTTCGTCAACGGCGGCGGTCTGCCCGACGGGGTCTTCAACATCGTGCACGCCGGCGGACCGGAGACCTTCGCCGGACTGGAACGCTCCCTGGAACAGGGCCTGATCGACAAGATCGGCTTCACCGGATCGTCCGCCGTCGGTCGCGAGGTCGGTGCGCTGGTCGGTCGTCACCTGCAGTCCCCCTGCCTGGAGCTGGGCGGCAAGAACCCGATGGTGGTCACGCCGGCCGCCGATCTCGATCTGGCCGTCGAGGGAGCGCTGTTCGCCGGCTTCGGCACGGCCGGCCAGCGGTGCACCTCGCTGGGCACGGTGATCGTGCACGAGTCGGTGCACGCCGAATTCCTGACCCGCTTCAACGCCGCGGTCGCCGCTGCGGCGGTCGGCGACCCGACCGGCGAGGTGTTGATGGGGCCGATGATGGACGCCAAGTTCGCCGAACGCTACGAGGAATACCTCGACTGGATCCAACCCCATCACCGGGTCCAAGCAGCGCAGGGCAGGATCACCGCGGACAACCCGCGGGACGGCTTCGTCGGAGACCCGGCCGCCGGCCTGTTCTACCACCCGGTGGTCGTCGACGGAGTCGCACCCGGTGATCGGATCTTCGACAACGAGACCTTCGGGCCACTGGTCGGCGTCACCACCTATCGCGACTTCGACCAGGCGATGCAGCTGGCCAACGCACCCGGCTACGGACTGTCCTCGGCGATCTACACCAACGACGCCCGGGAGGCCTTCGCGTTCCGGGATCGGATCTCGGCCGGCATGGTCAGCGTCAACAACTCGACCTCCGGCGCCGAGGCCCACCTGCCGTTCGGCGGCAACGGCAAGTCCGGCAACGGCTCGCGGCAGTCCGGGATCTGGGTGCTCGATCAGTTCACCCGGTGGCAGTCGATGAACTGGGACTACTCCGGCAAACTGCAGAAGGCCCAGATGGACGTTGCTCAGTTGCAGGGCGATCCCGGCTTCGCGCTGGACTGAGCGCCGATGGCCGACCCGCTGGAAACCCATCTCAGGAAGGCGATCGCCGAGCTGACCGCCCGTCGATCGCCTTCCCCCGGGGCGCCCGCCGGTGCGCTCTCGGCGGCACAGCTGTCAGGGATCTTCGGAGCCCAGGCGGCCAGCCGGCAGCTGGACACGGTCGCCCGGGAACTGCAGGCCGAAGGCGAAGGCTTCTACACCATCGGTTCCTCCGGCCACGAGAGCAACGCCGCGATCGCGTACGCGTTGCGGCCGGACGATCCGGCGTTGCTGCACTACCGCTCCGGCGGCTTCTACCTGGCCCGGGCAGCGCAGCACCCCGGGTCGACACCGATCCGAGACATCCTGCAGGGACTGATGGGCCTGGCCGACGAACCGATCGCCGGCGGTCGACACAAGGTGTTCGGACATCCGGAGCTGAACGTCATCCCGCAGACCTCGACGATCGCCTCTCATCTGCCGCGGGCGGTAGGGTTGGCGATCGGTCTGCCCCGGAGCTATCGGCTCCGCCGTCATGATCGCCGGCTGCGTGATGATCATGAACCTCCGCCCTGGCCGGAGGACGCGATCGTGGTCTGTTCCTTCGGCGACGCCTCGGCCAACCACTCCACCGCGATCGGTGCGATCAACTCCGCGCTGAACACCGCACACCGCGGCCTGCCGATGCCGATCCTGTTCATCTGCGAGGACAACGGCTACGGCATCTCGGTGCCGACCCCGCGCGGCTGGATCGAGCAGGCGTACGGAGCGCGAGCCGGCTTGGACTACCTGTCCTGCGACGGCACCGACACCGAGGCGGTGTACGCCACCGCCGTCGACGCTGCCGAGCGGGTCCGTCGGACCCGACGTCCGGCCTTCCTGCACCTGCACTGCGTACGGTTCGGAGCCCATGCCGGCAGTGATGCCGAGATCGCCTACCGGACCCAGCGGCAGATCGAGGCCGACTACGACCGGGATCCGTTGCTGGCAACGGCCCGCGCCCTGGCCGACCGCGGCGTACCGGGCGAACAACTGATCGAGCGCTACGACGGCCTCCGCCGGGAGATCGACCGGGCGCGTGGCGAGCTCCGCGGTAGCGCCCGGCTCGGCTCGGCGGCCGAGGTGATGGCGCCGCTGGCCCCGCGTCATCCCGAACGGGTTGCCACCCTGGCCACGGTTCCTGAGCCTGTCGAAGGACCGTTGCGGACACTGGCCGAGTCGATCAACGCGACGCTGGCCCAGGCGCTGGAACAGGATCCCGGCGTGATCATCTTCGGCGAGGACGTCGGGGTGAAGGGCGGTGTCTACGGGGTCACCCGCGGGCTGGCCCGCCGGCACGGCGCTGCACGGGTGTTCGACACCATCCTGGACGAGCAGTCGATCCTCGGACTCGCGCTCGGTTCGAGCCTGGCCGGACTGTTGCCGATCCCCGAGGTGCAATACCTGGCCTACCTGCACAACGCGATCGACCAACTCCGCGGCGAAGCCGCGACCCAGCAGTTCTTCTCCCGTGGCCGGTTCCGCAACCCGATGGTGCTGCGGTTGCCCGGACTCGCCTACCAGAAGGGGTTCGGCGGGCATTTCCACAACGACAACGCGGTCGCGTCGCTGCGGGACATCCCGGGGATCGTTGTCGGCTGCCCGAGCAGCGGCGACGACGCTGCGGCGATGCTGCGCACCCTGATCGCCGGCGGCCGGGTCGACGGCACCGTCTCGATCCTGCTGGAGCCGATCGCGCTCTACCACCGCCGCGATCTGCTCGAGGCCGGCGACGACGGCTGGCTGACCACCGACCATGGCGCGGCAGCACCGATCGGCACCGCCCGGGAACGTCGTGCCGGCAGCGATCTGACCATGATCACCTTCGGCAACGGGGTCCCGATGAGCCTGCAGGTGGCCCATCGGCTCGCCGCCGACGGGGTCGACGCCGCGGTACTGGATCTGCGCTGGCTGTCCCCGCTCCCGGTGGACGATCTGCTGGCCGCGGCGGAGCGGACCGGGCGAGTGCTGATCGTCGACGAGACCCGGCACGCCGGCGGGGTCGGCGAAGGTGTGATCACCGCCCTGATCGAGGGCGGATTCGGTGGCCGGATCTCCCGGGTCGCCAGCCTGGACAGCTTCATCCCGCTCGGCGCCGCCGCCGGCCACGTGCTGCTCGGTCCGCCGCAGATCGAGAAGGCCGCGCACGCCCTGCTCGCCGAGCCGATCCGATGACCAACACCCCGTCCCGAGCCCGTGCCCTGTGAAGGAGACCCCGATGCCCCTGTCGCCGTTGGAGTTGCTGAAGATCGACCACCTGCTGACCGAGGACGAACGCGACATCGCGGCCACCGTCCGCTCGTTCGTCGACCGCCGGGTCAAGCCGCAGGTCGCCGATTGGTACGACCGCGGCGAGATCGATCTTGGCCTGGTCAAGGAGGCCGGCTCGCTGGGGCTGCTCGGCATGCATCTGACCGGCTACGGCTGCGCCGGCACCACTGCGGTCTGCTACGGCCTGGCCTGTCTGGAACTGGAGGCCGGCGACTCCGGTGTCCGCAGCCTGGTGTCGGTGCAGGGATCGCTGGCCATGTTCGCGATCTGGAAGTTCGGCAGCGAAGAGCAGAAACAGACCTGGCTGCCCCGGATGGCGGCCGGTGAAGCGCTCGGCTGCTTCGGGCTCACCGAGCCGGACTTCGGCTCCAATCCCGCCGGGATGCGTACCCATGCCGTACGGGACGGCGACGACTGGGTGCTGAACGGCACCAAGATGTGGATCACCAACGGCAGTGCGGCCGATGTCGCCGTGGTCTGGGCGCAGACCGATCCGGACCGGCCGGGCAAGGGAATTCGCGGTTTCGTCGTCCCGACCGACACCCCGGGGTTCAGCGCGCCCAAGATCACCAAGAAGCTGTCGCTGCGGGCCTCGATCACCTCGGAGTTGATCCTGACCGACGTCCGGCTGCCGGCTGACGCGGTGCTGCCGGAGGTGGAGGGGTTGCGGGGCCCGCTGTCCTGTCTGAACGAGGCCCGCTTCGGGATCGTGTTCGGAGCCCTGGGCGCGGCGCGGGACTGTCTGGAGACCACCCTGGCCTACGCGGCGACCCGGGAGGTGTTCGACCGTTCACTGGGCGGCTATCAGCTCACCCAGGCCAAACTCGCCGACATGGCGTTGGAGTTGCAGAAGGGCTTCCTGCTGGCGCTGCACCTGGGACGGCTGAAGGATGATCATCGGCTCGATCCGCAGCAGATCAGTCTGGGCAAGCTGAACAACACCCGGGAGGCGATCGCGATCGCCCGGACCTGCCGGACCATCCTGGGAGCCAACGGCATCACCGGCGAGTATCCGATCATGCGACACGCCAACAATCTGGAGTCGGTGCTCACCTACGAGGGCACCAGCGAGGTGCACCAACTGGTGATCGGCCAGGCGTTGACCGGGGAGAACGCCTTCTCCTGATCCGCGGCATCGACGACGCGGATATCCTGCATTCGGTTGCACGAGTCGTAGCGGACCCCTTGACGTTCGCGCGGCACCGTCGCTAGCGTCATCGTGCAATCGACTGCACAGAGGAGCAGCATGCGCCGCGTCGGCATCATCGGCATCGAGAACAGCCACACCGATCACTTCATCCGCCACCTCAACGACGAGCAACGATTCCCCGGCACCGAAGTCACGGCGATCCTTCGTGGCGAGGACACCCGGGTCGCTCGGGTCACCCACAACCGGTCGTTGACGGTCGTCGACGACCCGACCGCCATGATCGGCTCGGTCGATGCGGCCATCGTCTGCAGCCGCGACGGTGCATTGCATCGCCCGCAGGCCGAGCCGCTGCTGGCCGCCGGGATCCCTGTCCTGGTGGACAAACCGCTGGCAACCAGCGTCCAGGACGCCGACGCCCTGATCGCCGCGGCCGACAGCTCGGCGGTCCCGCTGCTCTCGGCCTCCGCGGTCCGGTTCACCCCCGGCGTCGGTGCCCTGCTGGCGGCGCGCGACGACGGCGGCCCGCTGACGGCGGTCTCGGTGACGGGTCCGGCGGACCCGGCCAGCCCGTGGTCGGGTCTGTTCTTCTACGGAATCCATGTGGTCGAGACGGCCTTCGAGCTGATCGGCGCGGCCGGTGTGTCGGCCGACCTCGACCGACTGGCCGTCCATCGGGAGACCGAGACCGTCGTCGTCACCACCTCGATCGACGGTATTGCTGCCACGCTTCGGTTCGTGGAGCCGGATGAGCACGGACAGGTGCCGTTCAGCGCGGCGGTCTTCGGCCGGCACGGGAGCTCGTCCCGCGATCTCCCGCTGGGACCCGACTACAACCTGCCGCTCCTGGAACGCTTCGTTGCCGTCCTGGACGGCACCACAGCGCCGCCCGCTCGACAGGATCTGATTGCCCCGGTGGCCCTGACCGCGGCGATCCGCGATCAACTCCGGACGCCTGCGGCGGTGCAGAGCTGATGCCCGCGGCAAGCGAGCCGGCCGTCTCCCCGATCGCGGTCTCCCCGATCGCGGTCTCCCCGATCGCGGTCGGGATCGTCGGCCTCGGTCGCAGCGGATGGAACATCCACGCCGCCGGGCTGGAGCAGCTGCCGCAGCACTTCCGGGTGGCAGCCGTCGCCGACCAGGACGGCGACCGACGAGCCGAAGCCGAGCAACGTTTCGGCTGCGCGACCTATGCCGAGCCCGCAGACCTGCTCGCCGACAGCGCGGTCGAACTCGTCGTGGTCGCGACGCCGTCACACACCCATGTCCCGGTGGCCTCGGCGGCGCTGACGGCGGGCAAACATGTGTTGATCGAGAAGCCGGCGGCGACCAGCACCGCAGAAGTCGATCAGCTGACCGAGCTGGCAACCGCCGGCGGCCGGGTCGTCACAGCCTTCCAGAACCAGCGCCTCGACCCGTCCTTCCTCGTCGTCCGGGACCTGATCGACGACGGCCGGATCGGTGAACCGCTGCTGATCCGGCGGACCACGCACCGTTACACCCGCCGCGACGATTGGCAGACGCTGCGCCGTCTGGGTGGCGGTGAGCTCCCCAACACGGCGCTGCATTTCCTTGATCAACTGATGACCCTGATCCCGGACACCGAGCTGCAGGTCTTCGCCGATCTGCGGCACACCATCACCGCCGGCGATGCCGAGGATCACGTCAAGCTGACCATCCGACCCGATCATGGTCCGGTGATCGACCTGGAATCCAGCATGGTGGTCGCCAGCCCGCAGGACTCCTGGTTCGTGGTCGGCACCCTGGGAACCATCACCGGCACCGCGAGCCGGCTGCGGGTCCGCAGCACCGACATCTCCGACCTGCCTGAGCGGCAGGCGAAGACCGGGGCTGCCGCCGGCCGGACCTATCCGGCGGCAGAGGATCTGGAGTGGACCGAGACCGAGATCAGCGTCCCGCCACCGGACCAGCGGACCACCGGCTTCTACGAGAAGTTGTACGACACCATCCGCAACGGCACCGAGCCGTTCGTCACGATGGCCAGCGTGCGCCGCGTTGTCGAGGTGATGACAACGGCCCGGCGGCTGGCGGACTTCCCGTGATGATCACGGTCGGTATTCTCGGTCTC